>PLEH01000327.1 GCA_003136395.1 Phenylobacterium sp.
AGGGTGACCAGGGACTTGGACGGATAGAACTGGCACTTCTCGATGGTGTAGCGGACGTCGGCGAAAACTTGCTTGAAGGCGATCGCCTCGCCGGGCGCGCCGGCCCAGGTGAGCTCGTCGAACAGCAGGACGCTGCCGGGCACGGTGTGCGGCAGGAGCGCTTTCAGCGCCGCCACGGTCGGCTCGTAGGGGCCCATGTCGAAGAAGGCGAAGGCGACCAGGGTCTCCGGGTGGTCGGCGAAATATTTGGGCGCGGTCTCGGTGACGTCGCCGGCGATCAGCTGGTGGCCGCCGCGGATGTGGCCGAAAGCGTTCATGCCCTCGTGGACCTGGAGGAGTTCGCTCAGGTAGTCCGGATAGCTCCCGCCGGTGTTGTAGCCGCCGTGGGTCTCGGTGGATTTCGCCGCCATGCCGGCCTCTTCGGGATAGCCAGCGAAGGTGTCGAAGCCGATGATCGGACGCTGTTTGTTGAAGGGCTCGTGGATCGCCCGCAGGTTCTCCAGCAGCACAAGGTTCTGGCCGCGCCAGGTGCCGAATTCCAGGAGCGCGCCCGGCACCGAGGCGATCCGGCGGTAGGCGTCGTGCAGCACCAGGAACTTCACCAGGAGCGAGCTTCGGACATAGAGGCCGAGGTTGAACATCAGCTCGTCGGGCGGCAGGGGCGAGCCCTGCATCATCTCGCGCAGCCGACGGCGGAAGGCGAAGCCCTCGGCCTGAGCCGTCGTGGCCTCGATGGGCGCTTCGTCGCTCATGCGGCCTCCTCCAGGACGGCGTATCCGAAGCCGGACCGGCCGAAGCCGTTGCCGTTGAAAAACATGACGATCTTGCCGTCGATCTGCGCCACGAAGGGATAGCAGGTCATCGTGGACGCCCAGGGCGCCTCGCCCACGCCGAGACCGCAGACGTCATCCATCCGCCGCCAGTCCAGGCCGTCCGCGGATTCCGCGTAACCGATGCGGTAGGCGCCGGCGCCATCGCGATAGTCCGCCGAGTCCCGGAAACAGTACCACATCCGGTAGCGATCGCCGTCGCGGATGACGGTGGGATGGGAGAAGGCCTCGCGGTCATGCGCCGGCGGGATGCAGAGGTGGTTGGGCCGGTCCCAGTTCACCCCGTCGCGCGAGGAGGCGTATTTGATCACATAGACGGGCTCGAACTTGCCCTCGACCTCGACCCAGCGGACGCCTGAGATGTACCACATCCGCCAGAGTTCCCCCTCCTTCAGCAGGGTCGGGGTCACGGCGATGTAGGGCTCGAGCGGATTGCGTTCGAGAACGGGCCCCTCGTAGAGCCGCCGGAAGGTGTCGCCGTCGTCGTCGCTGACCGCGATGCCGACGGAGTTGCGGTAGGGCACGGTCACGCCGCGGTTCCAGCCGCTGTAGTAGAGCAGCACCCGGCCGTCCTTACGGACCGGGAAGCTCGGCATGGCGCCGTCGTCGTCGAACGTGCCCGGCGCCCCGAATCCCAGGATCGGGTCCTTGTGGAAATAGGTGACCCGGCTCAGGTCCGCCCGGTCGAGATCCAGATAGGTCGTGTAGCTGCGTCCGTCGGCGAACCGGTCGGCGTAGAAGACGCGGACCTTGTCCTCATAGACCAGCGCCGTGGGCACCTGGCCGTGCGTGCCGGCCCAGTCGTGTTCGGAGGGGTCGAAAATCCGCCCCATGATGCGCCAGCCCATCGCCGCGCCTCAGATCGACCGGAGCCGGTCGCTGGTGACCCTGGCGGCCTCCGTCGCGGCGCCGACGAAGACGGCGTTGTCGTCCGACGATTTCAGGATCAGGGCGGCGGCGCCGATCACGTTGCGCGTCCCGATGGTGATGTTGTCGCGCAGGGTGGCGTTCACGCCGATGAAGGTCCCGGCGCCGATCTCGCAGTTGCCCGAGATCACCGCATGCGAGGCGATGAAGCAGTTGTCGCCGATCCGCGTGTGGTGGCCGATGTGGTTGCCCGACCACATAATCACGTTGCGCCCGATCGTAACGAAGGGTTGGATGACGTTGTTTTCCATGATGATGGTGTTGGGGTTCACGACCAGCTTGGACCAGACGCTGGCGTGTGGGCTCACGTGGCTGGTCAGCGTGTAACCCTTGGCCTCGGCGGCGGCGACCTTGGTCTCCCGGAGCTTGTTCACGCCCCTGAAGCTGACGGCGACGAACATCTCGTGGGTGGCCGGCGGGTAGCGTCGTTCGACGGCCTCGAAGTCGACCACCGGAACGCCCAGCACCTCGTCGGCCGTGCGGAACTCCTTGTCGACGGTGAAGGCCACGACGCTCCGGCCGCCCTCTTCGGTGAGATAGTGGTGGATCACCTCCGCCACCTGACCCATTCCGAAGATGATGACGTCTCGCATCTCGCCCGCCTGAACACCGCGAGGTCGGAGTCTAGGATTCCGCGGCTACGGAATGGTTAACGGGCGGAAACTTCTGGCGGCCTTGAGCCCCAGCACGCGGCCAGGGCATGCTCCAGCGCGGCGGCCACACGCGCGATCTCCTGGGCGTCCATGTCGATGGAAAACGGCAGGCCCAGGGTGGCGGCCGCGAGCCGGTCCGTGACGGAAAGGTCCTCCCGGCGGCAGCCGGCGAACGCGGTGCTGGCATGGCAGCCTCCGCCCCACCACTGGCGGGTGTCGACGCCGTCCGCAGCGAGGCTGCGAGCGACGGACTGCGCCGCGCCTTCGGGCAGGCCGACCGTGCAGACGCTGGTCACCCAGTCGCTGCCCCAGCCGGGCTGGAAAGAGACCTCGGGACGGCCGATCAGCGAGATGCGCAGCATCTGGGCGGTGCGCATCCAGCGCAGCCGGTCGCCCGGCCAGCCGTCGAGCGCCGCCAGGCCCACGGCCGCGGCATATTCGGAGAGCTTGGCGTTGGTCGCAGCGACCTGGCTGTCGCGGCTGCCCTGAAAGCCAAAGGTGGTGAGTTGGCGAACCCGCGCCGCGAGTTGAGCGTCCTCGGTCGCCAGGAAACCGCCTTCGCCCAGCCCCAGAACCTTGGTGGCGTGCAGGCTGACGACGGCGGGCAGGCCCGCGTCATTGAGGGTGTCGAAGGCCGCCGCGGCGTCGACGAGCACCGGGACGCCGGTGCTGTCGCGGAAGGCGCGCCAGGCGGCCATGTCGGGCATGGCCCCGAAAGCGCAAACCGGGATCACGGCGGCGATGTCGCCGCTGAGCTCCGCGACCTGCGCCGGATCGAGCATCCAGGTCGCGGGATCGACGTCCACGAACCACGGTTTGAGCCCGGCCTGGATCACGGCGTGGGCCGTGGCGACGAAGGTCCAGGCCGGCATGACCACATGGCCGCCGGGCGCCAGGTCCATGGCCTGCAGCGCAAGCGTCAGCGCCTGGGTGGCGTTGGTGACGGTGATTACCTGGGTGGGCCTCGCGAACCGGTCGGCGAGCCGCTGTTCGAGGCTGGTGAGCAGCGGGCCGAAGTTGGAGTACCAGCGCGCCTCGTCGATCTCCCGCAGATAGGGCAGGACCGCCTCGGCCGTCGGCAGGCGCGGCCGCGCCACCGGGACGGCGGCAGGCGCGGCCTGCGGCGGCGCGTGCGATACTGCGCGGGTCAGCGCCAAGCCCTCATCCTCCGGAAATTTCCAGCCGGCAGGGCAACACGTTTGCGGTTAACGCCGGATTAGGGCCCGGCCAGCGCGCTCAACTTCCGCGCGCGGCGATCAGCTTCAAGCCCTAGCCGCTCTTGGCGGCGATCAGCTTCAGGAACGTTTCGGCGACCCTCGGTGCGCCCTGGCCGTCGCAGAGTTCGGCGCTGGCGCTCGCCAGCTGGCGGCGCAGGTTGGCGTCGGTGGCGATGCGCATCAGCGCCCGGTCAAACTGCGCTTCGAAATCGGCTGCGCCGACATCCACCACCAGGGCCGCCTCCCGCTCAGCCAGCGTCTGGGCCGCGGCCCGCTGGTTCTCCGCCACCACCAGCATCAGGGTGGGCAGCCCGAGCGTGCAGCGCTCCCAGGTCGAGGAGCCCGCCGCGCCGATGGCGAAATCGGCCTCGGCGGTGAGCTGGGCCATCTGCAGGCTGTCGATGTGCAAGGCGATGCGGGTGTCGCGTCGGGCGATCTTGGTCAGGCTGGCCAGGCTGGGGGCGTCGGCGCCGAGCACGATGTCGATGCCGACGTCGCTGACCTTCGGCCGCAGCCGCTCGACCACCCGGCCGGTGATGCCGTCCACGTCGGTCAGCCCAAGGGCGACCAGCACCCGGCCCACCGGTTCGCCGCGCCAGGCGAGCGCGGTCTCCCGCAGGGCCGCGAACTCCGGCCGCACCGGGGCGTACTGCGGGCCGAGCAGCAGCCGCGCGCCCTCCGGGATCAGGCCGTCATAGTCCTCGGCCCGCCGGGCGGGGCCGGAATCCAGCACCAGGTCCGCACCCAACGGCCGGTCGGCCAGGTCGTCGATGGCGAGCGCCGGCTTGCCCTGCGCCAGGGCCCGATGGTCGCCTTCGGAGAGGCCGTAGTGGTCGAAGATGACGGCGTCGAAGCTGTGCGGCCTGGCCGTCGCGGCCAAGTCGCCGGGGGCGTTCGAGGCCGCGGCGAGCCTCTCGGCGTCGGGCGCGAAGGCCGCGAAGATCGCTTCGGCCGCCGGCGGAATCACGAAGCGGCAGGTCGCCCCCTGCGCCTCCAGGGCGCCGGCCAGGGTGAGGGAACGCATGACGTGGCCGCCCCCCACCGCGGGGCCGGCGTCGACGACAATCAGGATACTCGGGCCGCTCATGACCGCAGCTGGCCTCCAGGCGAATCAGTCGCCGCAACTTAGGCCCAAATGCAAAGGGCCGCTCCGAAGAGCGGCCCCCGCGACGTCGAAAAGCTGGAGCCTCGCTATATGAAATCGCTAGCGAGGACGTCGGCGAGTGTCTTGCCGGTCAGAATGATCGCGTCGTCGGCCGCGGTGATATGTCCATCGGCCGAAGTGTCTGCGAAAACAATGACGTCCGCGCCAACCTGGACGGCGGCATACTTGTCCCCCGCGTGAGTCGTGGCGATTTCGGTGTCCGCCAGACTAATCGCCGCCGTGAAGTTGCTTGCTGTCAGGGAGACGGCATGGAACGTCGCCGCGCCAGCCCCAAGGTTGCTGATCTTTAGCGAGTCCGTCGAGTTCCAGTCGTTGATAACCTCGGCGCTGCCCCCGCCACCAGTGGCGGGTGAGGTTCCCGTCGCAAACACGAAGGTGTCCGAGCCGCCGCCGCCGGAGAGCAGGTCGTGGCCGCCGCCGCCGACGATGACGTCGTTGCCCGAGCCGCCGGTGATGGTGTCGCTGCCGGTCCCCATGGTGATGGAGTCCGCGCCGTTCCCGCCGTCGACGATCGACGAAACATTGCCGCCGGTGATGGTGTCGTCGCCGTCACCGCCCTGGACGCCGCCCTGACCGGAGAAGTGGATCGAGTCGCCGCCGGCGCCGCCGTTGAGGAAGGCGGTCGTGGCGCCGGAGGAAATGGTGTCGACGCCGGACCCGGTGGTGATGCTGTCGGTTGCTCCGGCCGAGGTGGTGATGTTGTTGCCGCCGCCGCCGCCGGTGATGGTGTCGCCGCCCGCGCCGGTGTCCGTGGCGGTGTTGCTGCCTTCGCCGAGGTTGACGACGTTGAGCGAACCCCCGCTGAGCGCGACCTGGTCGTTGCCCGCGCCGCCGGTGATCGTGTTAGAGCCGCCGGTGTCGGTAAGGGTGTTGTTGCCGTCGCCGAGCAGGATCGTGTCGGAGCCTGCGCCGGTGATGATGCTGTCGTTGCCGGCCCCGCCGTCGATCGTGCTGGAGCCGGTGGCGCCGGTGATGGTGTCGTTGCCGGCCCCGGCGGTGATGAAGCCGCTGCCGGTGATGTCGATGGTGTCGTCGCCGGCCCCGGTGGTGATGGTGTCCGCGCCGCCGCCGCCGTGCACGGTGTTGGCGCCGTCGCCGGCCGAGATGCTGTCGTCGCCGCCGCCGGTGGTGATCACGTCGATCCCCGAGCCCGAGATGACCGTGTCGTTGCCGCCGCTGTCGGTGACCGTGTTGACCCCGTCGCCGACATTGATCGAGTCATTGCCCGCGCCGGCGTTGACGGAGTCGTTCCCGGCGCCGGTGATGACGGTGCTGTCGCCGCCGCCGGTGAGCTGGATCCTCGAGTTGCCGACCGTGTCGGTGATGAGGTTGGCGCCGCCGGTGTCGGAGATCGTGTCCGTGCCGGCGCCCGCGTCGATGGTGTCGGCGCCCGTGCCGCCGAGCAGGGTGTCGTCGCCGTTGCCGCCGTTGAGTGAATCGCCGCCGCTGCCGCCCGTCAGCTTGTCGTCGCCGTCCTCGCCCAACAAGGTGTTGTGACCCGTGCCGCCTGCGGCGCTGATGACGTCGTCGCCGAGATTGCCGTTCAGGAAATCGCCACCCGCGCCGCCGCCGCCGGTGATGCTGTCGTCGCCCTTGCCGCCCAGGATGGTGTCGGCGTTGGAGCTGCCAAGGATGGTGTCGTTGCCGAGGTTGCCCTGGGCGAAGTTGGTGGCGCTCGCACTCGATCCGGAGCCTGTCAGGATGATGCTGTCATCGCCCTGGCCCCCGAAGATGGTGTTCAGGCCGCCGGTGCCGCCTGTCAGCATGTCGTTGCCCTGGTTGCCCTGCAGCAGGTCGTTGCCGCCCGAACCGCCATCCATGACGTCGTTGCCGGTGCTGCCGAACAGGCCGTCGGAGCCGGCCGTGCCATGTATCGGATTGTCGTCGCCGGTGGTGCCGATGAACAGCTTCGAGCC
>PLEH01000145.1:0-150 GCA_003136395.1 Phenylobacterium sp.
CGCCTCCTGTTGGACCGGCTGTAGCTCTCGGGCTAGACGCGGTTCGCAGAACGAGCTGAGGCAGTGCCTTCACCGGCGCCTTGGCGCAGGCCCTCGCGGGTATCGCGTGGGCCTAAGTCGTTTTTGCGGACTTACGCGTACGGGCTCTCA
>PLEH01000145.1:197-26875 GCA_003136395.1 Phenylobacterium sp.
AGCGCGTGCTCGATATCGTCGACCCCACCCCGCAGACCGTGGACGCGCTGATGAAGCTCGACCTGTCCGCCGGCGTGGACGTCGAGATCAAGCTCTAGGGGGTCAGCCAGATGCGTACCGGCGTGATCGCCAAAAAGCTGGGCATGGCTCGCTTCTTCGATGAAGCGGGGACCCATGTGCCGGTGACCGTGCTCAGCCTCGAAGGCTGCACGGTCGTCGCCCAACGCACCCAGGACAAGGACGGCTACGTCGCCCTCCAGCTGGGCGCGGGCGCCAAGAAGCCCAAGAACACCTCCAAGGCCATGCGCGGCCACTTCGCGAAAGCCGAAGTCGAGCCCAAGCGCACGCTCATGGAGTTCCGGGTGTCGGAAGACATGCTGATCGACGTCGGCTCCGAGCTGACCGCCGACCACTATCTCCCGGGCCAGAAGATCGACGTCACCGGCGTCACGGTCGGCAAGGGCTTCCAGGGCGCCATGAAGCGCTGGAACTTCGGCGGCATGCGGGCCACCCACGGGGTGTCCGTCTCCCACCGGGCCCACGGCTCCACCGGCCAGCGCCAGGATCCGGGCAAGACCTTCGCCGGCAAGCACATGGCCGGCCAACTCGGCCAGGAAACCGTCACCACCCTCAACCTCACCGTCTGGCGCGTCGATGTCGAACGCGGCCTGATCCTGGTGAAGGGCGCCGTCCCCGGCGCCGAGGGCGACTACGTCAAGATCCGCGATGCGGTGAAGATGGCCGCCCCCAAGGACATCCCGACCCCCGGCGCCTTCCGCAAGCCCGGCGAAGAGCCCAAGGCTCCCGCCGCCGAGGAAGAGACCCCGGTCGTCGAAGCCGCCGCCGAAGCGCCTGTCGCTGAGGAGCCCGCGGTGATGGAAGCCGAGGCGCCTGCCGCCGAAGCGACCGAAGCGCCTGCCGCCGAAGCCACCGAAACCGAAGCGCCTGCCGCTGACGCGCCGGAAGCTGGGGAAGAAGCCTGATGAAACTCGACGTCATCAAACTGGACGGCGGGAAGAGCGGCTCGATCGAGCTTTCCGACGACATCTTCGGCATCGCCGATATCCGCGGCGACATCCTGCAGCGCATGGTGACCTGGCAACTGGCCAAGCGCCGCGCCGGCACCCACAAGGTCCAGGTCCGCAATGAAGTCTCGCGGACCTCGAAGAAGATGTACAAGCAGAAGGGCACCGGCGGCGCCCGTCACGGCTCGCGCCGGGCGGCTCAGTTCGTCGGCGGCGCCCGGGCCCACGGGCCTGTGGTCCGCAGCCACGCCTTCGACCTGCCCAAGAAGGTCCGCGCGCTGGCGCTTCGCCACGCGCTTTCCTCCAAGGCCAAGGACGGCACGCTGATCGTCGTCGACACCGTGGCCTGCAAGGACGCCAAGACGGCGGCTCTGCGCACCCAGCTGGGCGCCATCGGCATCACCCACGCCCTGGTCATCGCCGGCGCCGAGGTCGACAAGAACTTCGGACTGGCCGCCCGCAACATCCCCAACGTCGACGTGCTGCCGAACGCCGGCCTCAACGTCTATGACGTGCTGCGCCGCCGCACCCTGGTCCTGACCAAGGACGCGGTCGAAGCGATCCAGGCGCGCTTCCAAGAGAAGGAGGCTGCGTNNCGAGCACAACAAGGTGGTCTTCCGCGTCGCGGGCGACTCCACGAAAGACGAAATCGCAGCCGCTGTCGAAGCGCTGTTCAAAGTGAACGTGACCAAGGTCAACACGCTCAACGTCAAGGGCAAGACCAAGCGGTTCCGCGGCATCAAGGGCCGGCGTTCCGACGTCAAGAAAGCTGTCGTGACCCTGGCCGAAGGCCAGTCGATCGACATCACCACGGGGCTCTGATCCGATGGCCTTGAAGCAGTATAATCCGACCTCTCCGGGTCGCCGCCAGCTGGTGCTGGTGGACAAGTCCGAGCTCCACAAGGGCGGACCGATCAAGTCCCTCGTCGAGGGCCTGACCAAGTCCGGCGGGCGTGGCGGCGGTGGCCGTATCGCGGTGCGTTTCCGCGGCGGCGGCGCCAAGCGCCTCTATCGCAAGATCGACTTCAAGCGCCGGAAGTTCGACATGGTCGGCGTCGTGGAGCGGTTGGAGTACGACCCCAACCGCACGGCGTTCATCGCGCTCATCAAGTACGCCGACGAGGAGCTGGCCTACATCCTGGCCCCGCAACGGCTGAAGGTCGGCGACCAGGTGATCGCGGCCGAGAAGGCCGACGTGAAGCCCGGCAACGCCATGCCCCTGCGCGGCATGCCGATCGGCACCATCATCCACAACGTCGAGCTGAAGCCCCTCAAGGGCGGCCAGATCGCCCGCTCCGCGGGGACCTACGCCCAGCTCGTCGGCCGCGACGCCGGCTACGCCCAGATCCGCCTGAACTCGGGCGAGCTGCGCATGGTGCCGGACAGCTGCATGGCCACGGTGGGCGCGGTCTCGAACCCCGACCACATGAACGAGGTCATGGGCAAGGCCGGCCGCAACCGTCACAAGGGCCGCAGGCCCCACGTCCGCGGCGTCGCCATGAACCCGGTCGATCACCCCCACGGCGGCGGTGAAGGCAAGACCTCCGGCGGCCGTAACCCGGTCACCCCGTGGGGCAAGCCGACCAAGGGCGCCAAGACTCGTACGAACAAGACGACCGACAAGTTCATTATCCGGTCGCGTCATGCCAGGAAGGCTCGCTAAGCGATGACCCGCTCAGTCTGGAAAGGTCCGTTCGTCGACGGATACCTGCTCAAGAAGGCCGAGGCTGTTCAAAGCTCGGGCCGCAAGGATGTGATCAAGACCTGGTCGCGCCGCTCCACCATCATGCCGCAGTTCGTGGGTCTCACGTTCGGCGTGCACAACGGCCAAAAGCACGTCCCCGTGCATGTGTCGGAAGACATGGTCGGCATGAAGCTGGGCGAGTTCGCTCCGACCCGCTTCTTCCCCGGCCACGCCGCCGACAAGAAGGCCAAGAGGAAGTAGCCATGTCGCAGAGCAAGCAACCTCGCCGACTGGCCGGTATCGAAGCGATGGCGAAGGTGAAAACCCTTCGGACCAGCGCGCGAAAGCTGAACCTGGTCGCTCAGTCGATCCGCGGCCTCAAGGTCCAGCGGGCCCTGAACGAACTCGAGTTCAGTCACAAGCGCATCGCCAGCGATGTCCGCAAGGCGCTCTATTCGGCGATCTCCAACGCCGAGAACAACCACAACCTCGACATCGACTCCCTCGTCGTCGCCGAGGCCTACGTGGGCAAGAACCTGGTGATGAAGCGCTTCTCCGCCCGTGCGCGGGGCAGGGCTTCGCGTATCGAGAAGCCGTTCAGCGAGATCACCATCGTGGTCCGCGAACTGGGTGAGGCTGCCTGATGGGTCAGAAAGTCAATCCGATCGGGCTGCGGCTCGGCATCAACCGCACGTGGGACAGCCGTTGGTTCGCCGACGGCGCGGACTACGGAAAGCTGCTGCACGAGGACATCCAGGTCCGCCGCGCGCTGAAGAAGCGCCTCTATCAGGCGGGCGTGTCGCGCATCACCATCGAGCGTCCGCACAAGAAGTGCCGCATCACCATCTATGCCGCGCGCCCCGGCGTGATCATCGGCAAGAAGGGCGCGGACATCGACAAGCTGCGCAAGGACATCGCGGCCATGACGGACGGCGAGGTTCACCTGAACATCGTCGAGATCCGCAAGCCCGAGACCGACGCCCAGCTGATCGCCGAGAACATCGCCCAGCAGCTCGAGCGCCGCGTGGCCTTCCGCCGCGCCATGAAGCGCTCGATGCAGTCGGCCATGCGCCTCGGCGCCAAGGGCGTCCGCATCAACGTCTCCGGCCGCCTCGGCGGCGCGGAAATCGCGCGGATGGAATGGTACCGCGAAGGCCGCGTGCCGCTGCACACGCTGCGCGCCGACATCGACTACGGCTTCACCGAGGCCAAGACCACCTACGGCATCATCGGCGTGAAGGTGTGGGTCTTTAAGGGCGAAGTGCTCGAGCACGACCCCATGGCGCTGGACAAGCGCCTGGCCGGCGAAAGCGGTCCGGCGGGTGAAGGCGGCGGTCGTGACCGCTCCGGCGATCGCCCCGACCGCGGCCCGCGCCGCGATCGGCGCGAGCAGGCGAACGCGTAAGGGTCTGACTGATGCTGTCTCCGAAAAAGACCAAGTACCGCAAGCAGTTCAAGGGCAAGATCCACGGGATCGCCAAGAGCGGCTTCACGCTGAACTTCGGCGCCTATGGCCTGAAGTCGGTCGAGCCCGAGCGCGTCACCGCGCGTCAGATCGAGGCGGCCCGCCGCGCGATCACGCGTCAGATGAAGCGCCAGGGCCGGGTGTGGATCCGCATCTTCCCGGACGTGCCGGTCACCGACAAGCCGGCCGAAGTGCGGATGGGCAAGGGCAAGGGCGCGGTCGAGTACTGGGCCGCGCGCGTTCACCCGGGCCGGATCATGTTTGAAATCGATGGCGTGCCGGACGACGTGGCCCGTGAAGCCCTGCGCCTCGGCGCGGCCAAGCTTCCGGTGAAGACCCGCATCGTCGCGCGCATCGACGCCGCCGCGGAGCACGCGTGATGAAGATTGACGAAGTTCGCGGGCTGACCCCCGACCAGCTGGCCGAGAGCCTGATCAACCTGAAGAAGGAGCAGTTCAACCTGCGCTTCCAGAAGGCGACCGGCCAGATCGAGAAGACCCACCGCGTGGATCAGGTGCGCAAGGATATCGCGCGCATCAAGACCCACCTGCGGACCAAGCAGGCGCAGGCCTGAGGAGAGCTGACAGATGCCGAAACGAATTCTCGAGGGCGTTGTCGTCTCCGATAAGGGCGACAAGACGGTGGTGGTGAAGGTCGAGCGGACCTTCCTGCACCCGGTGCTGAAGAAGACCGTGCGCCGGTCCAAGAAGTATCACGCCCACGACGAGGGCAACGTCTACAAGGCCGGCGACAACGCCCGCATCATCGAATGCGCGCCGAAGTCGAAAACCAAGACTTGGGAGGTGCTGCCCAAGGGCGGCGCCGACCAGGCAGCGTAAGGGATCAGAACCAATGATCCAGATGCAAACTAACCTGGAAGTCGCCGACAACTCCGGCGCACGCCGAGTCATGTGCATCAAGGTGCTGGGCGGCGCGGGGCGCCGTTACGCCGGCGTCGGCGACAAGATCGTGGTCTCCGTGAAGGAGGCCATTCCGCGCGGCCGCGTGAAGAAGGGCGATGTGCTGCAAGCCATCGTCGTGCGCACGTCTTCGGCCATCAAGCGCAAGGACGGTTCGGTGATCCGCTTCGACAAGAACGCGGCGGTCATCGTCAACAAGCAAAGCGAGCCGATCGGCACGCGGATCTTCGGCCCGGTTCCCCGTGAGCTGCGCGCCAAGAACCACATGAAGATCATCTCGCTCGCGCCCGAGGTGCTGTGATGTCAGCGAAGATCAAGAAGGGGGACCGCGTCGTGGTCCTCACCGGCAAGGACAAGGGCCGCCAAGGTGCCGTGTCCAAGGTGTTCCCCAAGGAATCCCGCGTGCTGGTCGCAGGCGTGAACATGGTTCAGCGCCACACCCGTCCGTCCCAGGGCGATCCCCAGGGCGGCATCAAGAACAAGGAAGCGCCGCTTCACGTGTCGAACGTGGCCCTGGTCGACTCTAAGGGAAAAGCTACGCGCGTTGGCTTCCGCATGGACGGCGACAAGAAGGTCCGGTTCGCCAAGACGACCGGCGAGGTGATCGCAAATGGCTGACAAAGCTTACGAACCCCGGATGAAGGCCGAGTATCGGACCCGCATCCGCAAGGCCCTGAAGGACCAGTTCGGCTACACCAACGAGATGCAGATTCCCAAGCTGGACAAGATTGTCCTCAACATGGGCATCGGCGAATCCGTGGCCGACTCCAAGAAGGTCAACGCCGCCATGGCCGACCTTGCGAAGATCGCGGGCCAGAAACCCGTGCCGACCAAGGCGCGCACCTCCATCGCCGGCTTCAAGCTGCGCGAAGGCATGGTGATCGGGGCCAAGGTCACGCTTCGCGCGGACCGCATGTACGAGTTCCTGGACCGCCTGATCACCGTGGCGCTGCCGCGGGTGAAGGATTTCCGGGGTCTTCGGCCCACCTCTTTCGACGGTCGGGGCAACTACGCCCTTGGTCTGCGCGAACACATCGTGTTCCCGGAGATCAACTACGACGAGATCGATCAGATGTGGGGCATGGACATCATCGTCGCCACGACTGCGAAAACCGACGACGAAGCGCGCGCGCTTCTGAAGGAATTCCAGTTCCCGTTCGTCCAAGCGCAAGCTTAAGCGGGAAAGAAAGAGCACATGGCCAAGAAAAGCGCCGTCAACCGCAACCTGCGGGTCCAGGCCCTCGTCAAGCAATACGCCGCTAAGCGCACCGAGCTTAAGGCTGTCGCCAACAACGAGGCTCTGCCGCTGGAAGAACGTTTCGAAGCCCGGCTGAAGCTGGCGGAATTGCCGCGCAGTTCGTCCAAGACCCGCATCCGTAACCGGTGCCTGGTGACTGGCCGTCCGCGCGCCTACTACCGCAAGCTGAAGATGAGCCGGATCTCCCTGCGCGACCTCGGGTCGTCAGGGCTGATCCCCGGTCTCGTCAAGTCGAGCTGGTAGGGGATCTAAGAGCATGGTCAACGACCCCATCGGCGATCTGATCGCCCGTCTCAAGAACGCCGCCATGCGTGGCCGCGCCAAGCTGACGACGCCAGCCTCCAAGATGCGCGCGCGCCTCTTGGACGTGCTGACCGAGGAAGGCTACATCCGCGGCTACCACCTGGTGGAAACGCCCGGCGCCTTCCCGGAATTCGAGATCGAGCTGAAGTACTTCGATGGCGCGCCCGTCATCGTGGAAATCAAGCGCATCTCCAAGCCCGGCCGCCGCGTCTATTCGTCGATCAAGGACCTGAAGCCCGTGAAGAACGGTCTCGGGATCTCGATCCTGTCGACGCCCAAGGGCGTCATGTCGGACACCTCCGCGCGTGACGCGAATGTGGGCGGCGAAGTCCTCTGCCGGGTCTACTGATATGTCTCGTATCGGAAAGAAACCGATCGCCATCCCAGCTGGGGTGACGGTGACCCTCGAAGGTCAGACGGTCACGGTGAAGGGCCCCAAGGGGCAGCTTTCCTGGACGGTCGCCGAAGAGATCGAAGTCAGTCAGGCCAATGGCGAACTGACCTTGGCGAAGCGCGCCGAGGGCCAGCGCGCCCAGGCCATGTGGGGCCTCTCGCGCAGCCTGGTCGGCAATATGGTGACCGGCGTCACCACGGGCTTCGAGCAGACGCTCGAGCTGGTGGGCGTGGGCTATCGCGCGGCGATGAAGGGTCAGGCGCTCTCCATGCAATTGGGCTTCAGCCACGACGTCGACATTCCGGCCCCGGCCGGGATCGCCTTCGCCGTGCCGAAGCAGACCGAAATCAGGATTTCCGGCATCGACAAGCAGCAGGTCGGTGAAACCGCCGCCCGCATCCGTCGCATCCGTCCGCCCGAGCCGTACAAGGGCAAGGGCGTGAAATACGTCGGCGAATACATCTTCCGCAAGGAAGGCAAGAAGAAGTAGGTCATGGCTCTTTCCTCCCGTGATTCATCGCAGAAGCGCGCGCAACGTACGCGCGTCCGTCTGCGCAAGCTGGCCAACGGGCGTCCGCGCCTGTCGGTCTTCCGTTCGTCGAAGAACATCTACGCCCAGGTCATCGACGATGAACGCGGCGTGACGCTGGCGGCCGCCTCGACGCTGGAAGGCGCCGAGAAGACCAAGAAGGGCGCCGACAAGGACGCCGCGGCCCGCGTGGGCGCTCTGGTGGCCCAGCGCGCCATCGAAAAGGGCGTCAAGGACGTGGTCTTCGATCGCGGCGGCTATCTTTATCACGGTCGGGTGAAGGCGCTGGCGGATGCCGCGCGTGAAGCCGGCCTGAATTTCTAAGGAACGCTAGATGGCTCGCAGGGATGACAATCGCGGCGGTCGCAACAATCGCGAAGAAGAACGCGACAGCGACATCGTCGAAAAGCTGGTGCACATCAACCGCGTCGCGGCGACCGTGAAGGGTGGCCGACGGTTCTCCTTCGCCGCCCTGATGGTGGTCGGCGATCAGAAGGGCCGCGTGGGCTTCGGTCATGGCAAGGCGCGTGAAGTGCCGGAAGCCATCCGCAAGGCGACCGAAGAAGCNNCTGGAAACGCTCGGCGTGCAGGACGTGGTCGGCAAGTCGGTTGGTTCGTCCAACCCCTACAACATGGTGCGCGCGACGTTCGAGGCCCTGAAGGCCCAGTCCTCGCCCCGCCAGGTCGCCGCCAAGCGCGGCAAGAAGGTCTCGGATGTCATCGGCCGCCGCGCCGACGGCGCTTCGACGCCGGCCGCGGACACCGCGGACGTGGAAGGATAAGTACGATGGCTACTGTCACCGTTCGCCAGACCGGCAGCCCGATCCGCCGCAAGAAGGATCAGCGCGCCACCCTGGTCGGCCTGGGCCTCAACCGCCCCGGCCGCGTCTCGACGCTCGAGGACACCCCCTCCGTGCGCGGGATGATCGCCAAGGTCGCCCACATGATCGAGGTGGTGGAGTAGAATTCTCCCTCCCCTTTATGGGGAGGGCAGGCCGGCTCGCCGGCCGAGGGTGGGGAAGTCGCGTCCAAGCTCCGAACACCGAGCCTGATCCACACCTCCCCACCCGGCCCGTCGGGCCACCCTCCCCATAAAGGGGAGGGAAAACATCAGCCGAGTCGGAGCTTCGCTCCGGCGCCAGATCTCCCAAGGAGAGGCACATATGACCAAGCTCAACGAACTTTCGCCGCGTGAAGGCTCTATCAAGGGCCGCATGCGCGTCGGCCGCGGCATCGGCTCGGGCAAGGGCAAGACCGCCGGTCGCGGCGTGAAGGGCCAGAAGGCGCGCTCAGGCGTCGCCATCGCCGGCTTCGAGGGCGGCCAGATGCCGCTGCACATGCGCATGCCCAAGCGCGGCTTCAACAACATCTTCCGCAAGGACTTCGCCGAGGTGAACCTGTGGCGGCTGGAGCAGGCGATCGCCGCGGGCAAGCTCGACGCCAAGAAGGCCATGGACGCCGACGTGCTGATCGCCGCGGGCGTCGTGCGCCGCAAGAAGGACGGCCTGCGCCTGCTGGGCAAGGGCGAGATCAAGTCGAAGATCAACATCACCGTCTACTCGGCCTCCGCCGCGGCGGTCGCCGCGGTCGAAAAGGCGGGCGGCAAGGTCACCACCACCAAGAAGGAAGCTCCGGTCGAAGCGGCCTGAGCTGAGCTATAAGACCATTCGGCCTCGCAACCGGGGCCGGCGTGTCCTATCTGGTGGGGACGATGAGTCAGGGGATCTTCTGAATGGCTTCGGCCGCTGAACAACTCGCAGCCAATCTGAACGTGGAGGCCTTCCAGAAGGCCACCGAGCTGCACAAGCGCCTGATCTTCACGATGGTGGCGCTGATCATCTATCGGATCGGCTGCTACATCCCGATCCCCGGCATCAACATCGCCGCCTTCGGCCAGGCCTTCGAAGGGCAGTCGAAGGGCATTCTGGGCATGTTCAACATGTTCTCCGGCGGCGCCGTCAGGAACATGGCGGTCTTCGCGTTGAACGTGATGCCCTACATCTCCGCCTCGATCATCGTGCAGCTCTTGGGGACGGTCTATCCGCCCTGGGAGAAGCTGAAGAAGGAAGGCGGGGAGGCTGGTCGCAAGACCATGAACCAGTACACCCGCTACCTGACCGTGATGCTGGCGGTCTTCCAGTCCTTCGGCATCGCCATGGGCCTGCAGTCGGGCCAGGGTATCGTCGACAATCCGGGCCTGTTCTTCGTCATCTGCACCATGGCGACGCTCACCGGCGGCACGCTCTTCCTGATGTGGCTGGGCGAGCAGATCACCAGCCGCGGCGTCGGCAACGGCGTCTCGCTGATCATCTTCGCGGGCATCGTCGCGGTCTTCCCGCGCTACATCAACCAGGCCTTCCAGCTGGCCCGCACCGGGTCGATGAACCCCGGCGCGCTCTTGGTTATCGGCGTGCTGGTGGTGGGCGTGACCATGGCCATCGTCTTCATGGAGCGCTCCCAGCGACGGCTCCTGGTGCAGTACCCCAAGCGCCAGGTGGGCAACCGCATGTTCGGCGGCGACACCTCCTTCCTGCCGCTCAAGATCAACACCTCCGGCGTCATCCCGCCGATCTTCGCCTCGTCGCTGCTGCTGTTGCCGACGACAGTCATGGGCTTCGCGGCCAACGGCAACCTGCCCAACTGGCTCCAGTGGCTCCCGGGCGCGGTGGGCCAACTGACGCACGGGCGGCCGCTGTTCATGGTGCTCTACGGCGCCCTGATCATCTTCTTCTGCTTCTTCTACACCTCCGTGGTGTTCAACCCGGAGGACACGGCGGAGAACCTGCGGAAGTACGGCGGCTTCATGCCCGGCATCCGGCCCGGCAAGAATACGGCGAAGTACCTCGACTTCGTGCTGACCCGCATCACGGTGATCGGCGCGGCCTACATCGCCATCGTCTGCCTGCTGCCCGAAGTCCTGATCGGCTACTACAACGCCCCCTTCTACATGGGCGGCACCTCGGTGCTGATCGTGGTCAGCGTCACCATGGACACGGTGACCCAAATCCAGTCACACCTCCTGGCGCACCAGTACGAAGGTCTGATCAAGAAATCGAAGCTGCGGGGCAACCGCGGCCGCTAGGGGTTAGCATCGCAGGTCCCGCCAAGAGGGCCGGCGACGGGAGGACTGATGAATCTGATCCTGTTCGGCCCGCCGGCGGCGGGAAAGGGCACCCAGGCCAAACGCCTGGTCGAGGCCCGAAAAATGGTCCAGCTTTCCACGGGCGACATGCTGCGCGCCGCCATCGCCTCCGGATCGGCGCTCGGCAGACGTGTCTCCGGCATCATGGAGCGCGGCGAGCTGGTCTCCGACGAAATCGTCATCGCCCTGATCGAAGAACGCCTGCCCGAGGCCGAGGCCGCCGGCGGCGCGATCTTCGACGGCTTCCCGCGCACGCTCGCCCAGGCCCAGGCGCTGGACGCCATGCTGGCGCAGCGCGGCTCGCGCATCGACCTGGTCATCCGCCTGAAGGTCGACGACCAGGCCCTGATGGACCGGATCGCCGGGCGCTACGCCGAGAGCGGCCGGCCCGACGACAATCCCGAGAGCTTTAAGGTCCGGCTTGGCGCCTACAACGATCAGACCGCGCCGTTGCTGCCCTACTACGGGGACCAGAAGAAGCTGGTCGAGGTGGACGGCATGGGCTCGGTCGAGGCGGTGGCCCAGGCCATCGACAAGGCGCTCGACGCGCCTCGCCGGTAAGCCCGGCCATCCGCCGATCCGACGCGCGATGACCCAGCCGCCAGATCCCGAGAACCCCGACCGCTATACAGACCTGGGCATATCAGACGCCATGGCCGGCCGCCTGGAGCAGGCCGCGGCGAACTTCAGCCGCGCGCTTGCCTTGCGGCCGGACCATCCGACCGCGCCGTTCTTCCTCGGGGCGGCTTTGAACGGCCTTGGCCGCCACGAGGAGGCGCTTGACGTCGCCGACCGCGCTCTTGCGATCAACCCCAGTGGTGAGGCCTGGATCGTCCGTGGCGACGCCCTGCGCCACCTGGGCCGCGACCAGGCCTCGCTCGAAAGCTTTGTCGAGGCGGCCCGGTGGGACATCCGCCGGGTCGAGGCGCTGACCAAGGCGGCCTGGCAACACGTCGCGCTGAGACACTATGACGAGGCCCTGGCGGCTTTCGACGCGGCCATCGCCCTTCGTCCGGCCGACGCCGCGGCGCGGTTCGATCGTGGCTTGATCCGCTTGACCGTAGGCGACTTCGAAGGCGGATGGTCGGACTACGAGGCGCGCTTGCAGAAAGCCGTCTTCCTGAAGGAGTCGGCGGGCCAGCTGACGGACCTGCTGGCGCGGCTGGAGCCGGACCTGCATCCCGAGGACCTGCGCGGCCGCCGGGTCTTACTCGTCTCGGAACAGGGGATCGGAGACCAGGTGATGTTCGCCAGCCTGATCCCCGACCTCGCCGCCCTGGCGTCGCAGATCACCTGCGTTTGCGACTTCCGGCTTGCAGGCCTGCTCGCGGCTTCCTTTCCGGAGGTCCGCTTTCCCGATGCCCGCGTCACCGAGTTCCGCCACTCTGACTATGACAAGGTTGTCGCCATGGCCGCTCCGGCCCGACAGTTCCGGCGCCGGCTTGAAGACTTTCCGGGCCGTCCTTATCTCGCGCCACGCGCGGCGGTGCGGGAGCGCTGGGCCGCGAGGCTGGGTCCGCGCCCCGCGGGACTGCGCATCGGCCTTTCCTGGCGCGGCGGGACGCCGACCACCAACGCAGCGCGCCGCTCTATGACGCTCGAGCAGTTCGCGCCGATCCTGGACCTGCCGGACTGTGAGTTCGTGAGCCTGCAGTATGGCGAAGTCGCAGACGAGGTCGCCGCGGTCAGCGCCAGGCTCGGCCGGCCGGTGCGCGTGTTTCCCAAGGCCGAGATCGATGACTTCGAAGAACTGGCCGGCCTGCTGGACACGCTCGACGTCGTGGTCTCGGTCCAGACCGCCGTGGTTCACGTGGCGGGCGCGCTCGGGAAGGACTGTCTGGTCATGCTTCCGTACAGTCCCGAGTGGCGCTACATGGCCAGCTCACCCACCATGCCCTGGTACGGTTCCGTCGAGCTGCATCGGCAATCTTCGCCGGGCAGCTGGGAGCCCGTTCTGCGCGAGGTGACGGACGCCCTTAGGGCGCGCCTTTCCCGCACGCCGGCGTCGCCCTGACGCGCCACTTTCCTGGAGACCCCATTGCAGCGCCCGCCCGTCCTCGACGTGTACATCGGCTACGACAGCCAGGAGATCGTCGCCTACCACGTCCTGTGCCAGAGCATTGTGGAGACGAGCAGGCATCCCGTGCGCTTCACCCCGATCAACCTGGCGAGCCTGCGGCCAATCTTCCAGCGCCCGCCAGCCGGCAAGCAGACAACCGAGTTCTCCTTTTCGCGGTTCCTGACGCCCTATCTGTCGGGCTACGCCGGCTGGTCGCTGTTCATGGACTGCGACATGCTGGTCCGTGGCGACATCGCCGAGCTGTTCGCGCTCGCCGACGAGCGTTACGCGGTGATGGTCTGCCAGCATGACTACGCGCCCAAGGATGACTCCAAGTTCCTGGGGCGTCCGCAGACGCCCTACGCCAAGAAGAACTGGTCGAGCGTCATGCTGCTGAACACCCCCAGATGCCGCGCGCTGACCCCAGACCTCGTGCAGACCGCGAGCGGCCTGGACCTGCACCAGTTCCGCTGGCTCGCCAGTGAAGACGAGATCGGCGCCCTGCCGCTGGATTGGAATTGGCTGGTGGGGGAGTACGACGCCAATCCCGCCGCCCGGATCGCGCATTTCACCCGCGGCGGTCCCTACATCTCGGGCTACGAGGCCTGCGATTACGCCGATGAGTGGCGCGCGACCCTGGCCCGCACGGTGGCGGCGCGGGGCGGTCCCATCTCGAGCTAGTCAGTTCGCAACGGCGTAGGCGTCGATGGCCGCCAGGTGCGGGGCGATCTCCGCCGGCGTCAGGAATGAGCCGGTGAAGCTGTTGCGGGCCAGGGTGACGAGGTCCTCGCGGCCGAGGTTGAGGGCCGCCGCCGTCTGAATCCAATTTTCCGCCAGGTAGCCGCCGAAATAGGCCGGGTCGTCGGAGTTGATGGTGGCCTTGAGGCCGAGGTCCAGCATCCGTTTCAGCGGGTGAGCCTTCAGGTCATTGACCACGCAGAGCTTCAGGTTGGAGAGCGGACAGACGGTGAGCGTCATGGCCGAGCCCGCAAGCCGGGTCACCAGGTCCGGATCCTCCAGCGCGCGGTTGCCGTGGTCGATGCGGTCGACGCCCAGGACGTCCAGCGCCTCCCAGACATATTCCGGTGGACCCTCCTCGCCGGCATGGGCCACGAGCTTGAGGCCGCGTGCGCGGGCTGCCTGGTAGACGCGGGCGAACTTCGAGGGCGGGTGGCCGAGCTCGGAAGAGTCCAGGCCGACGGCGGCGAGCTGGCTCAGGTACGGATCGGCGGCTTTGAGGGTGGCGAAGGCTGCGTCCTCGTCCAGGTGCCGCAGGAAGCAGAGGATCAGCTTGGAGGTGACCCCCAGCGAGTCCTTGGCTTCCGCCATGCCGGAGAGCAGGCCGTCTATGGCCACCGAGAAGGGCAGGCCGCGATCGGTGTGGGTCTGAGGATCGAAGAACAGCTCCACGTGGCGGCAGCCGTCGGCGGCGACGCGCCGGAAATAGGCCACGGCCAGATCGTGGAAGTCCTGCTCGGTCATCAGCACGCCCGCGCCCTGGTAGTAGATGTCCAGGAAGTCCTGCAGGTTCGAGAAGGCGTAGGCCGCGCGCACCGCCTCCACTGAGGCGAAGGGCAGGGTGATCCGGTTGCGGCGCGCGAGTTCGAACATCAGCTCGGGCTCCAGGCTGCCCTCAATGTGCAGATGAAGCTCGGCCTTGGGCAGGCCGCGGATGAATTGGGCGTCGGTTGTCATGCGCCGACTGTCTGGACCCGCAGGGGCCGGCGTCAAGCTTCCCGCAGGGTCAGCGAGGCGTGACGACGCCCTTCGCCTTGTAGACAACCCCGCCCTTCATCACGAAGGCGACGTGCTCAAGCACGGTCACGTCCTTCAGCGGATCGGCGTCGACGGCGATGATGTCGGCGTAGCGGCCGGCCTGGATGGAGCCGATGTCCTTGGTGTCGCCGATCAGGTCGGCGGCGTTCCAGGCAGCGGCCTTGATCGCCTCCATGGGCGGCATGCCGGCGTTGACCAGGAGCTTGAATTCCTGGGCGTTCTCCCCGTGGTTGGACATGCCGAAGGTGTCGGTGCCGAAGGCGATCTTCACGCCCGCCGCATAGGCGTTGTGCATGTTGTTGAGCATGTAGGGCACCACGGTCAGCGCCTTTTGGACCGTGGAGGGGTTCAGGTCCTCGGGATGGTTTTTCGCGTGCTCGACGACCTTGGAGCCGACCAACATCGTCGGCACGAAGTAGGCGCCGTGGGCCTTGAACAGCTTGTAGCTCTCAGCGTCGGCGTAAGTCCCGTGTTCGATTGAGTCCACGCCCAGCTCGAGGGTGTGGTCGATGGCCTGTTTGCCGTGGGCGTGGGCGGCGACCTTCATGCCGAGCGAATGGGCGGTCTCGATCACCGCCTTGATCTCGTCGTCGGTCATCAGCTGCAAGGTCGGATCGTCGCCGATCGACATCACTCCGCCCGAGGGCATGATCTTGATCAGGTCCACACCCTCGCGGCGCAGCTTTCGCACGGTCCGTCGCGCCGCCTCCGGGCTGTCGATCAGGTTGTCCGTCCAGCCGGGATGCGAAAGCTCCGGGTCGAGGCCGTCGGCGGCGTCGCCGTGGCCACCTGTGGGGCCGAGTGGCGTGCCGGCCACCCACAGCCTGGGGCCGGGGATCACGCCGGCGTTGATTGCGCGCTTCAGGGCCACGACCACGCCGGTCGCTCCGCCCACGTCCCGCGCCGAGGTGAAGCCCGCCATCAGGGTCGCCCGAGCATTCACGGTGGCGTCGATCTCGTCGTCGAAATCGGTGCGGGTCATCGCCGTATGGATCGGGTCACCCTTGTGGAAGCTCTGGGTGATGTGGACGTGGTCGTCGATCAGGCCGGGCAGGACGGTCGAATTGGCGAGGTCGACCACCTCGGCGCCCTTGGGGGCGGTGAAGCCGGGTTGAACGCCGGTGATCCGATCGTCGTGGACCAGGATCGTCACCTGGGTCTGGACCGCCTTGCCCGTGCCGTCGATCAGCCGGCCGGCATGAATCGCCAGGTCCTTGGCCGCCACGGGCTGGGCCCCCAGGGCCAGAATCGCCGCGGATCCCGCCGCGGCCAGCATTGTGAAACGCAAACCCATGAAGTCCTCCCCGAATCGCGCCGCTAGGTGAGGGCGCCGCCCGGCCTCGCGCAAGCGCCCGCGACGCGCGCGATTGCGCCATGATTGCGCCTTGGGCCGTCTTCGTGCTTTCCTTAGCTACCCTCAGGGCAGAGTCGCGAGGGTATTATGCGTACGGACGCGGGCGGGGCGGTGGCCTTGCGCCCGCCCTTTTCCGTTCATAAATGGGCGTTTCCGTTGTTGACGGAAGCGCAACGATCCCTATAACGAAGCGCTTCCGCGAAAGAGCGCGAAGGACGAACCGGCTTGACCTTCGGGGCGAGGGGCCGGGGCGCCGTTCGCGCTTCTCTTGCGTGACCAGGAGAGATCTTCACGTGGCCCGTATCGCTGGCGTCAATATTCCGACTAACAAGCGCGTCGTCATCGCGCTCCAGTACATCCATGGCATCGGCCCGGCGAAGGCGCGGGACATCGTCGCCAAGGTCGGCATCGAGGACGCGCGCCGCGTCAATCAGCTGACCGACGCCGAAGTGCTGCAGATCCGCGAGACCATCGACCGCGACTTCACCGTCGAGGGCGACCTGCGCCGCGAGACCGCCGTCAACATCAAGCGTCTGATGGACCTGGCCTGCTATCGCGGCCTGCGCCACCGCAAGGGCCTGCCGGTCCGCGGCCAGCGCACCCACACCAACGCACGCACCCGCAAGGGTCCTGCCAAGCCGATCGCCGGCAAGAAGAAGTAAGAGAGCGTATCGATGGCCAAGGAACCGGGTCGCGTTAAACGCCGCGAACGTAAGAACATCACTTCGGGCGTGGCGCATGTGAACGCCTCGTTCAACAACACCATGATCACCATCACCGACGCTCAGGGGAACACCATCTCCTGGTCCAGCGCCGGCATGATGGGCTTCAAGGGTTCGCGTAAGTCGACGCCCTATGCCGCCCAGATGGCGGCCGAGGACGCCGGCCGGAAGGCCGCCGAACACGGCGTCAAGACGCTGGAAGTCAATGTCTCGGGTCCGGGTTCCGGACGCGAGTCGGCGCTCCGCGCCCTGCAGGCGGTCGGCATGACGATCACCACCATCCGCGACGTGACTCCCATCCCCCACAACGGCTGCCGGCCGCCAAAGCGCCGGCGAGTCTAAGAGTAGCCTAATACCGTACATCCCCTCGCCGGACCGCAGATGCGGCCGGCGATCCTGCGTTTCGAGGGACACCCATCCGTGATCGAAAGAAACTGGAACGAGCTTATCCGTCCCGAGAAGCCGCAAATCGAGACCGGCGCTGACGCGAACCGCAAGGCGCGTCTGGTGGCCGAACCTCTCGAACGCGGGTTCGGCGTGACGCTGGGCAACAGCCTGCGCCGCGTGCTTCTCTCCTCCCTGCAAGGCGCCGCTGTGACCGCCGTGCAGATCGACGGCGTGGTGCACGAGTTCTCCTCGCTCGAGGGCGTGCGCGAGGACGTCGTCGACATCGTGCTGAACATCAAGCAGCTGGCCGTGCGCATGCATGCCGAGGGTCCGAAGCGGATGACGCTTCGCGCCACCGGCCCCGGCATCGTCACCGCCAGCCAGATCGAGGCTCCCTCGGACATCGAGATCCTCAACGGCGATCACGTGCTCTGCACGCTGGACGACGGCGCCCAGGTTCGCATGGAATTCACGGTCCAGACCGGTAAGGGCTATGTCCCCGCCGAGATGAACCGTCCGGAAGATTCTCCCATCGGCCTGATCGCCGTCGACGCCCTCTATTCCCCGGTCAAGCGCGTCGCCTACCGCGTCGAGCCCACGCGCCAGGGCCAGAGCCTCGACTACGACAAGCTGATCATGGAAGTCGAAACCAACGGCGCGGTCACGCCCGTGGACGCGGTGGCCTACGCCGCGCGCATCCTGCAGGACCAGCTGCAGATTTTCATCACCTTCGAAGAGCCGAAGAAGAAGGTCGAAGGCGAAGCCAAGCCGGAACTGCCGTTTAACCCGGCGCTCTTGAAGAAGGTCGACGAGCTCGAGCTCTCGGTCCGTTCGGCCAACTGCCTGAAGAACGACAACATCGTCTACATCGGCGACCTGATCCAGAAGACCGAAGCGGAGATGCTTCGCACCCCGAACTTCGGCCGCAAGTCCTTGAACGAAATCAAGGAAGTTCTGGCCGGCATGGGGCTGCACCTCGGAATGGACGTGCCCAACTGGCCGCCCGAGAACATCGAAGAGCTGGCCAAGAAGTTCGAAGACCAAATGTAAGAAGCCCCAAAATCTGCCTGGCGGATTTTGGAGTTGAGAATTGGAGCAGGTTACGTGCTCCGCGCGCCGACTCCGGGGCCGCCCCCTTCTATTTCAAGGAGGGGCGGCCCGGGCCCGATGAAGCCGCAACAGCGGTGAAGGGCTCCGGCGCTTCGCATCGACCCAGGCGGGAGCAGGCTGGGATTTGGTTAGGCAGGACGGCTTCCCAATGGATCGGGAGCGTCCATGGTGGGCCCGGCGGCCCAGGAGATATCGAGATGCGTCACGGTTCCGCGCACCGCAAACTGGGGCGGACGTCCGCCCACCGGACGGCCATGTTCGCCAATATGGCGGCCAGCCTGATCAAGCACGAGCAGATCGTGACCACGCTTCCGAAGGCCAAGGAGCTCCGCCCCTTCGTCGAGAAGCTGGTGACCCTCGGCAAACGTGGCGATCTGCATGCGCGCCGACAGGCGATCAGCGCGGTGCGTGACGTGGAGCAGGTCGGCAAGCTGTTCGCCGTGCTGGGTCCCCGCTACCAGGAACGCCAGGGCGGCTACATCCGCGTGCTGAAGGCGGGCTTCCGTCACGGCGACAACGCGGCCATGGCGGTCATCGAATTCGTGGATCGCGATCCGGCCGAAAAGGGCAAGGACTCCGGCCCGGTGGTCGAGGCCTACGGCGACTGATGCGACCGCGAGGCTGAATTCAAGAAAACCCCGGAGCGACCCTCCGGGGTTTTTCTTTGCGCGCTCGACTGGAACTGTCGCGGCCGCGCGGTAGGGTCGCCGCATGCGCCAGACCCTTCGCAAAATCGCCGCCGCCGTCACCCTGCTTTTCGCGCTCACAGGCGCGCCCAGCTTCGCCGAGCCGCCGACGCCCGCGCCGGTTACCCTGCTGATCTCCATCGACGCCTTCCGGGCCGACTACCTGGACCGTGGGGTGACGCCGAACCTCTCGGCGCTGGCGGCCGGCGGCGCGCGGGCGGCGATGCGGCCGTCGTTTCCGTCCAAGACCTTCCCCAACCACTATGCCCTGGTCACCGGCCTCAGGCCCGACCGCAACGGCATCGTCGCCAACAACATGACCGACGAAGCGATCCCGGGTGTGAAGTTCGCCACGAGCAATGACGCCGCCGTCAAGGACCGGCGCTGGTGGGACCAGGCCGAGCCCATCTGGGTGACCGCCGAGCGCGCCCGCATCGTCACCGGGACCATGTTCTGGCCCGGCTCCGAGGCGGATATCCGCGGCGTGCGGCCGCACTACGCGCCGCATTTCGACATTAAGGTCCCGTCGGAGGCCCGGGTCGACCAGCTGCTCAGCTGGCTCGACAAGCCCCCGCCCGAACGGCCGCGTTTCGCGACGATCTACTTCGACGCCGTCGACACCGCCGGCCACAAGTTCGGACCGGACTCGCCGGGCGTGAACGCCGCGGCTACCCAGGTGGACGCCGCCATCGGCCGGTTGGAGGCGGGCCTGAAGGCTAGGGGGATCACAGCCAATATCATCGTCGTCGCCGACCACGGCATGGCTGCGACCTCGGACGATCGCAGGGTGTTCATCGACGATCTGGTCGGCAAGGACGCCTACCACGCCCTCGACATGGGGCCGATCGGCGCGATCTACCCGAACCCGGGCCACGAGGCTGAGGTAGCCAAGGCGCTGGTGGGGCCGCATCCGCACCTTCGGTGCTGGCTGAAGAAGGATATCCCGGCGCGGTTTCACTACGGCCAGAACCCCCGCGTGGCCCCGATCTTCTGCCTGCCGCAGACCGGCTGGCTGCTCACCACCCATGACTTTCACCCGCGAGAGCCGATGCTCGGTGATCACGGCTACGACAACAACAGCCCGGACATGGCGGCGGTCTTCGTGGCCAACGGTCCGGCCTTCCGTCACGGCGTCGTGCTCAAGACCTTCGACAACGTCGACGTCTATCCGCTCTTGGCCAGGCTGGTCGGCGTGAAGCCTCAGCCCAACGACGGAAACCTCGGCGACCTGGCCTCGGGCCTCGTGAACTGACCCATGGACGCCGAGACCCAGATCGAGGGCTTCATCGCCAAGTATTCGGACCCGATCGCGGCCGAGATTCGCGCCGCGCGGGCGGAGATGCGGCGTCGCCTACCCGGCGCGGTCGAGCTGGTCTACGACAACTACAATGTTCTGGCGATTGGCTACGGCTCATCGGAAAAGCTGGACGACGTTGTCTTCTCGATCGCCTGCTTTCCCCGCTGGGTCAGGCTGTTCTTCTTCCACGGGGCCGATCTCGACGACCCCGACGGACTGCTGGAGGGCGCAGGGGCCCAGGTGCGCAGCCTGAAGCTGCCCAATCTGACCGTGCTGGACGACCCCAAGGTCGAGGCCCTGATGGCCCAGGCGCTGGCAAACGCCCCGCCCATCGACGGCTCTCGGCCGAACCGCAGCGTGGTGAAATCCATCTCGCCCAACCAGCGACGTCGACGGCCTTGACGATATAATTTCGATATGCGTTAAATATTACGATTATATGAAAGGAGTGCGCCATGGCCGGCCCCACCTTCGTTCCCGCCGTCTTCTACAAGGACCCGATGGCCGCCATCGAATGGCTGCAGCGGGTGTTCCAGTTCGAAGTCGCGGCCTTGATCACCGATCCCCAGGGTAAGCTGGCCCATTCCGAGCTCACGTTCCGCGGCGGCGGCTTGAATGTCGGCGGCGAGTGGGAGGGGGCTATCGTAGGTCCGGCGAGAATGCGCAGCCCCGCGACGGTGGAGGGGATCAACACCCAGTTTGTCCGCATCCACATGGATGAGGGGATCGACGCGCACTGCGAGCACGCTCGCGCCCAGGGCGCCAACGTCACGGACGGTCCGGAAGATCAGTTCTACGGCTCGCGCACCTACCGGGTGGTCGATCCCGAGGGCCACGTCTGGAACTTCAGCCAGGACGTGGGGGTGGTCAGTGGCGAAGAGATAGAAAAGGCCACCGGCCTGAAAATCCACACCTCGCTGGAGGCGGCGCGGTCATGAGCGCGCCCGCCCCGCGTCCCAGCGTCGTTCCGCTGCTCTGGTACGACAAGCCGCGCGAGGCCATCGCCTGGCTCGAGACCGCGCTGGGCTTCGAGAGCCAGATGGTAGTCGGCGGCGACGAGGGGGCGTCATCCATTCCGAGCTGACCTTGGGCAATGGCGCGATCTATGTGGTCGGGCCCAGTTCGTCCGGCCACGCCGGGGCGAGCCCGTTGCAGACCGGCGGACTCAACACCCAGCACATCCACCTGAACCTGACCGGAGGCCTCGACGCCCATTGCGAGCGAGCGCGGGCCGCCGGCGCCCACATCCTGCGCGAGCCGGCGGACCAACCCTACGGCGACCGGGTCTACACCTGCTCCGACATCGAGGATCACCACTGGTCCTTTTCCGAGCCCGGGGTGGTGATGACGCCGGAACAGATGGCCGAGGCCACCGGCCGGC
This sequence comes from Phenylobacterium sp., assembly GCA_003136395.1. Taxonomy (GTDB): domain Bacteria; phylum Pseudomonadota; class Alphaproteobacteria; order Caulobacterales; family Caulobacteraceae; genus Phenylobacterium. The sequence continues at coordinate 21,690 of PLEH01000145.1, forward strand.
ATATCGAAACGCCGGGCGACGGATGAGCCCAGCCACCGCAGCCCGGGCCGCGCCCGCCGAGATCGACCGGACGCTCGCTGCCCTGGCCGATCCGCACCGCCGGCGCGTGGTCGATCTCCTGAGCCACGGACCACGGGCTGCGGGTGACCTGGCGCGCGAGCTCGAACTCTCGCCCCCGGCCATGAGCCGGCACCTGAAGACCCTGCGCCAGAGCGGTCTGGTGGAAGAATCCCATCCGACCTTCGATGCGCGCGTGCGCATCTACGCCTTGAGGCCCGAACCCATGGCAAACCTGATCCGCTGGCTGGCGGAGGCCGAGCGGCTCTGGAGCGAGCAGCTTGCGGCCTTCAAGGCCCACCTCGAACGACCCGTCCGGCCCGAGCCGGACCGGCGCCCCGAGCCCGACGAATGACCTCGAAGGTCTATGTGGCGCTGCGGGTGAAGGCCTCGCCCGAGCGGGCGTTCGCAGCCTTCGTGGAGGAGATCGGCGTCTGGTGGCGGCCGAGCCCGCTGTTCCAGACGACGCCAAGGCCGGGCCGCCTGTCGTTTGAGTTTCCGCAAGGAAGAGGGGGTGAGGGCGGCCGGCTGATCGAAACGCGGGAGGGCGGCAAGGTCTTCGAGATCGGTCAGATCCGCGCCTGGGAGCCGCCTCGCAGACTGGTTTTCTCCTGGCGCCAGGCGAGTTTCCCGCTCGATCTTCGCACAGAAGTGGAGGTTGGATTCGAGGCCTTGGGCGATGAGACCCGGGTCAGTATCGAGCATCGCGGCTTCGATCAGGTGCCCCAGGAGAGCGCCGCGCGCCACCGCTTCCCGGACCAGGTCCTGCTGATGCGGCTGGCCGACTTCTGGCGCGCCCAGCTCGCCGCGGTCGGCGAGACGGTAGAATAACCCCGTTGTGTGAGTTCTCGTTTTGTTTCAAGGTCCGCGCAGGGAATAGTCCATGAGCGATCAAGCAGCACCCGCCGCCCGATCCGAACGCCGCGCGGCGTTCGGCTTCATCTTCGCCAGTGCGCTGATGAATGCGGTCTCGTTCGGGATCATGATCCCGATCCTGCCAAATCTGATCAAGCAGTTCACCGGCGGCGACACGGCCGCGGCGTCCGAATGGAACGTGCTCTTCGCCACCACCTGGGGCCTGATGCAGTTCGTCTGCGGCCCCTTCCTGGGCCTCCTCTCCGACCGGATCGGGCGGCGGCCTGTGTTGTTGATCTCGTTCTTCGGCCTGGGTGTCGACTTCCTGTTCATGGCCTGCGCGCCCACGTTGATGTGGCTCTATGTCGGGCGGATCATCAACGGCATGACCTCCGCAAGCTTCTCCACCGCCAACGCCTATCTGGCCGACGTTACCGAGCCGCAGGACCGGGCGAGGATGTTCGGCATGCTGGGCTCAGCGTTCGGGTTCGGCTTCGTGATCGGCCCGACGCTGGGCGGCGTTCTGGGGGAGTACAGCCTGCGGCTTCCGTTCATCGCCGCGGCCATCCTGACGCTGGCCAACTGGCTTTATGGCTTCTTCATCCTGCCGGAATCCCTTCCGGCCGACCGGCGGGCGACCAGCTTCGACTGGCGAAAAGCCAATGCGCTCGGGTCCCTGCGCCTGCTCAGGTCCCATCCGGGCCTGCTGCGCCTGGCCAGCATCGGCTTCCTGTTCCAGTTCTCGCAGATGGTCCTGCCGTCGATCTTTGTGCTCTACACCGGCTACCGCTATGGCTGGACGCCCAAGACCATGGGCATGACGCTCGCGGCCACCGGCATTTCCGGCATACTGGTGCAGACCCTGATGGTCGGCCGGGTGGTTGGTCGGATCGGGGAGCGCGGCGCGGTGCTCCTGGCCAGCGCCTGCGGGGCCATCGGCTTTGCCTGGTATGGCGCCTCGTCGAGCGGCTGGGTCTATCTGATGGCGGTGCCGGTTTTCGCCCTCCTGAACCTGCTGCAGCCCGGCCTGCAAGGTCTGATGACCCGGCAGGTGCCGCCCAACCATCAGGGCCAGCTGCAGGGCGCCATGCAGAGCCTGACCGGCATCTCCTCGATCTTCGGCCCCATGCTCTACGGCCTGGTTTTCGCCTGGTCGGTGCGCAACGACGCGGCGCTGCATCTGCCGGACCTGGCGATCTATGTGGCGGGCAGCCTGCTGGTGCTGGCCTTCGTCCTGGCGCTTGGCATGCCGCGTCTGCCGGCTGTCGGCGCGCGGCCGGCTTAGGCCTCGCCATTAAAGCGCCCGAAAACACGGGCGAACTGGGGTATGAGATCTGACCCTGGAGTCCCCATGCGCGCCCTTCGCGTCCTGATCCCGACCCTCGCCCTCGCCGTCGCCTGTTCGACGGCGACCGTCAGCCGGGCCCAGGCGCCTTCGGAAGGCGCGCGCGTCGTGCCGGTCAGCGCCCTGAGCCTGAAGCAGTCCTTTGCGCCGATCGTGAAGCGCGCAGCGCCGGCGGTCGTGAACATCTCCTCCAAGCGCACGATTCGTCAGCAGGACCCGTTCTGGTCGCGGTTCGGGGTGGGCGTGCCGCGCGAACGCGTCGAGGGCTCGCTGGGATCTGGCGTCATCGTTCGTTCCGATGGGGTGATCGTCACCAACAACCACGTGATCGCCGGCGGCCAGGAGATCACCGTCGCCCTGTTCGACCGGCGTGAGTTCAACGCCAAGGTCATTCTGGCCGATCCGCGCACTGACCTCGCTGTCCTGAAGATCGACCTGCCTGCCGGTGAGAAGCTGCCGACCATGTCCATCGCCGACCGCGCCGACGTCCAGGTGGGCGACTTGGTGCTGGCGATCGGCGACCCCTTCGGCGTCGGCCAGACGGTGACCAACGGCATTATTTCGGCGCTAAACCGCACGCCGGACCGCGAAGGCGACGCGGGCGCCTATCTTCAGACCGATGCGGCGATCAACCCCGGCAATTCCGGCGGCGCATTGGTCAGCATGGATGGCGACCTCGTCGGCGTGAACAGCTTCATCTACTCCCAGTCGGGCCAGTCTTCCGGCATCGGCTTCGCGGTGCCAGCCCTGGTGGTCCGCCGCGTGGTCGAGACTGCCATGGGCGGTGGCACTACGGTGGTGCGGCCCTGGCTGGGCGCGCGCCTGCAGAGTGTGACGCCTGAGATCGCCAAGACCGCCGGACTCGCCACGCCGTCGGGCGCGCGCATCGCCGACGTCTGGCCGAACGGCGCAGCCGCGCGCGCCGGCCTGAAGCAGGGAGACATCGTGACCTCGGTCGACGGCGCCCCGGTGGTGGACGCCGCGGCGCTCAACTACGCGGTCGGCACCCATCGGCCCGGCGAGACCCTACGTGTCGGCGTACGCCGCGCCGGCGGCGAACAGGCGCTCAGCGTCCGGGCCGAAGCCGCGCCCGCCACGCCCGCCCGCGACGAGCAGGTGATCGCCGGGCGCAATCCCTTCCAGGGCGCGACGGTGGTCAATCTGTCGCCGGCGGTGGCCGAGGAAATCGGCATCGACCCGTTCGGCAAGTCGGGCGTCATGGTCACCAAAGCCGCCGAGGGTGCGGCTCGTCAGCTGGGCATCCAGCCCGGCGACATCATTCGGGCGGTCAACGGGCGCGAGATCAGGAACGTTCGCGACCTGACCAACGCCGTGGTGACGCCCGCCCCGGTCTGGCAGTTCACGCTTGAGCGCAACGGTCAGCCGGTGACGGCGACGGTCCGGACCTGAGGCCTCAGACGGCCTTTGAGCACGAAGGCCTTCGGCCCTAACGCCCGGGCAGCCGATTTGCTAAGGCTTGCCCCATGGCCGACCTCTTCGAAGCCGCGGGCCTGACGCCCCAGGCGCCGTCCCCGCTCGCCGACCGTCTGCGCCCGCAGCGGCTCGACGAGGTCGTGGGCCAGGATCACCTCCTGGGACCCAACGGTCCGATCCATCGGATGGCCGAGGCCAAGCGGCTGGCCTCGATGATCCTCTGGGGCCCGCCCGGCACCGGCAAGACCACCATCGCGCGCCTGCTGGCCAAGGAGGCCGGCTACGAGTTCCAACAGCTTTCGGCGGTGTTCTCCGGCGTCGCCGATCTCAAGAAGGCGTTCGAACAGGCCCGCGTGCGGCGTTTGGCCGGCCAGTCGACGCTGCTGTTCGTCGACGAGATCCACCGCTTCAACCGCGCTCAGCAGGACGGCTTCCTGCCTTTCGTGGAGGAGGGGATCGTCACCCTGGTGGGCGCGACGACCGAGAATCCGTCCTTCGAGCTGAACGGGGCGCTGCTCTCCCGAAGTCAGGTGTTCGTCCTGAAGCGTCTGGACGACGCGGCGCTGGAGACCCTGCTGGTGAAGGCCGAGGCCTTCGAGGGCCGCGCCCTGCCGCTGGAGCCCGAGGCCCGCGCGGCCCTGACGGCGCTGGCCGATGGGGACGGGCGCTATCTGCTGACGCTCGCCGAAACCTTGTTCAACATCGGCACGGCCAAGCCGCTCTCCACCAAGGACCTGGGCCAGGTGCTGCAGAAGCGCAGCCCCGCCTACGACAAGGACCGCGAGGAGCACTACAACCTCATCTCGGCCCTGCACAAGTCGATCCGCGGCTCCGACCCGGACGCGGCGCTCTACTGGCTGGCGCGTATGCTGGCCGGCGGCGAGGACCCGCTGTTCGTGGCCCGCCGCCTGATCCGCGCGGCCGCCGAGGACATCGGCGAGGCCGACCCCATGTCCCTGGTGCTCGCGAACGCCGCCAAGGACACCTACGACTTCCTGGGCTCCCCCGAGGGCGAGATCGCGCTGGCCCAGCTCACCATCCACCTGGCGACCGCACCCAAGTCCAACGCCGTCTACCGGGCCTACGGAGCGGCGATGAAGGCGGCGCGCGAGACCGGCTCGCTGATGCCGCCGGCCCATATCCGCAACGCGCCTACCAAGCTCATGAAGGATCTGGGCTACGGCAAGGGCTACGCCTACGACCACGACGCGCCGGAAGGCTTCTCCGGCCAGGACTATTTCCCCGACGAAATGGACCGCCAGACCTTCTACACGCCCAAGGGCGACGGCTCCGAGGCCCGGATCAAGGAGCGCCTCGACCGCTGGGCGGCCCTGCGCAAGGCGCGGGGACCATGATTTCCCTCCCCTTCATGGGGAGGGTGGCGAGCGCAGCGAGACGGGTGGGGAGCCCGCGCTCAAACGCCGACTCAGCACTCCGGCCCACACCTCCCCACCCCGCCTCGGCTTTGCCTCGGCCACCCTCCCCATGAAGGGGA
>PLEH01000253.1 GCA_003136395.1 Phenylobacterium sp.
CGCGGCCTGAACAGCTTACCGACCAGATCAGCGGCCACAGGAGGCGCTTCAGAGGTTGCGAGGACGATGTGAAATGATGGCGAACCGGTCAGACCGGAGACGAGGACAACCCGCTTAGAGTCCAGGGCTCAGAGCCCGCAAAGCAGAATGGGACCTCGTCTGCGGAAACCATCAAGGCCAGCGGTCCATGACCGCGCGAACAGGTCGAACACAAGACTGCATCCGACCACCACGCCAAAGCTCACATCACCCCTTGCAATGCGGGATCCTGGTGGGAGTGGAGGACGTTAAGCCGCTTCAGGCTCGTATGACCTTCGCGATGGCTCGCCAGGTGGTGGTCGAGATGGCCCGGTCATTGGGGGTTACGGCTGCGCCCAAGCCGGGGCCTGCGCGTCTGGATCACGAGAGCTTCGAGAAGATGCTGAGCGTCTTCGAAGAGGTTGGTCTCCATTGGAACGGAGGTTCTGAAGCGGAGGAAGCGCTCAACGCGATCAGGGCAACCTACGAACCGCTGCTTGAGGGCCTTGGCGAGTATCTCCTGACGCCGCTGCCAGGCTGGGTGGCGGCCGACCACGCGTCGGACCACTGGGAACGGGGCGCACGAGGCATCATTGCCCGCCGCCTCGTCGATGGGCTCGCGAGTGGCGCGATCGATACGGAAAGCGCGCCCAAGACAAAACGAGGTGTTGTGGGTCGATTGCGGGACGGATGAGCCTGCGCGGCGACTGGTCGTCCGGCCCATGGCCGATTAAGTGAGAACACCAGTGACTACCCGTAGGCGCTTCCCGAACACCTGAGGTCCTGGGGCCACGGCGGCGTCGGTTTCCGGGGTAGCAAACTCAATCTGTGTCTCGCTCAAAGAAGGCGCCACGTCGCATCATGAGCCGGTACACCCTTCATTTCGAGTGGCCTGCGGGCATCGGTGTCGATGAAGAGGCCACGTTTGAACTCCACGCAGAAACGTTCGACCTCGCGAAAATGCAGGCGGCGATGCTCTACGCCTGCGCAGCGGCTGAGAGCCCCCCACCCATCGCCTATCGCATCGTTCAAAACGGCGAAACCGAGGTCTATCTCTATCCGGAACCCACCGTTCACTGACGGCACCCTGCAAAGGCCGTCTATCTGCTGTGTTACCGCTCGATACAGCGGGCTATCCGCCAAGGTCGCCTCCGGTCATTAGTTGAGCGCCAGAAAGCGGACCCTTGGCTCGGCTGACATGGGGCCACCATCAAGGCATCAGGGCCGTGGAATCTTGCGTGCCGACGCCAGAAGTCGTCCAAGCTTGGGATTGATCACAGGAGGGTACGCTATGGCCGCCCGCGAGCCGCTGCTCAATCCGATCCGGATCAAGGAGTTACGGCCCACCCAGATTACGGTCGGGTTTCGAGAGGTCGCCGAAAAGCGCCGCCAGTGGCGCGAGCAATCTGGCGACAAGGGCGCAGAGTTCCTCGGACGGCACATGGTGCCCGTGGTGCTGGGGCCGAAGGACCGCCGCTACATCATCGACCACCATCATCTATCTCGCGCGCTGTACGAGGAGGGCGTCGAGGAGCTGCTGGTGGATGTCGTCGCCGACCTGAGGACGCTCCGGCAAACCGAGTTCTGGATCTATCTCGACAATCGCGACTGGTGTCATGCCTACGATGGCGGAGGTCGGCGGCGAACCTTCGAAGACATCCCCTCGTCAATCGCCAAGCTGACGAATGACCCGTACCGCAGTCTGGCCGGTGAACTGCGCCGCGCGGGCGGCTTCGCCAAGGACATCACGCCGTTCAGTGAATTCATCTGGGCCGACTTCCTCCGCCGGCGCGTCAAGCCCAAGCTGGTGGAGGATGATTTCCCGGCCGCTGTGAAGCGCGCACTCAAGCTGGCGAAAAGTGACACGGCAAGTTACCTGCCCGGCTGGTGCGGTCCCAATCCCATCGTTTGACAACGCCGATGCGCATCGCTCGCGCGCCGGCTTCTAGCCATTCAACCGACAGGAGGCCAGACATGCGAAGGCCCCGCCGGTGCAAACCGGCCGGGGCCTTCCTGTTGCAGCGAGCGACCGTCTAGCGCGTCGCTTTGTGAACAGCGTCCTGTGCCTTGCCAACCGCTTCCTTCGTTGATCCCAGGGCCTTGTCAGCCACGCCTTCGACCTGCAGTTTCTCGTTGCCAACAGCTTTGCCAACGGTCTGCTTGACGGCGCCCACGCCCTTCTGGGTGGCGCCTTCGATGCCTAACTTGCTCATGGTCTTCTCCTACTAATGTTGCGCTTGCACCAACGGCAAGCGGTCGGGTGTCATTGGATTTCAAGGCGCGAATGCGCGCGTATCGACCACGATCAGATGCGGCTAGACGCGCAGACCGCCGAACAGCCACAGCAGCACCAGGACGATCACGATCAGACCGACGACGCCACCCAAACCGGGAAGGCCGTAGCTCCGGTGCGCATAGTACCCGCCCCCGCCGCCGAACAGCAGCAGCAATACAATGATGATGACGATGAGGGTCACGGGCCGTCCGTTCGGTTCGCGTCGCCAAAGTGACGAGGCCATATCGCAACGGTTGCACTTAGAGTTCGTTCCCAGGGGCTTTCCTACTGCGGGTACAACAGCGCGACCGCTTGGATGGTCGCAAAGTGGCGCGGGACAGTAGAGGCGCAGGCGGAATTCGTTGGGGAACCAAGTGACCTCCGGCCAGCTTGAAGCTGCACCGGGAAATGCGTGTTGGTCGTGTCTATCGAAATCGAGCGGAAGTTCCTCGTGATCAGCGACGACTGGCGCCCGCTTGTCCGTGGCTCGCAACGCGTCTGCCAAGGTTATCTCGCGCGGACCTCGCGCGGAAAAATCCGTATACGACGCATTGGGAAGACGGCGTTTCTAACCGTCAAAGGTCCGCGGAAGGGTATCAGCCGCACTGAGTTCGAGTATCCCATCACGGTGGACGATGCGGAAGAAATGCTTGGGACGATCTGCGTACAGCCGATCCTGGAGAAAACACGATATGAAGTGGTTCACGCAGGTCTTACTTGGGAGATCGACGTGTTCACCGGCGACGCCGCAGGGCTCGTGCTGGCCGAAGTCGAGTTGAAGCGGGACGACCAACGCTTCGGTATGCCCTCTTGGGTGGGCCGCGAGGTCACTCATGACGAGCGATATCGAAGCTCCGCCATCGTCCTGCGCAAACAAGCCGTGCACCACGCGACCGCCGAAAGCGAGGCGCTGAGGTTGGGAAGCTAGGCGCCGCTATCGAGAACAGCGAGCTTCTGCGCGGTTCCGATCTCACCGCTCCAGCCGACCGGCGACCGGACTCCTGGCTCGTCCGAAATGGGGGAAAGCCGACCATCGGGTTGGAACCGTCGAACGGCAACTCAAGGAACAACCTCCGCCTTAGCGTCTTTCCCTGGTGTCGCGGGAGGCCTTTGCCATGTTGCTCGAACCGGGAGAGACCTGCTGGCGACGCGAGACGAGCGCGCGGGCCGCGCTGATTGTCGACATGGCGGAATATTTCGACGCCGCGATGGCCGCCATGCGCAAAGCCAAACACACCGTCTACCTGCTCAACTGGGCCTTCGAGCCGCAGACGCTTTTCCATCCGCAGCCTGGCTGCACGGGGCCTGAGGATGACAGGATCGCCAACTTCCTGAAGCGCCTGTCAAAGGACAACCCCAAGCTCGACGTCCGCATCCTGTGCTGGCAGTCGGCCCTGCCGGTGGCCGCGACCCAGAACTGGTTCCCGCTGGCGGACAGGAAGACGTTCGCCGACAGCACGGTGAAGTTCGTTTTAGACGGCAAGCTGCCTATGGGCGCCTCGCATCACCAGAAGGCGATCATCGTCGACGACGCCATTGGCTTCTGCGGCGGCGGCGACATCGGACCCGACCGCTGGGATACTCATCATCACCTTGACGATGATCCGCGCCGGGAGAAGACCAAACACGCGCACGGCAACTCCGAAAACGACTTCGACAGTCGCCACGAGGTCATGGGTCTCGTCGAAGGCGAACCGGCTAAGGCGCTCGGCGTGCTCTTCCGCGAACGCTGGGCGCGCTGCACCGGTGAGACACCACCCGAGCCGCCGCAGGTGCGTCCGGCGTGGCCATCCCGGGTCAAGCCGCAGTTCAACGCCGTCGAAGTCGGCCTGTCACGCACCCACGGCGCCTGGAAACATCATCCGGAAGTCCGCGAGGTCGAGCGCCTGCACCTGGAGTCTATCGGCCAGGCCAAGCGATGCATCTACATGGAGAACCAGTACTTCACTTCACCCTTGATCGCCGCGGCGCTGGCGCGCCGACTGGAGGAACGGGACGGCCCCGAAGTGGTGTTGATTGGCACCGAACACTCGCCCAGCTTTTTCGACCAAGCGACCATGGACCGCACGAGAGTGAAGTTCATTGAGACGCTGGAACGCGCCGACAAACATGGCCGCTTTCAGGCCTACAGCCCGGTCACGACGCTAGGCCGGATCATCATCGTCCACGCCAAGCTGACGATAATCGACGATCGCCTGCTCAGGATCGGCTCGGCCAACATCAACAACCGTTCCATGGGCCTGGATACCGAGTGCGATCTGAGCTTCGAGGCCAACGGACGCACCGGGACCGGGAATCGCGCGGAGATCATCCGGCTTCGGACCCGACTGCTGGCTCACTGGCTGGGTTGCGACGATGCAATCTTGGAAACGGCGGTGCGCAATGCGGGAGGGGTCGGGGCGGGTCTTGAACTCCTGCGTCACGGCGGCTACGCGCGGTTGCGGCCCATCGAATTGCCGCAGGTGAAGGGCGTCGCAGCGCTGATATCGACCTATCATCTCGGCGATCCTTTCTCGCCGGCCGACGGTTGGCGGCCGTGGCGTCGAAAGGCCCAATCTGAAAGCGCCGCGCGGCGGGGCCGTGATGCGGTGAGATGACCGCTGGCCGTGCCGACTTTTAAGGTCTGCTTTGGGTCGAAAGCGGTCGTTGGGCCTGCACCCGAAAGCGGAGCCATTGGACGTCCTCAGCCGGGTGGGCGGACATGCGTGGAGCCTGGGCATGAAGGCTGATCGGCCGGCTCGAGTGAGCCCCCGCGAGCCGCAAGTCGGGGCGACCTTGGCCGACGCCGCGCGTTGGGAGGATGCAGGCCCGTCGAGGTCCATCCCATATGTCGAGTCCCGCAGGGCCTTCTGAACACACCCAGCCGCCGAAGACCGCGGCCCTGCGGCTGCTGATCTCGGACATCGACGGGACCTTGGTCACGCCGGACAAGATCCTGACGGCGGCGGCGCAGGCGGCGGTTCAGCGTCTCGACGACGCCGGGGTCGGCTTTTCGATCGTCTCCGCCCGGCCGCCACGCGGCATGCAGGCGCTCGCCACCACGCTGGGAGTCCGGCTGCCTTTCGCGGCCTTCAACGGCGGCAGTCTTGTCGGGGCTGACTTTCACACCATTTCGACGAAACGGCTGCCCGCCAACGTGGCGCAAGCAGCTCTCGCGCTGCTCGCGGCGAGACAGGTTGAAGCCTGGGTTTTCGCCGACGACGCCTGGCGTCTGCTGGATCCAAACGGAGCGAAGGTCGAACGCGAACGCCTCGCGTTGGGGTTCGACCCCACGGTTGTCGGAGGCTTCGACGACGTGGTCGAGCGGATCGATAAGATCGTGGGCGTTTCCGACGACCATGACCATTTGGCGGCGGTCGAACGGGAAATGCAGGCGCAGCTCGGCGGACGCGCCAACGCGTCACGCTCCCAGCCCTATTATCTCGACATCACCCCGCCCGACGCCGACAAGGGCCGTGCCGTTCGGGCCATCTGCGAGCACGCCGGCGTGCCGCTCGCCAACACCGTGGTCATCGGCGACATGCGCAACGACGTGGCGATGTTCCGCATCGCGGGCCTCGCCATCGCGATGGGCTAGGCGCCGCCGGACGTACGCGCCGCCGCGCAATTGACGACCGCCGCCAACACGGCGGATGGATTCGCCAAGGCCGTGAACCGTTTCATCCTGCCGATGCCGGAGGCCCGTTGATCCATTCCGGCCCGCCCGGACCGCCGAGTCTCACCATTCGGACGAGTTGGGCCGCGGCTCCACGGGCGGGATGCACCGCTCTCTGTCGCCCAGACCGCGACAGGGATTCGGGAACCAGTGGTCAAGCCAACCGCTAAGCTCGTTCCAGCAACGGATGCGCGGTCAAGCTCTCATGGCTCTGGAGATCGCGGTCGGACCGCAAAAGTTGGTGCTCAACCAGGGCTCGGGCTTCGCTGTCACCGACCAGGACGGTCAGATCAACTGGCCAACTGACAAGGGTGTCTACTATTCCGACACCCGGCTGATTTCGAGTTGGCGGATCTATGCCGATGGCGAGCCATGGGACCTGCTCAACTCCGGCAACATCGCCTTCTTCGCGGCCCGCATCTTCCTGGCCAACCGTAAGCTGCTCACGGAGGCCGGCGAGGTCGCGGCGGGTACGCTTGGGCTGACCATCAGCCGGTCCCTGGAGGGTGGAATGCATGAAGACCTCGACCTCGTGAACCACGGCTCAAAGCCCGCGCAATTCAATCTCGAGATCGCTATGCGCAGCGATTTCGCGGACCTCTTCGAGGTGAAATCGAGCGCGATCGTGCGCCGCGGCCACGTGACCACAAGTTGGTCCCGGGTGCGGGAGACGTTGACGACGAGCTATCAGAACCAGGACTTCCACCGCCGCCTGACGGTGCAGGTCCGCAAAGCGGGCTCCCCGGCGGTCTACGCCAACGGCCGGCTGAGCTTCGATATCGACCTCGCGCCCGGCGCCATCTGGCACGCCTGCCTTCTCTACGCTTTCTTTGACGGCAAGACGAAGCAGGCCGCGCCGCATGAATGCATCGAGGATTGCCTGCAGTCCAAGTCGGCGAAGCGTCTAGCTGACTGGGAAGCGAAAGGGCTGTCGCTGAACACCAGCAATCAGGAATTCTACCGTTTCTATCACCAGTCGATGGAGGACATGAGCGCGTTGCGGTTGCCGCTGGAGGGAACCAATCATCTGGAGTTCGTTCCCGCCGCCGGCATCCCCTGGTTCGTGGGGCTGTTCGGCCGTGACAGCCTGATCGTCTCGCTGCAGAACGCCATGGTCTATCCGGACTTTCCGCGCGGCTCGCTGGACGTCCTGGGCCGCCTCCAGGCCCGCAAGCGCGACGACTACCGCGACGCCGAGCCCGGCAAGATCATGCACGAGCTGCGCACCGGCGAGCTCGCCCACTTCAAGCTGATCCCGCACACGCCCTACTACGGCACGGCGGACGCAACACCCCTCTACCTGATCGTCCTGCACAGCGCCTGGCGTTCGACCGGCGACAACGGTCTGCTCGATCGGCACATGGCCACCGCCGAGCGGTGTCTCGAATGGATCGACAAATACGGCGATCGCGACGGCGACGGCTTCCAGGAATACCAGACGCGCTCCACGGCTGGTTACGAGAACCAGGGCTGGAAGGATTCCGGCGAGGCGCTGGTATATCCGGACGGGACGCTGGTGAAAGGCCCCAAGGCGCTGTGCGAGCTGCAGGGCTATGTCTATGACGCCTGGCGGCGGATGGCGGAAATCTACGACGCGCTCGGCAAGCGCCAGCGGGCCGCCGGATTGCGCACCAAGGCCGCGAACCTGTTCCGCCGTTTCAATGAGGCGTTCTGGGACGAGACGTCCGGTTTCTACGCCTTCTGTCTCGACGGCGACAAGAAGCCGGTATTCAGCGTCGCCTCCAACCCAGGCCATTGCCTGTGGTCGGGCATCGTGCCGCGCGAGCGGGCCGCACGGATGGTGAAGCGCCTCATGGCCGACGACATGTGGAGCGGCTGGGGCATCCGCACGCTGTCATCGAAGCATCCGGCCTTCAATCCGCACTCCTACCAGAACGGGTCGGTCTGGCCGCACGACAACGGGCTGATCGCGCTGGGCTTCCGACGCTATGGCTTTGCCGAGGAGACCGCGATGGTCGCCCGAGATGTCAGCCGCGCCGCGGGCTACTTCGAGCAGCATCGGATGCCGGAGCTCTATGCTGGGCTGCAGCGCGACCCGACCAATTTCCCGGTTCAGTACCTGGGCGCCAATGTCCCCCAAGCCTGGGCGGCGGGCTCGTGCTTCTGGCTGCTGCAGGCGATGTTGGGCTTCCAGCCCGATGCGCCGGCCGGAAAACTCTATCTCGACCCGGCCTTGCCCGAATGGATGCCCGATCTGGAACTCAAGAACCTGCAGGTTGGACGCTTCAGCTTCGATATCCAGTTCATCCGACGGGACGACGGCAAGACCACCTGGGAGGTGCTGCGCGGCGACCGGCGCGCGGTCTCGCAGCGGACGATCGCCACCTATGGCGGAGAGGAGCCCTCCGCGGCTGATCCTGCCTCGGCGCCGGCATGACGGCGCGGCCAACGCTACCGCCCGTTTCGGCGACCGTCTTGGTGATGATGGGCGTCTCCGGCACGGGCAAGACGACCATCGGCGAAGCACTGGCCTCGCGTCTCGGCTGGACGTTCCAGGAAGGCGACGACTTTCACCCGTCGGCCAACATCGCCAAGATGAAGTCCGGCCAGCCGCTTGACGACGCCGACCGCGCGCCCTGGCTGGCCAAGGTCGAGGCCTGGATTTCCGGCCAGCTGGCCGCGGACCGCTCCGGGGTGATCACCTGCTCGGCGCTGAAGCGGACCTACCGCAGCGCCATCATCGGTGGCCGCAGCGACGTCATTTTGGTCTATCTGACCGGCAGCAAGCAGATCATCGCCGAGCGGCTCGAAAAGCGGCGAGGCCATTTCATGCCGCCCGGTCTGCTGGCCAGCCAGTTCAAAGCCCTGCAGACGCCCGCGCCGCGGGAAAAGCCGATCGTCGTGAACATCGACCAGCCGATCACCACCCAGGTGGATGATGTCGTGGCGGCGCTGGCGAAGCGCCGATCCGTTGCCGCTTCTTAGACGCCGTCAGCCCCCACGGGCGAAGCACGGGTAGAGCGTCATGCCGCCATCCACGAACAGCGTCGTCCCGACCACATAGTCTGCGGCGTCCGACGCCAGCCAGATGGCGGCTGAAGCAATGTCTTCCGGTTGGCCGATCCGACCATAAGGGATCAGCTTCATGAGGCTCTCCTTCGCCGTCGGCGTCGCCCAGGCAGCCATATTGATGGGCGTCTGAATGGCGCCCGGCGCTATGGCGTTCACACGGATCTTCTCGGGCGCCAACTCCTGAGCCATGGTCTCCATCAGCATCTTCACCCCGCCTTTCGCCGCGGCGTAGTTGGCGTGGCCGGCCCAAGGGATCACCTGGTGGACCGAACTGGTGAAAAGCACCTTGCCCAGCGCTTTCGAGCGCGCCGGATCGAGTCCTTGGCGGCGAAAACGGCGTACGGCCTCCTGCGCACAAAGGAAGGCGCCGGTCAGGTCCACGTCGAGCGCGGCGCGCCAGTCCTCCAGGGTCAACTCGGTGAAGGCGGCGTCTTTCTGGATTCCGGCGTTGGCCACCAGAATATCGATACCGCCGAAGCGCTCCGCGGCGATGTCGAACATTCCGGCGACATCGGCGGGGCTAGAGACGTCGCCCGGCGCGGCCACAGCCTGGCCGCCGGCGTCTGTGATCTGGCGAACGATGGCCTCGGCGGCATCGGCCTGGCCGAAGTGGTTCACCACGACCGCCGCGCCGGCTTCAGCGAAGCCCAGCGCCATACCCGCGCCGATACCGGAACTGGCGCCGGTGATCAGCACGCGTTGGGCGGAGAGCAATGACGCGGTCATGCCCGGGACTTCGAAAGCCGCCGCCGGTTGGCGCGAACTTTCCGGCGATAGTGCGCCAGTGTTCGACCTGTAGCGCTTTGCGCGGTGAAGCCCAGGCCTCCGGTCAGGGCGCGGGTCTGCAACTGCAGCGCCGCATCCACCTTTTCACTGACCATCCGCCCCATTTCCTGACTGGCGGCGGGCCCGCCCCCGGCGACCTTCAGGACGCGCAAGCCGATCACCGACGACGCCTCGATCCCGAGGCTCCAGGCGTCGAGGCTGAGCCGAATCCAAGGATTGCGAATGGCGTGGCGCTCCGGAGCAAACCAAGCACTCAACCTAGGCAAGTTGAGCGCCTCGGGGGTTTGACGCTGCGGGCGCGAGCGTCCCCGGTCCAACGTGATCCGGGACGATGTGTTCCTGCGTCGGCAGGGCGGCTGGGCTTCTGCCGGCCCGCCGAATGTCCGCCACCGGTCGAAAGCGGTCCGTGGCTCAATGCCCGAAAGCGGTCGGCGCTGCGCCAGACACCGGACCATCTGAAGGTCGGCTTCGTTTGGAAACCTGCCGTCGGCATCACGCCAGCGAAACCATGCGCCAGTCAGTAAGGGTCGGCGAAAGGGGCAAACTTCGTGGCCGAAGAGCGGGCGCGGACTCTTCTTTCAGGTCGGCGAAATGGTGTCGAACATCTCCAGGCGCGACGGCGGTGGGCACGACTCGTCACCGCGCTCATGGCGGAACAGGTAATCAACCGCATCGACCATGTCGGCCGGGCTGTAAGGCTTGGCGAGCGAAGCGATCGCCACCTCCCTCGCCGACCTCGCTCGATCCTTTTGCCCGCTGATGAAGAGCACCGGAACTCCAAGCGCCTTCAGGTCGCACGCGAGCGCCACGCCGTCATCGCCTGCCGCAAGGCTTATGTTGACCAGGGCCAGGTCGGGCCTGACCTGACGCGCAACGCCCAGGGCTTCCTGATGGCGGATCGCCAGTTCGAGTACCCGGTAGCCGCTGTCCTCAAGCTCATCCTTCAGTACCATGGCTAGGAGAACCTGATCCTCCACAATCAACAGGATTTTGGCAGGTGGGAGGCGCGCGCGATCACCGATTTCCTCCACCATCTCCCGAAGCTCGTCCGGCGTGACGTCAAGGCGCGCCGCCCATGTGCTGACTTCCGCGTCGTTGGCCATATCGATGTCTTTGTTCGGCCGCCAGCTACGGAGTTCGCTGCGGGTTGGCGGTGGGACGATCGGCATGGCGGTATCTCCCGAAATCGAGACGTAGGCACCGGCCACGCGGCATAGTTGTCCATGTGACTTTTCGACTGAACGCTGCAACGGCCATCGTCGTTGCGTGCTTTTCGCAGGGGTGCGTTAGCCTCCGCCAGAATGTCGGCTATGGGTCGAAAGCGGAAGTTGGATCTCTGCCCGAAAGCGGACTTCGCTAACGGCAGGTCCAGGGGAAAACGGACCTGCCGAACCGCAAAAAAGTCGAGACCGGGGTCTCGCTGCGGTTTATCGCAGAGCCTGTCCATTCCGTCCCTCGCCGCTCAGGTTGGCAGGCCCAGAACCGCGCAGGCCTTCATGGTGATCGACTCCTGCGGCAGGTTCTTCGTACGCATGAGATCGACCGGCCCGGCCTGCTGGATATCTTGCATGAGGAGTCTGGAATCCACGGCGATCATGCGGTTGCGCGCCTGCTCCTGTCCGATCCGTTCGACCAGGGCGTTGCGTTCCGGTCGGCTGAGGACCGTCGGATATTGCAGCACCGAAAGCGCCGCCACCTCTACGAGCTCCTGCCGGTTCCGCTCGCGGGCCGGCTCAAGGATGGCATATGTCCTTGAATAGAGCAGCCATCGCGGCTGGCTCAGGTGGGTCGCCGTGCCATCAGCGCTCAGGCTCCGCCAGACGCCATCGCTCCAGGGCCGCATCGGCGCCAGCAAGACCGCCGTGTCACCATCTCGAGGTCCCATGGCGGGTAGCGGCGTCCAGGCGCCGTCGCCCGCGAGCAAGGCCTGGGTCATCGTCTTCAGACGCGTGTCGAGGCACTTCTCCACCCGGGTGCGCTCTGACGCCCAGGCGTAGACCTGGGACAATTCCTTACGCTCTTGGACCTCGCCCTGGCGCACCTTCTCCTGCCAATGCAGCCACTCGACGCCCTGCTCCGCCGCCAGCGCGGTCAGCACGCCGACGACGATGATCACGTATTCCTTTAGGAACTCGCGCGCGCCGTGCCAGGGCTTGGGTTTGTGGATGTCCATGGCGCCCTCAGTCTGCCCGGTTCCGCGGAGCCGGCGGATCGGTCAGAGGCTGTTGAAGCCACTGAAGGTTCCGTCCCGTGTCATCCTGGTCATGACCCGCTTCCATGCAGGCCCAACGGTACGGACTCGCCAGACCTGTCTTCCACGCCTTGGCGACCGCCTCGGGGGAATTGCGGCCGGTGGCGACCATAGTGCCCGCGAACTGACGGGCCCCACTGCGCATCACCTCGGCCTGGGTGATGGCCGTGCTCAACGCCGCTCTCAGTGTCACCAGTTCGGCCTCGCCAACCGGGCGGCCCGGACTTTCCATGGCGCGCAGGGCAGTCCAGGCGCGGACCTCCTCATCTCGATTGCGCTGGATGTACTGAGACCAGAGGTTCGCGCCAGTCAGGAGGCCGCGCTCCTTCACGTCCATATGCGGCAGCACCTGACCGGAAACCGCCGGCTCATAGCTGACGATGGTCCAGCCCTCGCGGGTCGGCCCGTTCAACGCCGCCACCGGCTCCAGTCTTCCGGTCGCCGCGGCGCGGTCCAAGATAGCGCGGATCGCGATGAACTCCCGGGCGAGGCAGGCTGACTGCCCCTCGCGTTCACCGGTGAGGCGGATGATGGTGCGGGCGTCGCCCGCCAGTTCCTCCCGCGTCTCCTCCACCGCATGGCGCCAATGCAGCCACTCGACACCCTGCTCCGCGCCCAGCGCGATCAGCACGCCGATGACGATGGTCCCGATCTCCTTCAGGAACTCGGCCCAGCCGTGCCAGGGCTTCGGCTTGTGAATGTCCACGC
>PLEH01000165.1 GCA_003136395.1 Phenylobacterium sp.
GCGGCATCCGGTCGTTGCCGAAGTACATATCGTCGCCGCCGACGAAGATGGTTGGAGACCCGAAGCCGCCGCGGGCGATGACCTCTTCGGTGTTGGCGCGGAGCTGGTCCTTGATCTCAGGGTCCGCGATGGCCTCGAAGAACCCCGCCGGATCGACACCGGCCCGCGCGCAGACCTGCTCCAGCACATCGTCCTTCGAGATGTCGAGGTCGTCACCCCAGTAGGCCTCGAAAGCGGCCGTGGCGAAGTCCACGAGCTTGCCCTGCGGCTCCAGGGCGATGCAGCCCCGCATGGCCTTGACGCTGTTCACCGGGAAGACGCTGGGCGGAAACCTGATGCTGAGGCCCGTATGCCGCGCCCAGTCCGCGAGATCCTTGAGCATGTAACGAGCCTTGGCGGGCACGGGGTCGGCGCGCTGAGCGTAGACGCTGGGATTGATGGTGTTGAAGATTCCGCCGACCAGGATCGGCCGCCACTTGATCTCGACCTCCAGCTCGGCGGCCAGATGGCGCAGGTTCGCAAAGGCCAGGTAGGTCCAGGGGCTGGAGCAGTCGAAGAAGGCCTCGATCATGCGGATGGCCTGCGGGCCGGGTTCTCCAGCCGGGTCGCCCAGTAGTCCGCGTCGAAGGCCGGATCGCCCGCCAGGCGCCGCCAGAGCTTGATCCGGTTCACAAATTCCAGCCGCCCGGTGTCCTGCTCGAACCAGGGTTCCGGGGTCATCAGGATCGACTCCACGGTCTCGGGCTGCGACGTCTTCACGAAGAAGATAGGCCGTTGGGCGGGCGCGTCGGGCAAGGTGGCGATATCCCACTGGCGCACCTGCGGGACAGATGGGTTCATGCGGATCTTGAACATAGTGCGGGTCCGGTCGGAGTGGTTGACCCCGCCGCCGTGCCAGATGCCGTTGTGCAGGAAGAGCAGGGTGCCGGCCTCGCACACCATGTGCTGCTGGCCGGCGATGTTCTGGTAGCGGCCGAGCGCCACCTCGCTGACCCGCCGCAGGTGGGTGCCGGGAATGAACCGCGTGCCGCCCATCTCGCGGGTCACCTTGTGCGGGTAGTACATGATCTGCAGGTCGAACCCTTCGGAGGGGTCGATCGTGGAGTCCTGGTGCGTGTGCTGGGATACGTGCTCGCTGCTGCCGCCCTCATAGTAGGTGGGCGGGAAGGTCACGTGCAGGAAGTGGTGATCGAACGCCGGGTCGGGCCCGACCAGACTGCGCATCGCGCCCTGGACCAGGGGCAGGGCGAGCAGGCGCTCCACGGCCGACCCTTGCGGATAGGCGGCCGCCAGCGGCGTTCCCGGCGCGACTTCCGGAATCTGGGCGCCGGCCAGCAGCTCCATATAGGTGCGCAGCATCCCATGACCGGGCTCCGGATAGGAGCCCGCGCCGGCCTCTTCCAGGAACTGGTCGTTGATCTCGGCCGGCACGACGGCGTCGAAGCGCAGGAAGCCGCGGGCGACGAAACGGGCCATGTCCGGGGCCCCGAGAAGCGGCAAGGCGCTCACGCGGCGGCCTCCGCCAGCTTTTCGAAGAAGAACTCGTACTTCAGATAGGCGAGATCGAATTCGTCGCCGCGGCTGTGCGGCAGAATCTGCGCGGCCTGGAAGAGCCGCCAGCCGTCTTTCAGGGCGTCCACGCCGGTGCGGTAGGGCGGCGTGTCCGCGTCGCCCGCCATGGGCCGGGTCTCGCCCGTGCCGTCATAGACCGCCCAGGCCACGGTCGGCGCATCGAGCGCCGAGTTGGCAAGGTACAGCACGAGCACCTTCTGGCGCATCCAGGTCCTCCCGCCGGGCCCTTGCGGCCCGGTCCCAGCCGCGATCATGGCCAAGCCGACGCCCAAGGGGAACAGCCTAAGCGCCTTGACGCAGCGGCGCCTTTGTTCCGGCCGAAGAGGTGGGTTAAGCCCTTGCCTTCATCCCGGAGGAAGCCGCCATGAATCCCAACGCCGAGTTCGACATCATCGTCTATGGCGCCACCGGCTACACCGGCCGCCTGGTCGCGGAATATCTGGCGCAGCGCTATGGCGTGGGCGGCGAGGTGAAGTGGGCGATGGCGGGGCGTAGCGCCGCGAAGCTGGCCGAGGTGCGCGACGAAATGGGCGCGCCGGCCGAGACGCCGCTGATCGTCGCCGACGCCGAGGACTCCGCCTCGCTCGACGCCATGGTCCGCCGCGCCAAGGCGATCATCACCACCGTCGGGCCCTATCAGCTCTATGGCGACAAGCTTGTGGCCGCCTGCGTGGCCGCCGGAACCGATTGCCTGGACCTGACGGGCGAGCCCAACTGGATGGCCAAGGTGATCGGCCAGCACGACGCCGCGGCCAAGGCTTCGGGCGCGCGGATCGTTCATTCCTGCGGCTTCGATTCCATCCCCTTCGAACTCGGCGTCTGGTTCGCCGAGGAGACGGCCAAGGCCAGGCTCGGCGCCTATGTGCCACGCGTAAAGGGCCGTCTGCGGGCCATGCAGGGCGGTCTCTCCGGCGGCACGGCGGCCAGCGGGGCGGCGACCATGGCGGCGATCCAGAAGGACCCGTCGATCGGAATGTTGATGATGAACCCGTTTGCGCTGACGCCCGGGTTCCAGGGGCCGGACCAGCCGCCCGGCAATGCCGTGGAGCACGATCCGGACATCGGCGCCGACGTCGGCCCGTTCATGATGGCGATGATCAACACCAAGAACGTCCATCGCTCCAACGCGCTCTTGGGCCACCGCTGGGGGACGGACTTCAAGTATGACGAGATGTCGATCGTGGCGCCCGGGGCGCCGACGGGGTTCACCGGCATGGGACCCGATGCGCCGAAGCCGGGCGAGGGGCCGTCGAAGGCGGAGCGTGAGGAAGGCTTCTACGACATCGTCTTCATCGGCATCGCCGCGGATGGCCGCCAGGTGAAGGTCTCGGTGAAGGGGGATCGCGATCCGGGTTACGGATCGACCTCGAAGATGCTGGCGGAGGCCGCCATCTGTCTGGTGAAGGACGCCCAGGCCACGCCCGGCGGCGTCTGGACGCCGGGCGCGGCGATGGAGGGCAAGCTGGCGGACCGGCTTCAGGCGAACGCCGGCCTCACCTTCACGGTGGAGAGCTGATCAGCTCTCCCGCCGTTCAGCAGGCGTAGGCCTGGCGCACCGGCACGCGGCGGCCGATGTAGGGGTCCCAGACCCAGCGGGTGGTCACGCAAGTCTGGTAGCCGTAGGCCGGGCCGTAGCCATAGGCATAGGCTGGCGGGCCGTAGTAGCTCGGCGCGTAGTAGCCATGGCCGTAGTAGGGATGGCCATTCGACGCGATGGCCGCGCCGAGCGCCAAGCCCACAACGCCGGCTGCGATCGCCGCGCCGTTGTCGTGGCGGTAGTGGCCGCCGTAGTAGCCGTGGTAGCCGCCGCGATAGTGCTGGGCTTCAGCCGGCGCCGCCGTGGCGCACACCGCGCCGCCCAGGGTGATCGCCGCGATCGCGGCCGTGAGAGCTTTTCTCATCTTGGCCTCCTTCATGAAGTCCATAACGGCTGGAGAGCCGAAGCGTTCAGGATCTAAACCTATGAAAAGCCCGCTGAACGGGGCCTGAACGCGCCCGTCATGAAGCCGCAGGCCGATCTTCCCCGGCGTCACGGTGGACGCCCGGTGGAGGCCGGGCCAAGCTGGCGGCGACGACAAGGGGAACGCGCATGAAGGACTTCGCAGGCAAGATCGCCGTGGTCACCGGCGGTGGCACGGGCATGGGCCGCGAACTCGCCCGCCAGCTGATCGCGGAGGGTTGCAGCGTGGCCATGTGCGATGTCTCGGCGCGCAACATGGCCGAGACCATCGCGCTCTGCGAAGCCGACGGCGTGCCGCAGGGCGCGCGGATCACCGCGCATCTGGCCGACGTCTCCGACGAGGGCCAGCTGATCGCCTTCCGCGACGCGGCCGCGGCGCAGCACGACACCGACCGGCTGCATCTGCTGTTCAACAACGCCGGCATCGGCGGCGGCGGCTCGATGATCGTCGATGACCGCGCGGAATGGGAGCGGACCTTCAACGTCTGCTGGGGCGGGGTCTATTTCGGCGTGCGCACCTTCCTGCCCATGCTGCAGGCCGCCGACGAGGCGCATATCGTCAACACCTCCAGCGTCAACGGCTTCTGGGCGAGCCTGGGCCCCAACGTCAGCCACACCGCCTATGCGGCGGCCAAGTTCGCCGTGAAGGGCTTCTCCGAGGCCCTGATCACCGACCTGAAGCTCAACGCCCCGCACATCAAGGTCTCGGTGGTGATGCCCGGCCACATCGGCACCTCGATCGTCGCCAACTCGCGCAAGGTGATGACCGGCCGCGACGAGGACGCGCTGAGCCACGACGACCTGGAGCGCGCGCGGGTCCGCATCGGCCGCATGGGCGTGGATGTCAGCCAGCTGCCGGACGCGGCGCTGCAGGCCATGGTCGACGAACAGGCGCGCCGCTTCCTGGAGGACGCGCCGACGACGGCCGCGGCCGCGGCCACGATCATCCTCGACGGGGTAAAGGCCGACCGCTGGCGGATCCTGGTCGGCGACGACGCCCAGAAGATGGACGCCATGGTCCGGGCGGATCCCGAAGCCGCCTACACGCCGGAATTCTATGACGTGCTGATCAACGAGATGGGCTGGCGCCTCGGTCGCTGACCGCGCGGTCGCCCGCCAGGAGCCGGCCGGCTAGGCAGTCTTCTCTACCCTCCGCTCTCCGCCCCCCTTGCCGACGACGCCAGGCTGGGCGACGGCGTGCTGCGTTCAGCGCACCCACAGCCGGCTCCCTGTTAACCAGTATTGTTAAGATATATAGAGTGTGAGGAATCAGCACTTTCCCTCCAATTCGGAGGAACCAGGTCTCTCATTGCTCAAATCGGTCTGAGGCTTGCGTTAGATCAACAACAAGCATCGCCACGCGTGCCAGATTGAGATTGGGCCTGCAGTCTGGTCTGCAATATTAATCTTTCACCCTATTTGGTTAAGGCGAAACATCGAGTTGAGGGACAAGATGAACATCCGCAATACCCTGATCGCCGCCGGGTCCGTCCTCGCGCTGTCCGCCCTGGCCACCAGCGCGCTGGCCTCCGGCACGGTGTCGGCGACCGCCAACGCCAGCGTCACGGTCGTTTCGCCGACCACCATCACCAAGACCCAGGACATGGTCTTCGGCACCGTGGTCCGCCCGACCACGGGCACCAACACCATCATCCTGGACACCTCCGACCATGTCACCAAGACCGGGGCCGGCGACGGTTCGGTGGTCTCCAGCACCACCAGCTCGGCCAAATTCAACATCAGCGTGCAAGCCGCCACGACCTACAGCCTGGCTCAGACGCTGACGTTCGCGCAGACCGGCCTGATCAACATCGCGCCGAGCGCCGCGGTGGCGACGACCGGCACGCTGGGCACCATCCCGGGCGCCGGCGTCCAGGAAATCCGCTACGGCGGTCAGTTCGACATGACCTCGGCGACCACGCCTCAGAACTACACCGGCACGCTTTCCGTGACGGTCACCTACAACTAGTCGACCCGTGTCCACCGGCCCTTCCGCGTATCGGGCGGGGCCGGTGGCGTTCGACCCGCGCGTGGCCTAGCCTCGCGCCATGGCGACCATCCTGGCGGTCCACGCCCATCCCGACGACATCGAGCATCTGGCGGCCGGCGCGCTGGCCCTGCTGGCCGCCAAGGGCCACGCGATCCGCATCGCGACCCTCACCGCCGGCGAATGCGGCTCAAGCGACACCGATCTCGCC
Organism: Phenylobacterium sp.; assembly: GCA_003136395.1. Taxonomy (GTDB): domain Bacteria; phylum Pseudomonadota; class Alphaproteobacteria; order Caulobacterales; family Caulobacteraceae; genus Phenylobacterium. Next base: position 5,731 of record PLEH01000165.1, read on the forward strand.
GAGACGGCCCGCATCCGCAAGGACGAGGCGGCGCGGGCGGCCTCGCTGATCGGCGCCGAATACCGCTGCGCGGACCTCGCCGATCTGGGCGTGTTCAACGACGACCGTTCGCGGCGCGCGGCCACCGAGCTGATCCGCTGGGCGCGGCCCGACGTCGTGATCACCGCCTCGCCGGCCGACTATCACCCCGACCACGAGGCGACGAGCGAGCTGGTGCGCGACGCCTGCTTCGCCTCGTCGGTCCCCAACTACCGCACCGGCCCCTCCGCGGCGCTGGGAGCGATCCCGCATCTCTATTTCATGGACCCGATCGGCGGCCGCGACCGCGAGGGCCGGAAGATCGTCGCCGACTTCGGGGTCGACATCGCGGCCGGCTTTTCCATGAAGCAGCAGATGCTGGCGGCCCACGTCAGCCAGGCCGAATGGGTCGCGCGCCAGCACGGCGTCGCCGACCACCTGGCGTCCATGGAAGCCTGGTCGCGCCGCCGGGGCCGCGACTTCGGGGTCCCGTTCGGCGAGGGGTTCCGCCAGTACCGGCACGAGCCCTACCCCAGGACGCCGCGGCTTCAGGAGATCCTGGGCGAGGCGCTGGTCCCCCCGGCTTCATAGCGGGCGGCGTCGTAGCGCGCCCACATCGGGCGGCAGTCCAGCACCTCGCCGCACTCCATGGCCTCGTCGATGGCCATCACCGTCAGCCCGGCCTCCAGGCTGTCGAAGGGCGTGACCGGGAAAACCGCCCCGTCCCGCAGGCTCGCCAGCAGGTCGAGCGCCATGGACTGGTCGGCGCCATTGTGGGCGTCGGCGGTGCGGTTACCGAAGTCGAGGCGCTCGGGCTTGGCGCGGGAAAGCGCGCGGCGGACCATCAGCCGGTTCCTGACCAGGTCGGCGATCAGCGTCCCCTCGGTCCCGGCCACATACCACCGGCGCTCGGTCAGGCCGACATGGCTGTTGGCGTGGAACGACAGCCGCACCTGGTTCTCGTATTCGATCATCGCGGTCTGGTGATCGGTGACGTCCATGTCCGACTGGAAGGCGTCGTTGGCGCCCTGCCAGCCGGCGTCGCGCAGGGCATAGGCGGCCTCGCCGTCATCCCAGGTCTTCGGCGCCGTCTGCGCCCGCTCGGCCGTGAAGATCCGCCGGCCGCCGAAGCTGGCGACCCTGGCGGGCCGGGCGCCGGCGATCCGCCCGAAGATATCGAAGTCGTGGCAGACCTTGTCCAGCAGGTAGGAGCCGCCCCAGGCGGCCTTGCGCCGCCAGTTGCGCGCCAGGTAACCGCCGTGCTCGGGCGGCAGGTGCTCGGTGGCGTCGATGGAGATGATCTCGCCGAGCTCGCCGCCATCGATCCGGGCCAGCACCTCGCGCACGATCGGCATGGAGCGCATGACCAGGCCGATGTAGAGCGGCGGGGTCCCGCCGGCCGCCAGCCGGGCGGCGAGCGCCAGGCTCTCGGCCTGGGTGCGCACGATCGGTTTCTCGGCGAAGACCGGCCAGCCGGCGTCGAGCGCCAGGCCGATGTGCTCGAAATGCAGGTGGTTGGGCGTGCCGACCATCACCAGGTCGAAGGGCCCCCGCGCCAGCAGGTCGGCGGGGGTCTCGAAGGTGCGGCCCTCCGCGATCCCGGCCGCCGCCAGGATCGGCGCGCCGACCGGAGCCGGATCGACCTGGCCGGCGACCTCAAGGCTCCAGCCGACCTCCTTCATGGCCGCCAGCACATGGGCGATCCGCTGACCCAGGCCGATCACGCCCACCCGATAGGTCTTCATCGCCGTCCGCCATCCGCCGCAGGGACGGCCACCTCAGCACGTTCCCGGGGGACCGGCCATGCCCGCGGCAGGCCCGACGGTCGTCGGCTGGTAATTTGAGCTTAACTACGCCGATCAACTTGTCATTCACTCTATAGAGGCGCGGTTACGCTTGAGTAACGATATGCAGATCTAATTGTATCGAAATAGAACACGCGCATTACTGTCTCAGGAAACTGGTTCTAAAGACATTCGGACTAGGTTCTGGGCATGAAAGCGCAGAACGCTCTTTTGCTGGCCCTGGCGGCCGCCGCCCTGACTCTGTCGGCGACCCCGGCCTCGGCGGGCGCGGTGAGCGCCACGGCGAGCGTCAGCGTGACGGTCCTCGCGCCGGTGACGCTGCAGGCCACGCAGGGCCTCAACTTCGGCGCGGTGACCCGGCCCGGGAACAACGGGGCCAACACCATCACCCTCGATCCCGCGAGCAGCAGTGTCACGCTCACCGGTACGGGCGACGGCGCGCGTGCGGCGGGGTCCGTCAGCCCGGCCAAGTTCAGCCTGATCGGCGAGGCCGGCATCACCTATTCGACGACCCAGAGCCTGAGCTTCGCCCAGCCCGGCCTGACCCGCGTCTCGGTCTCCATGCCGGTCGCCGGCAACGGGTCGCTGGGCGTGATCCCGGCGTCGGGCATGCAGGAGCTGCGCTTCGGCGGGGCCTTCGACCTCGACGCGGCGACTCCCGCCCAGGCCTACACCGGCTCCCTCGCGGTCACCGTCAACTACAACTGATCATTCGGCCTGAACGGCTGAAGGTCCGTACTCAATACCGCTCATTCCCGCGAAGGGGGGGACCCAGGCTTTTTCCGTATTTTCAGCACTGGGATGGGCCGGGGCGGCTTGGAGTCAGCAACAAAAAACGCCTGGGTCCCCGCTTTCGCGGGGATGAGCGGAGTTATGGGATTTCCAAGGCACTGATTTCGTTCGCACTCAAATCAGTCCGAACCCCCAAGCTACTTCTTCGCGGGCGCCGCCGGCGGTGGCGTCGCGGTCGTGGTCGTGACCGGGCCTGAGCCATCGACCGGCGTGCTGGAGGCGGTGGCCGCCTGCTGCGCCTGTTGCTGAAGTTGGCTGTCGGGGACGGCCGCCGCGGGGGCGTCGGTGGAGACCACGGCCTTGGCGCTGCCGGTGTCGGCTTCGGCCGTGCGGTCCTTGTTGCAGGCCGAAAGGCCCAGGGTCAGTACGCCGGCCGCGGCCAGGGCGATGTAAGCGGATTTCATGTTCGCCGTCCTTCTTGAGGAATGTCGGCGGGTTCAACGGCACGCTCCGCGGCTTGGTTCCTCAGGGGGGCGAGGCCGGCGTGGGCTGTGGCGGCGTTTCGGGCGGCGCCGGCGCCGTCACGGGGGTCGGCGTGGCCGGCAGGGGCGCCGGCGGCCCGGGCGGGATCGGGCCGTTGTTCAGATGCTTCAGCGCCGTGACCATGTAGCTGCGCCAGATCTCCGACGGCGCCGTGGCGCCGGTGATCCGCCGCATCGGGGTGGCGTCGTCGCGGCCGGTCCAGACCACCGTAACCAAACCTCCTGTGTAGCCGCAGAACCAGGCGTCCTTGTAGTCCGAGGTGGTGCCGGTCTTGCCGGCCAGGTCGTAGCCGGGGATCGCGGCGTGCGTGCCGGTGCCGGACGCCATCACCGTGCGCATCATCCGCTGCATCTCGCCCAGCGGCGGGTTGAGCACGGCCTGGGCGTAGGGCGGCGCGCGGTGCTGGAACAGCACCTGGCCGCCAAAGGTGCGGATCCGTTCGATGCCGTAGGCCACCACCCGGTAGCCGCCGTTGCCGAAGGCGTCATAGGCCTGGGCCATCTCCAGCGGGGTCACCAGGGTGGTGCCGAGCGCCATGGCCGGGTCGGTGTTGATCTGGCTGGCGATGCCCAGGCGGTGGGCGACGGCGGCCACGTTCTCGCGGCCCACCTCGTCGGCAAGGCGCGCGGCCACCGTGTTGATCGAATGCGCCAGCGCCGTTTCCATGGTGATCGACCCCATGAATTCGGGCTCGAAATTGCGCGGCGACCAGCCGTTGATGGTCACGGGCTCGTCGACGACCATCATGTCGGGCGTGCGGCCGGCCTCCATGGCGGTCAGGTAGACGAAGGGCTTCCAGGCCGATCCGGCCTGGCGATGGGCGTCGATGGCGCGGTTGAACGGGCCCTTGGCGTAGTCCACGCCGCCGACCATCGCGCGCACCCGCCCGAAGCCGTCCAGCGAGACCACGGCGGCCTGGCTGACGCCCTGTTTGGCGAAGCGGGCGGAGACCGTCCTGGCCGCCTCGCCCGCGGCGATCTCGCTTTGCAGGTCCAGCGTGGTGTCGACGATCAGGTCCTGCCGGGGCGCGCCGACCGCGGCGCGGGTCTGGGCGTCCAGCCAGTCGACGAAATACTGCGCCGGGGCGGTGGGCGCGTCCTTCCAGACCCTGGGCCTGGCGGCCAGCGCCTTGTCGCGCTCGGCGGCGCTGATCGCGCCGGTCTCGGCCATGGCGTCCAGCACCAGCCGGGTCCGCTCGGCCGACTTCTCCGGCTCGGCCACGGGATCGTAGTGGGTGGGCGACTTCAGGATGCCGGCCAAGGTCGCGGCCTCGCGGACCGTCAGCTTCGAGGCCGGCTTGTTGAAATAGCGCTCCGAGGCCGCCTCGATCCCGTAGGCGCCGCCGCCGAAATAGACCCGGCTGAGATAGAGGGCGAGGATCTGCTTCTTCGAATAGGCCTGCTCCAGCTGCACGGCGTAGACCAGCTCGGTCGCCTTGCGCTCGAGGGTCTGGTCGGCGGAGAGGAACAGGATCTTGGCCAGCTGCTGGGTGATGGTGGACGCGCCCTCGCGCTTGCCCGAGCCCAGGTCGGCGACGATGGCGCGGGCCATGCCGACGGGATCGAAGCCCGAATGCTCATAGAACCGCCGATCCTCGATGGAGACGAAGGCGGCGGGCACGTAAGGAGGCATGCGGGCGAGGTCGGCCGGCGGGGCGTACTTGCCGCCGCGCACGCCGATCACCGCGCCGGTGCGGTCCACATAGGTGATCTGCGCCTCCCGCCGGATCTCCGGCAGGCGGGAGAGGTCGGGCCGGGCGGTGGCCACGGCGGCGGCGGCGAAAAGGGCGATCAAGCGCAGAACTCCAGGATGACGTGCGGCCCCTCAGCGATCCGTCTTCGCCCCTCTTCATGTCGCCAGTCGGGCAAGCGGGAAAGACAATTCGCGGTAATGCGGGTGTGCGTCCGAGGCTCCGCGAAAGCGGAGGCTCAGTCATTTTCACCACCAGGAACATCAAGATCGCCAAGAGGCCGTGCGGTTGCATCGCCTCGGCTGGCTTTGAGCCCTTGGCGTTCTTGGTGGTTCAAGAAGAGGACTGCCCGCTGCGCGGGCCTGGCCAGCCTAGCCCGTATCCGCCAGCTCAGGCGTCCGCCCAAGCGCCTCCCCGGCGGGCGTTTCGCAGAGACTGAGGGTCAACTCGCCGGAGAGGCCCATGTCGGCGATCATGCGCCGGGCGATGACCTCGATGGGCAAGGTCGCGAAATCGGCGTTGCGGGTGGCTTCTTCGAGGCGGCTGGTAAGGTCGTCGGACAGCACTTCGTATTCGTCCGCGTCACCCTCGCACTCGTTCCAGATGAGCCGGTTCAGGAGGTTACTGACGCGGGACTTGCGCGCCTCGATCCGGGTGGGTGGGGCGCACAGGGCCGCGGCCTCGCGGTATTCGGCGGCCTCGGCCTCGGCTTCCGCCTGGGCTCTCTCGGCCTCGCGGGCCTCACGCGCGGCGTCCCGCTCCAGCTTGAAATCGAGCGCCAGGGTCAGGCGCACCACGCGCGAGACCTTCTGGAAGGCGCCGGCCAGCGCCACGGTCTGGTCCACGTCCTCGCTCTGCCGGGTGCGGACGGCCAGCTCGCGCGCCACCATCAGGCCAAGCTCGGCGAGCTCGCCCAGCATGGCCTCCGCACGGGCCCATTTCTCAGGTTGACACGACATGGAACAAAAGGAGAACATAGGGAGAGGCTGGGAGTCAAGTCTTATCGTGTTCCTTTCACGTCAATGCCGTCTTCAGGGCTCAGCTATCGCCGTCCGGCCAGGCGTGGTGAGCCTCATCGCGTCTTCGCGGCGCGTGTCCATGGGAATGCACACGGACCGCGAGCCCTCGCTGTACGGCGAGCGTCGGGTTTTCACGCCGACCGCATCGGCCTGCTCGCGGGTCTGAACCGCGGCGACCCGGATCCGAAAATTGGCGTATCGGGCGTCCTGGAGCGCTTCGACGAGCCGGCCGCGGCTGTCAACGTCCAGCGCCGGCAGGGTTTCGAGCGAGCGCAGGCGGGCCCACGCGAACTGCTCGATCCGTTGCGCCTCGTCGAAGGCACGCATGCCGGAATAGACCTCCGCGTAGCCGGCCTGTTCGTCGGGCGACAGCAAGGCCGTGCGCGCGCCGGATGTGGCCGCGGCCCAGCGGCTGTCGACAACGCTCCAGACCTGCGGGCGACCGATCCATAGGGGGCGTGGCAGTTTCTCGCCAAGCGGCGCGGACACCAGCAGCGCCTCCACCTGGACGAGCCGCTTGTCGATGCAGTCCTGGATCGCGTCGCGCCGGCGGAAGTCATCCAGGTTCTCGCCAAGTTCACCCCGGATCGCCTCGCGGGCGTCGTTTCTGAGGGAGTGGTCATGAAGGGCCGCGACGCCCTGCTCCGCCGCGAGCGCCGTCAGCACGCCGACCACGATGATCAGGTACTCCTTTAGGAACTCCCGAAACGAGTGCCACGGCTTGGGTTTGTGGATGTCCATGCGTCTAGCGCTCCGTCGTGAGGGCGCCGCCGACGCCCTCGCCGCCGCCGGGGTCCGCCTCGCCGGGGCGCGCCGGCGGACCGGTCATGTTGATGCCAAGGGCCTCGCGGGCGCTGGCCGGCGGCGGCCGTGGCGGGGCGCAGAAGCGGGTCCCCTTCGCCGCGGCCAGTCCCTCCTCATAGGCCGCCTCGACCTCCTTGTTCGTCAGGAAGCCGGTGCGGAGGATCATCGTCTCCAGCTGTCGGGCCAGGTAGCGCTGGTCCGCGGCGGTCATGTTGACGCGCATCAGGGCCTGCCGAAGCGAGGTGATCTCCGCGTTGGAGATCGGGCGGGGCGGACCCGACATGGTCTGCACCACGGCCCAGGCCTCGCGTTCGGCCAGAGCCCGGGAGCTGTTGTAGTCAGCGCGCGCCGCGATTGACGAGAGCGAGATCTGGTCGCGGTTCGACATGTGGGCCAGCGTCTGGCCGCTGGTTAGGCCGTTCCAGCTGCGCAGGTTCATGTGGGGCGTATAGGGGCCGCCGGGCCATGGTAGCGCCGGCAGGCGATGGGCGACCTGCGCCTTGTCGAGCTCATCGCTCAATTCACCCATCCGCTCGGCCTGGCAGGGCGAGATGGCGTCCTTGTGCGCCGCCATGGCCACTAGGCGCTTCATGTCGAAGGCGATGGCCTCCCGCGCGACGTGAACCTCGTGGCGCCAGTGCAGCCACTCGACGGTCTGTTCGGCGCCGAGCGCGGTCAGCACGCCGACCACGATGATCAGGTACTCCTTCAGGAACTCGCGGACGCCGTGCCAGGGCTTGGGTTTGTGGATGTCCATGGCTCAGGTCCCCGGATAGGCGACATCGCGCACGCAGGCGCCGCGGATCGACCGCAGCCGGGCGAGCTCGGCGTCGGCCTTGGGCGGCCGCTCGATCTTGAGCAGCCGGCCGTCGCCCAGCATCTCCAGGTTCAGGGAGGCGATGCGTGTCTCCGTAGAGTCCAGTTGCGAGAGCAAGGTCATGAACCCGTCGCGCTGCTCGCGGCTCAGCGGCCGGTTGTAGGCGAGCAGACCCAGGCGCGTCTCAAGATCGCCCTCTATGGTTTGCAGGTCCTCGATTAGGATGTTGCGCCGATAGACCCGCGCGTACAGGTTCTCCTTCTCCGGCTGCATGTGCAGCACGGCGCCCTGGGCGACGGCGATGTCCCAGGCGGAGTGGGCATATTTTGCTTTGGGCTCGCGGATCACCTGCGGCAGGGCGGGTTTCGCCAGGCCCGCAAGGATGGGGACGGTCGTGCCCTTCCAGGCGGCATCATTGGCCGCCAGCGCCTTCGTAAGCTCCACGGTCCGGGCGTTGACGCAAGGCAGGGTCGCGATCCGCCAGATGGAGCCAAGGACGGCGTCACTCACGCCGGCGCGCAGATTATCTTCCGTCAGCGCCGTGACGTGGCGCCAGTGCAGCCACTCGACCCCCTGCTCGAAGGCGAGCGCCGTCAGCACGCCGACCACGATGATCACATATTCCTTCAGGAATTCGCGCCAGCCGTGCCAGGGCTTGGGTTTGTGGATGTCCATCTGACTTGCCTTGCCTAGCCCTTGGGTCCGCGGGCCGGCGGCGGGCGATCCGCCGGCGCCGTGGACATCGGCGGGCAGATGGTTTGCGCAACGATCTGCCTGGGCGTGATCAGGCGGGGGTCTTCGCCCTTGATGCCGATTTCCGCGGCGCGGTCCTCGGCTTCGCCCAGGTCGGTGTTGATACTGCTGTTGACCATGCGCGCCTGCCCCAGCGCGCCGCGGGCCCGGGCCAGCAGCTCCCCGGACGGGCGCTCCACCCCCTCGAGACCCTGGAGTTCGCCCCAGGCTTCCAGCTCCTTGTCCTCGTATTTGTCCACGCCCTTTAGATGGTCGTAGACGCGGGCAAAGTCGCGCTGCTCGTCGGTGGAAAGCAGGCTGGTTCGACCGCCCGCGGTCGCCGCCTCCCATCGCTGCGTGTAGACGCTCAGGCGGCCCGGCTCGCCGATCGTCAGCGGCGGCGGAACCGGCTGGCCGGCCTCGGCCTTCGAGATGAACGCGCTCAGCTCGCCGATTCGCCTGTCGATGCAGGCCTGCTTGTTCGCCCGGCGCTTCAGGTTCGCCAGGTCGAGATTGATCTCGGCCCGCACGGCGTCGCGCGCCTCGGCCGACTGGCGCTGCTCGTGCAGGTTCTGGACCACCGCCTCTGCGCCCAGCGCGGTCAGCACGCCGACGACGATGATCACGTACTCTTTCAGGAACTCCCGGACGCCCTGCCAGGGCTTCGGCTTGTGAATGTCCACGCGCCGCCCCCCAGCGGATCAATCGCACTGGAGGCGAGCTAGTCAGACTTCGCGCACCGGGGCAACGGGTGACTGGAGGCGCTGGCCCGGCCTCGCTAGGGTGGGGGAATGGACATCTCGCTGAGCGATCCCATGACCTGGGTCGTCGTCATTTTCGCCCCCGTGATCGTCGTCGCGCTGCGCTGGGCCATGCGCCGCCGGAAGGGGAGAGGCGAGGACTAGGGGCGGGCTCAAGACAGGCGGCGCGACCGGTTCCAACGCCGCGCCGGCCGCGGTCGCCTGCGCCGCCCTCTCCCAACCTCTCCCACGATGCTCCGCATCTGGGAGAGGCGCGGACCCATGGGACGTCCTGCTTGAGGCCGAAAAGGCCATGGGATTCAGCCCGGCGCCGCCTTTGACCTAACGCAAAGCGCGCTCGCGTCTGAGGCGCCATCTTGAGCCTACGTGCAGCCGAGACCGGTTAAACCACACCGGACTGCGACGAAGACGTATCGGGGCGGCGTCAGCTCCATGCTGGCGCCGTCCCACCTTTTGCACATGCCGCTCGCGCACCACCCATTCCGACGCCCAAAGCCTCGTCTCCGATGGCGTTGGCCGCTTTGCGGGTGGACTTGCGACCCGGCGCCCCTACCAGCCGCGGCCCTTGGCGCTGATCAGCAGGTGCGGGGCGGTGACCGGGTCGGCCCCGCCACGCGGCAGCAGGCGGATGACGGCGTCCCTGGCGCCCAGGCTCCGCAGCGCGTCCACGACCGCCTGGCCGCGGCGCTGGGCGAGGTCGTTCTGGTGGGCGGCGTCGCCGTGGCGGTCGGCGTCCGGCTGGATCACGGCCTCGACGTGGGGGTTGCAGACGAGCCACTGGGCGGCGGCGGCCAGGCGCTTGTGGGCGGCCTCCGGGACCGTCGCCTCGTCGAAGCCGAACCCCACCTCGACCGGCGAGATCGTGCTGACATCGCTGGAGGGACAGGCGGCGGGCTTGGCGGCGGCGGCGGCGCGGGCCTCGACCACGGCCTGGCTCAAGGTCGGCTTGACGTGCGGCGTCAGGCAGGCCGAGAGCGCGGCGGCTGAGATCAGGCTGACGGCGAGGGCGGGGAAGAGGGCGCGACGTGACATGCGCCGCCAGCTACCACCGGGGGCAGGTGAGGACTAGGGCCGGGGCGGGTGGAAATTCATTCGCTGGCCGCGGATGACGTTCGAGGGTCCTCCTCCCCTTGTGGGAGGAGGTGTCGCCCGAAGGGTGACGGAGGTGGGGTCGAAAGCCGTTTCAGCCGCCGCTAAGCTGAGCCATGGACCGCAAGGCGATAGTCAAACGGGCCCGGAGGCTTCGGAACAATCCGACGGCGACGGAACGGGTGCTGTGGGACCGGCTCCGTCAGCGCAAGCTCGGCGGACTGAAATTCCGCCGTCAGGCGCCCATGGGACCCTACGATCTCGATTTTCTGTGTCTCAGGCATCGGCTTGTCGTGGAAGCCGATGGTCCTTTCCACGACCCCGAGCGTGACGCTGTGCGGGACGCTTGGCTTAACGCGAAAGGCTTCAAGGTCTTGAGATTCACCAACTCGGAAATCCACAATTCTCCCGAGTTCGTCGCGGATCGAATCCTGGCCGCCATCGAGGAGCTGGGGCCGATCCCGAAGCTCTGAGAAACCCCACCTCCGACCCGCTTCGCGGGCCACCTCCTCCCACAAGGGGAGGAGGACCGCGCAGCGAGGTCGCCCCTGGGTCGAAACAATTCGTGAACATCGAGATTTGGGCCATGGCGGGCTGAGGCCTTACCGTGGACGGTTCGACGTGCGGGCTCGCGCCCGCGGGTCGCGGTCTTTCTCAAGTCGGGACCGGTCGGCGCGGCGCAGCGCCGGCCCTTTAGGAGGGGGGCCAAGTCTATTGCGATGGGGCCAACTTTCGCATGCGGTCCGTCGCTCGCCGTGGCGCAGGCAAGGCTTCGGGCGACCACTTGCCGCGGCTTGCTTGCCCCTTGGTCATGGCGCGCTCAATCTGCGCCGAGACGCCCAGGAGCCGCGCCATGCATATCGATCTGTTGTCGCCGGCGAGCTTCGCGGCCGGCCAGCCGCACGACCAGTTCCGCTGGCTGCGCGAGCACGCCCCGGTGCGCTGGCATGACGAGCCGGATGGGCGCGGGTTCTGGGCGGTGACCCGCCACGCCGACGTCTGGGCGGTGGACCGCGACTTCCAGGCCTATTCGTCGGAACCGACCATCATGATCACCGACCCGCCGGAGGGTCAGGGGCAGGGCCTGGGGCCCTACAAGATGATGCTGATGATGGACCCGCCGGAGCACACCGGGTTCCGAAAGCTGATCCGGTCGGAGTTCACCCTGCCGGCCGCGCGCCTGCGCGAAGACCGCATCCAGGCCCTGGCCAAACAGATCGTCGACGCTGTGATCGACAAGGGGCAATGCGACTTCGTGGGCGAGGTGGCCGGCGAGATGCCGTCCTTCGTCATCGCCGAGCTGATGGGCCTGCCGCTCGACGACGGGCGCGAGCTCTACAAGCTGACCGAGACCATCCACACCGCGCCGGAAGCCCTGCCGCCGGGGGCGGGCGGGCAGGCGGTGATGAAGATGTTCGAATACGCCACCGGGGTCATCGCCGAGAAGCGGGCGCGGCCGGCAGACGATCTGGCCTCGCGGCTGCTGGCCTGCGAGCTCGATGGGCGCAAGCTGGAGGATCCGGAGTTCCTGCTGTTCTTCCTGCTCTTGGTGGACGCCGGCGGAGACACGACGCGGAACCTGCTGTCCGGCGGCCTGCTGGCGCTGATGGAGAATCCTGACCAGTTCGCCTGGCTGATGGCCGACCTGCCGGGGCGCCTGCCCTCGGCGCGCGAGGAGCTGCTGCGCTGGACGAGCCCGGTGATCTACATGCGCCGCACCGCGCGTCACGACACCGAGTTGGCCGGCCAGGCGATCCGCGAGGGCGACAAGGTGGTCATGTACTTCGGCGCCGCCAACCGCGACTCTACCGCCTTCGACCGGCCCGAGGTCCTGGACCTTTCCCGCACCCCCAACGAACACATCGCCTTCGGCGCCGGCGCCCACAACTGCCTGGGCCAGCACATCGCCCGCATCGAGATCGACGCCATGCTGGTGGAGGTCCTGACGCGGATGAAGGCCTTCGAGCTGGCCGCGCCGCCGGAGTGGCTGGCGTCGAACTTCATCTCCGGCCCGAAGTCCATGCCGCTCAGGTTCAAGCCATGCTGAACCTGCGCGCAGCGGCCGTCGCGGTCGCGATCGTAGCGGTTGTTTGGGCGGTCGGTTGGGCGGCGAACGCCGGGCCTTACCGGGCGCCGCGCGCCGCCGATGGCCATCCCGACCTCGGCGGGCTCTGGACGTCCATTTCCCTGACCGAGCTGGAGCGGCCCGCGTGGGCTCCGGCCCTGACGCTGACCAATGCGGAAGCCCAGGCCTTCGAGGCGCGCCGGCAGAAGGAGTTCGCAAGCGTCGAGGACGGCATCGGCGGCCGCGCGTCGGAGATCGGCTTCTGGCCCGAAACCGGCGCCCACCTCGCGCGCATCGACGGCAAGGCGCGGTCCTCCTGGATCGTCGACCCCGCGGACGGACGGCTTCCCTATACCGCCGAAGGGCTCGCCGCCGTGAAGGGGATGCCGGCCGTCGTGAACAACGCCAACAATCCGGAGACCCGCAACGCTTCGGAGCGCTGCCTGCTCTCCGGCTTCGCGGGCAGCGGACCGCCGATGCTGAACGCACCGTACGCCAGCCTCTACCAGTTCGTGCAGACCAAGGACGCCGTCGCGATCCAACTGGAGTCGGTGCACGACGTCCGCGTCGTCCGGCTGAACTCCAAGGCGCACTTGCCGGCCAATGTCCGGCCCTGGCTGGGCGATTCCATCGGCCACTGGGAGGGCGAGAGCCTGGTGGTCGAGACCACCAACTTCAATCCGGGCGACGCCTTCAAGATGCCGATCGGCGTCTATATCTCACCGAACGCGAAGGTGATCGAACGCTTCACCCGGGTCTCGCCGACGCAGCTCCGCTACGACTTCACGGTCGAGGACCCCGCGACATTCTCGAAGCCCTGGCGCGCCGAGATGGTGTTCGAAGCCACCAAGGGGCCGATCTACGAGTACGCCTGCCACGAGGGGAACTACGCGCTTCCCGGCATCCTGGCCGGCGCGCGCCATGAAGAGGCCGCGGCGAAGGCCGCCGACGCCGCTACCAGGTGAGATCGGCCAGGAGCCCGGCGTAGACCTCGATGCCGTCCCACAGATTGCCGAGCCTGAGGTTCTCGTTCTGGGCGTGCTGGTTGTCGTCGTAGTTGGCGATGGAAACGCCGACCATCGGAGCCTTCAGCTGGTTCACGATCTCGGCCATGCCGGAGCTCGCGCCCATGAACGGCAGCTTGAGCACCGGATAGCCCACCGTGCGCGAGATCGAGGCCTCCACCGCCTTGGCCGCCGGACCGGCCATGGGCGACTCCGTGGCGATGGAAGCGCCCTCGTCCCAGTCGATCCGCACGATCTTCGGATGCGCAAGCCGCGTCGCCAGGTCGGGCGCGGCGCGGACGATGAACCAGCCCTCGTGGCTCAGCCAGGCCTCGGTCAGGTCGCGCACGTGCCTGGGCGTCTCGCCGGGGGCCAGGCGGAAGTCGAAGGAGGCGTTTGCCTCGGTGGGGATGGCGTTGGCGGCGTTGGGCCCGTCGTCGCCGGCGTGGATGGCGCGCACGTTCAGCGTCGGGGCCATGTAGCCGTCGGCCAGTCGCGGCGGGCCGATGTTGCGGCCAAGGCCAAGAGCGGTCTTCAGGCCGGTCTCGACGTCCGGCAGGGCGGCGAGCGCCGCGCGGTCCGCCGCGGAGATCGGCGCCACGTCGTCATAGACGCCGGGGATCAGGATGCGCCCTTCGTCATCGCGCAGGCTCATCACCAGGGCCGCGATCATCACCGTGGGACTGGGCGCCCAGGAACCGTAGTGGCCGTCGTGCAGCGGCTTCAGCGGGCCATAGACCGTGGCCCTGAAGCCGGTGATCCCGCGGTTACCGAAGTTGATCTGCTGCTTGCCCGACTGGTGCATGGGCCCGTCACCCATGATCAGGAGGTCGCCGCGCACCAGCTCCAGGTTCTTGGCCACCAGGGCGGCGAAGTGCGGCGAGCCCTGCTCCTCCTCGCCCTCGTACAGCAGTTTGATGTTCACCGACGGCTTGACGCCCGAGGCCTTGAGCGCATCGAAGGCCGAGATCAGCGCCTGGATCGAGCCCTTGTCGTCGCCGGCAGAACGGGCGAAGAGGCGCCAGTCTGGGTTGAGTGTCTGGGCGGCCTTCCAGTCGATGGACCTGGCCTCCGGCAGGGCGGTGCGCATGGAGGGTTCGAAGGGCGTCGAGATCCAGCCCTTCTGGCCGATCGGCTGGCCGTCATAGTGGGCGTAGAAGACGACAGTGCGCGTGGCGCCGGGCGTCTTCAGCTCCGCCAGAACCGAGGGCGGCGTGCCGGGCTCGGCGGTGAGGAGCTGGGCCTTGAAGCCGCGCTTCTGCAGCAGGCCCGAGATGTAGGCGGCGTTCCTCTCCACGTCAGCCACGTTGGTGGCCACATTGGGCATGGCCAGCAGGGCGACGAAGTCGGAGAGGATCTCCTTCTCATGGGCCTGCCGCCAGGCATGGACCGCCGCCTTGGGCGAGGCGGCGCCGGCGGCGTCGGCCGACGCCAGCGCCAGCCCGGCCGCCGCCAGAAGCGTCCCTGCGAATCTCATCGCCTGTCTCCTGGGTTTCACGCCCGAACATGACGCGCCGACGCGCCCGAGGCGAGGACGATCGCGCGAGGCGACATCGCCGCAGGCAGAATTTCGCTGTTCACTTATTCCACAAGGCCGTGACACCCTGTGGCGGGGTGATGATCAGGGGTCGGACGAAATGGACGAGGGCGCATCGAAGCCGGTCGCCGGACCGCCGAAGTTCTCGGTGGATGGGGTTCATCTGCTGCGGACCACCCAGCAGGTCCAGTATCAGCTGAGTCAGATGGCAGATCAAAAGGCCAGTATGCTGCTGGGCATCACCTTCGTGATCTTCACCATCACGGTGGGCCAGGCGCGCGCGGGGTCCCCGCAGCCGGCGCTGCTGATCCTCGGCGGCGCGGCCTTCGTGGCGGCCGTACTGGCGGTCATGGCGGTGCTGCCCTCGATCAAGCCGCCGCCGGCGGCGGAGGGCGCGGACAACCTGCTGTTCTTCGGGGCCTTCAGCCGGATGACCCAGGACGAGTTCGTGGACCAGTTGCTGGATACGGTCACCGACACCCAGGCCATCTACGAAGCCTTCGCCCGCGACATCTACCAGAATGGACGGGTGCTGGCGGGCAAGAAGTACCGGCTGATCGGCTACGCCTACCGGGTGCTGCTCATCGGCCTGATCCTCAGCTTCGTGGCTTTCGTGGCGCCGATCCTGCTGAAATGGCTGGGCCTGTGACCCGTTTCTAGCGGGCGTCCTCGGCCAGCCAGGCCATCCGCACCAGTTCCGACAGGCTGCCGGCCTGGGTCTTCATCATGATGTTGGCGCGGTGGGACTCCACGGTGCGCGGACTGATGCTGAGCGCCCGGGCGATCTCCTTGTTGGACGAACCGGCCACCACCCCGCCCAGCACCTCGCGCTCGCGGGCCGAGAGGCCGGCGATGCGCTCAAGCTGGTCGCAGTGCGCCTCCGTTTGCGCCTGGTCGTGGCTCAGCCCCGCCAGCGCCCCCTTCACCGCGGCCAGCAGGACATCGCTTTCGAAGGGCTTTTCGATGAAGTCGCAGGCGCCGTCCTTGAGCGCGTTCACCGCCATCGCGACGTCGGCCCGGCCGGTGAGCACGATCACCGGGAATTCGTCCGTCCGCGGGCTCAGCCGACGCAACAGCTCAAGGCCGCTGATGCCGGGCATCCTGACGTCGGTGATGACGCAGCCGCGGTCGAGGGTATCGAGCGCGTCGAGAAAGGCCTGGGCCGAGGCATAGGCCCGCACCCCGAAGCCGGCGGACGTGACGAGGCGAGCCAAGGCGCCCCGCAATGCGTCGTCGTCGTCGATCACATGCACCAGGACCTCGCCGCCCATGGCGCGGCGCCCACCGGTGCGCAGCCCTCCAGCCCAACCACCAAGAACCATACGCTTACCGAGCTATTCCCAACGGCCCTTCATCCTTCACCATACTCCAGCTTGCGGCGACCGCAATCGAGGGTTGTCTCCGTGCGACAGAGTGTCCTTTTCAGCCCGGCGCGACAAGAAGTCCGGCGACAGCTTCGACCTCACCGGCCCGGCCGCACCTGAACGGCGGCTAAACGTCCGGCTCAGCTTCGTCTCACGCCGGCCGGCGCATCCTTGTGCTCGATCCGCCACCTCTGCGGCGGAGCGCAGGGTGACGACGATGCCGAACATTGTGGACTGGGTTCCCCTCGACCATGCCGCGCGCGAGCCGGTGAAGGCCGGCGACCTGGTCTCCGCCGACGCCGGCGGCCTGCCGATCTACCGCGTCATGGCGCTGGAGGAGGGCCGCGCCTGGGTGGCCACAGCCCAGGGCGCGCCGGTCCGGGCCATGCCGCTGAGCTGCTTCCGCTGGCGCGGCGCTACGGGATAGGCTGGATCGCAACGCCGCCTCGTGACATTCAGGACGCCAACGACTGGCGACCTTGAGGGGGAACGGCTGTGCTGAAGGATCTTCGGGCTTCGAAAGCGGTGTTGGCCTTCGCGCTTGCCATGAGCCTGGCGCCGGGCGCCGGCGCCTTGAGCCAGCCCGTGAACGCCTACCCGCCCGGCAAGGACTATGCAGGCGTATCGGGGTCGGCATCCGAGAACGCGCGGATCGAGGCCCTGTGCGGCCCCAACCGTAACGCCAAGGACGGCTTCGTCCCGACGCCGGCGCTGCCCGGCCAGACCCGCGCGCCGCAGGTGAAGTCGGCCGCGTTCAAGGTCGAGGTCCTGGCCACGCTCGACCGCTCGGTGGGCCTGGCCTTCCTGCCCGACGGCAAGCTCCTGCTTTCGCAGCGCGCGGGCGGATTGCGCACCGTTGACGCCAAGGGCCAGGTCTCCGAGCCGCTGAAGGGGACGCCGCAGATCGCCGGGCCGATGGGGACCAGCAACACCGGCCCGCTGCTGGACCGCGACTTCGCCAAGAACCGCACCCTCTACTACGGCTACACCACCGCCCCCCCGGCCAAGGGCCAGCCCTATGTGGGCAAGATCCTGAAGGCCAAGCTGTCGGCCGACGACAAGAGCCTGGAAGACGTCTCGACGATCTACGAGGCCCCCTTCCTGGCGCCGCGCCGCCTCGCGCAGGCCAAGGATGGGACCCTGCTGATCGCGTCAGGCGAGGTCGCGTCGGGCGGGCCCAATCCGCAGTCGATGAGCGACCCGCGCGGCAAGGTCCTGCGCATCAGGACCGACGGGACGATCCCCAAGGACAACCCGTTCGCGAAGACCGCCGGCGCCAATCCGGCCCTCTACGCCGTGGGCTTCCGCGACATCCAGGCCGCCGACGTGAACCCGGCCACCGGCGAGCTCTGGGTCGGCGAGAACGAGCCCATGGGCGGCGACGAGCTCAACCGCATCAAGTCCGGCGGCAACTACGGCTTCCCGGTGATCAGCTACGGCCGCGAGAACGGCGGCGGCCTGATCAACGGCGGCAAGACCCAGCAGGCGGGCATGGAGCAGCCGGTCTATTTCTGGACGCCGTCGATCGCGCCCTCCGGCATGGCCTTCTACACCGGCAAGGCCTTCCCGGCCTGGAAGGGCGACGTGCTGGTGGGCGCCATGTCCGGCCGCCAGCTCGTCCGCCTGCAGCTGAAGAACGGCAAGGTGGTGGGCGAGGAAAAGCTCCTGATGGACCGCTGCAAGCGCACCAAGGACGTGCGCCAGGGACCCGACGGGCTGGTCTATGTCGTCACCGACGAGACGCCCAGCGAGATCCTGCGGCTGGTCCCGGCGAAGTAGGCGCGGGGTATAAGCCTCGTTCTCGAACAAGACCCCTAGACCCCCTATACCGGCGCGAGCCTCGTGTTCTGACCTGAGAAAGACCGCGGACCCGCGGGGCCCAGGCCCGCAGGTTCAACCGCCCAGCGTAAGGCCGCCGGCGTCTGCGGCCTAAGTTTGAGTGTTCACGATTTGTTTCTAGACGGGCGCCAGGCCCGGCGACTCGACAGAGGGGCTGGGCCCTGTCACCGCTAGGCGCCTCAGCCGGGGCGCGGACCCGGCCGGCCGGGGGCCAGGACGTGCTCACAGCCATACTGGTCCTGCTGATCGCCGCGGCGGTCTTCTATGTGGCGGTGCTGGTGCGCGGCGCCCTGGCCCAGGGCGCGCTCAGGCCCGGCTGGGAGGCGACCCTCGTCGGCGCGGCGGTGAACTTCTTCGACACGCTGGGGATCGGCTCCTTCGCGCCCACCATGGCCTGGCTGAAGGTCCGGGTGCGGATGGCCGACCGCCAGATCCCCTGCACCCTGATCGTGGCCTGTACGCTTCCGACCATCCTGCAGGCGGTGATCTTCCTGGTGCTGCTGGGGGTGCACGTGGACACCCTCCTGGTCGCCGCCTATTCGGTGGCGCTGCTGGCGGGCGGGCTCGCCGGCACACGCATCGTCACCGGCGCCAGGATCTGGATCGTCCAGGCGGTGGTGGCCGCGGCGCTCCTGATCGCGGCGGCCCTCTACGCCGCCTCGAACCTGCACCTGCTGCCGGCGGGCGGGCTCGCGGCCTCGCTCCCCGTCTCCCTGATGATCGCCGCGGTCGCCGCGAGCTTCGTCATGGGCGTGCTCCTGAACTTCGGGGTCGGCCACTACGCCCCGTCGCTCCTGATGTTCAGCCTGATGGGCATGGACCCGAGGCTGGTCTTCCCGATCATGGCCACAGGCGGCGCGCTGGCCGCCGCCGTGGTCAGCGCCCGGCACATCCAGACCCGCGTGGCCGACGTGAGGATCGCGCTGGGCTTTGCGATCGGCGGCGTGCCCGCCGTGCTGGTCGCCGCCTTCATCGTCAAGGACATGCCGGTCGTCTGGCTGCGCTGGCTGGTGATCGCGGTGGTGGTCTATGCGGCCAGTGTCATGCTGCGGGACGCGGTCAGGTCCTACCGGCTGGGCCCGGCGGCCGATGCGGTGGCGCGGGCTGAGGCCGAGGGGCTGACGGACTGAGCGTCCGGCCTAGAGCATGGCCAGGGCGGCCTTGAGGATGGCCAGCGTGTTTTCCGGCTTGGCCGCGGGGCCCTCGGCCGTGACCGCCACGGCCTTGTCGCCCTTCGCGGCCATGGCCCGCCAGGCGCCGAGCTCGAAGGAGATGGAGGCCTTGTCGCCCAGGCCCGGGACGGTGCGGAAGCCCTGGCCGCCGTGCTCCTCATAGTAGCGGGCGGGGACAAGCTGCAGCCTCACCACCGTCGGGCCGGCCCCGCGGAACTCGCAGGACTGCGCCTGCGGCAG
The DNA here is from genome assembly GCA_003136395.1 of Phenylobacterium sp. GTDB lineage: Bacteria > Pseudomonadota > Alphaproteobacteria > Caulobacterales > Caulobacteraceae > Phenylobacterium. Next base: position 24,962 of record PLEH01000165.1, read on the forward strand.
CGAATTGGCCGGGGTGTCGGCGAGCCTGGCGCCGTAGGCGGCCGACACGTCGGCGGCCCCGATGATCGGGCAGGGCGTGCCGCCGGCCGGCGCGGCCTGCGCCGTCGCGGCCCCCTTGCCGGCCTGGCCGCAGCCGCAGAGCAAGAGCGCGCCCGCGGCCGCCGAGATCAAACCCCTGCGCATGTCCGACATCTCCCGTCGCCCTTAAGCGAGGTTAGGGCAAATCGCGGCGAGCGCGCGCTTTATCTCGTCCCCCTCACTTCCCGGCCGGCGGCGGGTCCTTCAGCTCGTAGCGCAGCGGGATGTTGATCACGCCGCCGACGGTGGGCAGGCCCTCCACCGTCCAGGTGGTCAGCTTGAAGTGCGGCGCGAGGCTCAAGGCGGCCGCGCCGAAGCCCTGGCCGGCCGGGGTCTCCTGGTCGACCCGGCAGTCGGTGACGCCGCCGCCCTGCACCACCACGCAGGCGAGCCTCACCCGCGCCACCCCGTCCACCTTCAGCTTGCCGAACGCCGCGGATGTCTCCTCCCCGCTCGGCAGCGCCACCCACTGCGCCTTGCCGATGATCGGGGGGCTGGCCGCCATCATCACCGGATCGAAGACCACCGGGATCTGCACCGATATGCCCTCGAACGAGTGGCCGTCGGTCATCGTCGCCGGCGCCCGGAACTGCTTGGTCAGCGACATCGCCGCGTTGCCGAACCCCTTCTGCTTCGGCTCCTCGGTGATGGTGACGCAACTTCGCAGCCGCCCCGCCCGGTCGAACTGGCAGCTCAGCGTCGCGCGACCGCCCACGTGCATCTCCATGGCCTTGGCCGGATAGGCCGAGACCAGGGCAGCGTAGCTGGGGGCCTCGACCCAGGCCATGGCGGGCGAGACCAGGCCCTTGTTGGGGTCCAGGTCCGGCCGCCTGGCCATTGCGCCACCGGGGGCCTTGAAGGTGAACGGGATGCTGACGTTGGAGAGGACGGGCTGGCCGCGCAGCGTCGCCGGCCTCATCAGGAGCTGCGGGGTCAGCGCCACCGCCGCGGCGCCGAAATGCTCGCCCGGCGGGCTTTCGGAGATCACGTCGCAGTCGAACAGCGCGCCCTGCAGGCTGACCACGCAGGTGATCGTCGCCTTGCCATCCCTGCCCAGGCGCATCGCCTCGGTCGGATAGACCGTCATCAGGTCGCGCTGCGTGGGCTTGCGCAGCCAGTCCGGCGCCACATCGAACTTATAGTTCGAGAGGCCGAAGCTGATCTCCTCGCCCACCGCCGGGGCCCGCGGGCTCGCCCGGTCCACGCGAAACAGCGGCGCGAGCGTCAGCGCCGCCTTGCCGAAGGCCCCGCCGGCCGGACGATCCACCGCCAGGCGGCAGGCCTCCAGCCCGCCATCGGATTTCATCCGGCACAGCACGATCGCCTGGCCGGGGTCGGTGGGCTTCCCACCCGCCGCCGCCAGGGCCGCGTCGCCCTGCGCCTCGGTGGGCTTTTGGCTCCAGGTCGGCGGCTGCGGCGCCGGCGGTTTCGGCGTCGCGGCCCCCAGCAGGACCGCCGCCACCAATACGCAGCCCGCGCGCACTCTCGACATTTGCAAAGTTCCCAGACTCAACTGGAACGTGCCATGGGGCGCGGCTGCGGGGAAGGGCGGTTGGCGGGGGCGGGTCGCCCTTCGCGCCTCTCCAGGCGCGGCAGCGCCGTGGGAGAGGCTGGGAGAGGGCGG
>PLEH01000322.1 GCA_003136395.1 Phenylobacterium sp.
TCCAGGGCGGCGCGGGCGGCGAGCGCCCTCTGCTCGGCGGCCGGGGCCTCGCGACGGGCGGCGCGCAGGGCCTCATCGATGCCGGCCAGTTTCGCGGCGGCGGCCTGCAGCACCTGGCGTGCGGCCTCGGCCTTGGGCGAGATCGCCTCGATCTCCGTCTCGACCTCGGCTAGGCGGGTCTTCTGCTCCAGCCTGACAGCGGCGGGCTTGGGCGCGTCGGCGCGGGCGGTGAAGCCGTCCCAACGCCAGAGGTCGCCCTCCTTGGAGACCAGCCGGCAGCCGGGCGCGAGGCCCGCCTGCAGGCGGTCGCCCTCGGCGCGGTCGACCAGGGCGGTGAAGGTCAGGCGCGCGGCGAGCGCCGCCGGCGCCTTGACCAGGCCGATCAGCGGCGTCGCGCCCTTGGGCCATGCCGGCGGCTCGGCGTCGCGACCGCCCCAGAAAGCCGGCGCCGAACGGTCCAGGGCCGCATCCAGGTCGTCGCCGAGCGCGGCGGCCAGCGCCTTTTCGTAACCGCGGTCGGGCGAAACGGCGTCGAGGACGGGGGTGAAGCCGCCACGCTTGGCCTGCGCCACCAGGGCGGCGAGCGCGCGGGCCTCGGCGGTCAGCCGGCCGAGCTGTTCGTCCAGCCTGAGGGCGGCCTCGCGGGCGATGGTCTCGGCGCCTTGCGCGGCGGTGCGCTGGTCTTCCGCCATTTCCTGCGCCGCGCGCGATTCGGCGAGCGCGGCCTCGGCGACTTCAAGTTCGGCCTTGGCGAGAGCCGCCTGCGGGTTGGCGGCGACTCCCAGCGCCTCGCGTTCCCCCTTGGCCTGGTCCAGCGCGCGGCGGGTGCGGGAGAGCCGGGTCTGGGCCTCCTCGACGCGGGTCGCGGCGGCCTGGCGCTGCGCCTCCTGGGCCGCGGCCTGGGCTGCCAGCGACTCGACCTCGGCGTCGGCGGCGGCGCGGGCGGCCTCGGCCATCCTGGCGGCGGCTTCCAGTTCCGGGATGCGCTCGGGCGCAGCCTCGATTGCGGCCTCCAGGGCCACGAAATCCTCGGCCAGGCGCGTCAGCGCCGCGCCGGCGTCATCGACGATATGCTGTTCGCGCGAGCGGTCGGCGTCGATGCGCTCCAGGTCGCCATGCAGGCGCTCCAGCTCCGCGGCATGGGCCTCGTGCTCGCGGTCCAGCCGGTCCTTGTCGATGGCGAGCTTGTGCAGGATGGCCGCGGCGACCGTCTCGGCCTCGCGCAGGGGCTTGATCGCCTCGTCGGCCTGGGCCGCGCGGGTGGTGGCGGTCGCCGCGATGGTGGCGGTATCCTCCACCGCGCGGATCGCGGCGGCGGCCTCGGCGCCCAGGCGTTCGGCGACGGCGGCGGCCTCGGCCCAGCGCGCGTAGAGCACGGCCCCCTGCAGCGCCCGGATCTCAGCCGACAGCTTCTTATAGCGCTCGGCCTGGCGCGCCTCGCGCTTCAGGCGCCCCAGCGTCGATTCCAGCTCGCGGGCCACGTCCTCCAGCCGGGCGAGGTTGGCCTCGGCGGCGCGCAGGCGCAGTTCGGCCTCGTGGCGGCGCGAGTGCAGGCCGGAGACCCCGGCGGCCTCCTCCAGGATCATCCGGCGGTTCTGCGGCTTGGCGGCGATCAGCTCGGAGATCTGCCCCTGCCGCACCAGGGCCGGCGAATTGGAGCCGGTGGACGCGTCGGCGAACAGCAGCTGCACGTCGCGGGCGCGCACCTCGCGGCCGTTGATCCGGTAGGTCGAGCCCTCGCCCCGGTCGATGCGGCGGACCACTTCCAGCACCGGATGATCGTTGAACGCCGCCGGCGCGCGGCGGGCGGAGTTGTCGATGGTCAGCGCCACCTCGGCGTGGTTGCGCGAAGGCCGGTTGGCGGCGCCGGCGAAGATCACGTCGTCCATGCCGCCGGCCCGCATGGCCTTGGCGGAATTGGCGCCCATCACCCAGCGCAGCGCCTCGAGCAGGTTCGACTTGCCGCAGCCGTTCGGCCCCACGACGCCGGTGACGCCAGGCTCGATCCGAAACTCAGTCGTCTCGACGAAGGACTTGAAGCCCGTAAGGCGCAGCCGCTGGAATTGCACGGGAGGTCTAGCGGCCTCCCTTTTTGGCGGCGCGCTTCCGCGTCGCCGGCTTGGCGGCCGGCGCCTTCGCGGCGGCCGCCATCAGCTTGTCGAGGTCCTCAGGCGTCGCCGGGAGGTCGTCGATCTTCTTGCCGTTTATGAACAGCGTCGGAGTGGAGTTGACCCCGTCCTTTTCGGAAGCGCGCACGGCGCGCGCCGTGATGGCGTCGACCGCGGCCTGGTCCTGGAGGCAGGCCTCAAAGTGGGCGTCGTCCACGCCATTGGCGGCGGCGATATCCTTGAAGATCGGCTTGATGTTGCCGGTGCTCCAGCGGGACTGGCTGCGGAACACCTGGTCCACCACGGTGAAATACTTCGACGGCCCCGCGCAACGGGCGACCAGGAAGCCGGCCGCCGCCACGGTGGCGGGCTCGGTCAGCATCTCCTTCAGGGTGTAGCGCACCTTTCCGGTGTCGATGTACTTGGCCTTCAGCGACGGGAAGATTGTCTCGTTGAAGTGACCGCAGTGCGGACAGGCCATCGAGGCGTACTCAATCACCTGGATCTTGGCCTTGGGGCTGCCCATGGACATGTCGTCCGGCAGGACCACAGGGGCAGCCGTCGCCGAGCCTGCGGTCAGGGCGGCGATGGCGAAGGGAAGGAGGGTGCGGCGGCTCAGCATCGGCGCATCCTATCCTGCCGCCTTGGCTATGGCCGCGTCGAGTTCGGGCATGGTCATTTCGCCCTCCACCCGCCGGCCGTTGATGACGAAGGTGGGGGTCGAGCCGATTTTGTCGATGCGCATGTGACGATCGGCGCGGGCGGCCAGCGCCTTTTCGGCGACGGCGTCGCGCATGCAGGCGTCGAGCTGAGCCTCACTGAGTCCGCCGGGCGAGGTGGCGATCCGCGCCAGCACCGCGCGCACATTGCCGGTCTGGACCATCTCATCCTGGCCCCTGAAGTAGGCGTCGAGCACCTCGAAGTAGCGGTCCTTGCCGGCGCAGCGGGCCAGGAGGAAGCCGGCCGCGGCGAGGGCCTGCGGATCGGTCAGGTATTCCTTGAGCGTGAAGCGGACCTTGCCGGTGTCGACGTACTTGGCCTTGAAGGCCGGGAAGACATCGATGGCGAACCGCGCGCAGTGGGGGCAGCTCGCAGAGGCGTACTCAACCACGCTCACCTTGGCGTTCGGGTTGCCCAGGCTCATGTCGTCGGCCTGGGGCCCCGCGGCGCTGTCCTCGGCACGCTTCGCACAGCCACCGAGCGCCAGGGCGGCCGTCAGGGCCGCGGCGACAAGGGAACGACGGACGAGCATGCGGGGCCATTTCTCCTAGGGAAGCCGAGTAAAGCCCGATTCCATCCGGGGCCACCAACGACCACTGCCTCAGCCGAACTAGCCGATGAGATCGCGGCTCTTGTTAGTCAATCGTGCGGCGCTGCCGCAGAACGCCGCGGCCTAGCGCCAAGAGCGCTGTCTTCAGCTTCCCGTCGGGAGCCTTGGCCAGGTCCTGGGCGAGACCGGCCTCGGCCGCGGCGTCCAGCGGCGGCAGGCGACGGCGGGGCTTGGCGGCCGGCTCATAGGTCTTCTGCAGGGGCCCCTGGACGATCCGCAGCTTCTGAACGGCCTCGGCGCCCAGGAACAGGTTCACGCGGGCGAGGATCTCCTGGGCCTGGTGCTGGATGATCGCCGCGGCCGGGCCAGCCACCCGGATTTCCAGCGAGGACGGCCCGCCGTTGCGGCCGCGCGTCAGCTTCACCGGCTCGGTCCGCTTGGCGATCTCCGCGCCCACCACCTCGCGCCAGCGGGCTTCCAGGGCGCCCGAGCCCTGGCCGAACTTGGCGTCGAAGGCCTTGAGCGTCTTGTTCAGCGCCCGGCCGAGCGGCGGCGGCGGACGGCGCTGGGGCCGCGTCCGCTTCGCCGTCAGGATGCGGAGCGCCTCTTGCGTCGTGGGCAGGTCGCGGGGAGCCATGGCCCACCTTACCGTCATCGCGCGGCGGCGATAAGGAGGGTCCGGTGAACCCCAAGACGCTCCGCGCCCAACTCCTGGCCTGGTATGACGCAAACGCCCGCGACCTGCCCTGGCGCGTCGGGCCCGGGGCGCATACGGCGGGTTTGCGCGCCGATCCCTACCGGGTCTGGCTCTCCGAGGTGATGCTGCAGCAGACCACGGTGCCGCACGCCACGCCCTACTTCCTGAAGTTCACCGCCCGCTGGCCGACGGTGGGCGATCTGGCCTCCGAGGCCGACGGAGAGGTGATGGCCGCCTGGGCGGGCCTCGGCTACTACGCCCGCGCCCGCAATCTCCTGGCCTGCGCGCGGGCCGTGGCCGGCGACCACTGCGGCGTTTTCCCGGACAGCGAGGCGGGCCTGCGCGCCCTGCCCGGCCTTGGCCCCTATACCGCCGCCGCCGTCGCCGCGATCGCCTTCGACGAGCCCTCCAATGTGGTCGACGGCAATGTCGAGCGGGTCATGGCGCGGCTGTTCGCGGTTGAAGACGCCCTGCCGGACGCCAAGCCGGAGCTGAAACGTCTGGCCGCCAGCCTGGTCCGCAAGGACCGGCCCGGCGACTGGGCCCAGGCGCTGATGGATCTCGGCGCCACGATCTGCCGGCCCAGGCAGCCGCTCTGCGACCGTTGCCCGGTGTCGGCGCACTGCGCGGGGCTGGCGAGCGGCGCGCCGGAGACCTACCCACGCCGGACCGCCAAGGCCGCGCGGCCGCACCGCTATGGGGTCGCCTACGTCCTGACCCGCGGCGACGAGGTGGCCCTGGTGCGACGGCCGCCGAGGGGGCTGCTGGGCGGCATGCTGGCGCTCCCCACCAGCGCTTGGCGCGCCACCCGCTGGGGCGAGGCCGAAGCGCGCGCCGCCGCGCCCGCCGAGGCGGCCTGGCGCGGAGTCGGCGAGGTGGAGCACGGCTTCACCCACTTCACCCTGACCCTGCAATTGCTGCGCGCCGAGGGTGAGGCGGCCGATGTCGTCTGGACGCCCAGGCGCGACCTCGACGCCCTGCCGAGCGTATTCCTGAAGGCGGCGCGGGCGGGGCTCGGCAACCTGCTCTAGCCGCGCACCCAGGGCGTCAGCACCTCGTAGATCGGCGGCGTGGTCGGGCCATCATGGGTGACCGTGATGAGCTTGCGGCGCGCCTTGAGCTGGCGCACGGCGTTCTGCACCGAGGATTTCGACAGCCCGGTCTCCAGGCTGATGCCGGACAGGCTGGCCGCGAACCGACGTTTACCGCCGTCGGTCTGCCCCCAGAGCCACAGATAGACCAGGAAGGCCGACGGCGTGTGATCGTGGCCGACCAGGTCGCGCATCAGGACGTCGAGGATGTAGCGGTCGAGGGCGATTTTCTGAGTCATGATCGTTGCTATAGCAATCAATGAACCAATTGTCTGGCCGGCTGACCTTGCGGCAAAGGAGGCGGCGAGCAACTACGGAGAGCGTCATGATCACCCACCTGAAGTTCGCCGGTATCGCCTGCCGCGATCAGGACCTGCAGCTTAGGTTCTGGACCGAGAAGATGGGCTTTCGGGTCACCACCGATCAGCCCATGGGCCCGCAGCGCTGGATCGAACTGGCCATCAACGGCAGCCCGACGGGCCTGGTCCTGTTCACGCCGGAGGGCCACGAGGACCGCGTCGGCACCTTCTTCAACGGGTCCTTCGCCTGCGACGACGTGGAAGCGACCCACCGCCAGCTCAGCGCGCGCGGCGTGGAGTTCAAGGGACCGCCGGAAAAGCAGCCCTGGGGGACCTTCGCGATCTTCAAGGACCCCGAGGGCAATGAGTTCGTGCTGGGCTCGCGATAGGTCCTGAGCCTAGGCCACGAGCTGCTGGCGGACCTTGGCGCGCAGGACGTCGATGGGGGCCAGGCCCTTGTCCGACTTGAAGTGCCAGTAGGTCCAGCCGTTGCAGGCCGGCTGGGACTGCACCATGGCGCCCACCTTGTGGATCGAGCCGGAGAGCTCGCCCACCACCAGGCTGCCGTCGGCCCGCACGCTGGCGGCGTGGCGGCCCTTGTCGTCGTAGAGCACGTCGCCGGCGCGCAGCAGGCCCGCCTCGACGATCTGGCCGAAGGGGATGCGCGGCTCAGTCTTTTTCGAGCCGGTGACTGCCAGATCGGCGGCCGTGGCCGGGATCACCTTGGCGATGCGGGCCTTGGCGAGCCTGGCGTAGGCCTCCTCCCGCTCGATGCCGATGTAGTGACGCCCGAGCCGCTTGGCCGCCGCGCCCGTGGTGCCGGTGCCGAAGAACGGGTCGAGGATCACGTCGCCGGGCCGGGTCGAGGCCAGGATCACCCGGTGCAGCAAGGCCTCGGGCTTCTGGGTCGGATGGGCCTTGACGCCCGCCTCGTCCTTCAGCCGCTCCTCGCCGGTGCAGAGCGGCAGGCTCCAGTCGGAGCGCATCTGCAGCTCGTCATTGGCCATCTTCATGGCGTCGTAGTTGAAGGTGTAGCGCTTGCCGCCGCGCGACTTGGTGGCCCAGATCAGCGTCTCGTGGGCATTGGTGAAGCGCGTGCCCTTGAAGTTCGGCATCGGGTTGGACTTGCGCCAGACGATGTCGTTGAGAATCCAGAAGCCCAGATCCTGCAGAGTCGCGCCCACGCGGAAGATGTTGTGGTAGCTGCCGATCACCCACAGGGCCCCGTCATCCTTCAGGATGCGCTGGCATTCGCTGAGCCAGGCCTTGGTGAAGGCGTCGTAGGCCGCGAAGCTCTCGAACTGGTCCCAGTGGTCGTCGACCGCATCGACCTTGGAATTGTCGGGACGCAGGAGGTCGCCGCCCAGCTGCAGATTGTAGGGCGGGTCGGCGAACACGAGGTCGACGGACCGCGACGGGAGCTTCTTCAGCTCCTCGATGCAATCGCCCAGAATGATGGTGTCGGCGGCAACGCCCATGACTGACCCTTGGAAACCCCAGAGTCAGAATCTGGGCCCCACATGGTGAAGGACCCGTTTAGGAATGTGCCTAACGAGACCTTACCGGTCAGTGTGCTGGATTTGAAGTTCGCCTCATCCAGGACCAAGCTCTCAGCGAACTTCAAGTCCAAAGAAGCACACTAGAAACATAGACTTGCTAGCGTCCTCATCGATTCCGAAGTTCGTCCGGCGCTGGCCGCTCGCGCTTGCGAACTTCGGAATCGGGACGCTAGCCGTTCACGGCCTTGGCGGCCAGGTCCAGCTTCTTGCGCGTGGCGATGACGCTGGCCTGCTGCTTGGGCATGCGGTTCCAGGCGTCGAGCGCGGCCACCTTGTAGGCCTCGGCCAGCGTCGGATAGTTGAAGGTGTTCTCCACGAAGTAGTCGAGCGTGCCCTCGAGGTTCAGCACCGCCTGGCCGATGTGGATCAGCTCGGTCGCGCCTTCGCCCACGATGTGGACCCCCAGCAGACGGCGGGTCTCCAGAGCGAACAGCATCTTCATGAAGCCCGAGCCGATGCCCATGATGTGGCCGCGGCTGGTCTCGCGGAACCTCGCAACGCCGCACTCGTAGGGGATGCCCCGTTCGCGCGCCTGCTCCTCGCTCATTCCGATCATGGAGATTTCGGGCACCGAATAGATGCCATAAGGAAAGAACTCGGGCGCGGCGTGGACCGCGGCGTTGAAGGCGTGGCCGGCGGCGATGCGGCCCTGCTCCATGGAGGTGGAAGCCAGGCTCGGAAAGCCGATGATGTCGCCCGCCGCGTAGATGTGCGGGACGGCGGTCTGGAAGCTCGCCTTGTCCACGACCAGCCGGCCGCGCTCGTCGGCCTCCAGCCCGCAGGCGGCAAGGTTGAGGGTGTCGGTGGCGCCTTCGCGGCCGGCCGAGAACAGCACCATGTCGGCGCGCAGCTCCCGGTCGTCGGAAAGCACCAGGCGGCAGTTTTCGGGGCCTTCGACGGTCGCGGAGACCACCTTGGCGCCGAACCGCATGACCACGCCGCGGTCGCGAAGGTCGTGGACGAATTCGTCGGCGAGCTCTCGGTCCAGGAACGGCATGAGCCCGCTGTTGGGTTCGACCACCGTCACCTTGACGTCGAGCGCGCTGAAGATGGAGGCGTATTCCACGCCGATGACGCTCGCGCCGACCACCACCAGCTGGCGCGGAATGCGGGTCAGGTCGAGGATCTCGTCGGAGTCGACGATGTTGCTGCCGTCGAAGCCGATGTGAGCCGGCCGATAGGGCCGGGTGCCGACGGCGATCAGGAAGCGATCGGCGGTGTAGTCGGCGACGGCCGCCGCGCTTTCGACGGCGACCGCGTTCGGGCCGGTGAAGCGGGCCGTGCCCTCGATGGTGTCGACATTGTTGCGGGCGAACTGGTGCTCAAGGACATCGACCTCGTGATCGAGGGTGATGGCCAGTCTGCGGCGCAGATCATCTGCGCCGATGTTCTGCTTGGCCCTGTAGGCGCGTCCGTAGAAGCCGCGCTCGCGCCAGCCGGTGAGGTTGAGCACCGTCTCGCGCAGGGTCTTGGAGGGGATGGTGCCGGTGTGAACCGAGACCCCGCCGACACGCCGGCCGCGCTCCACGACCAGGACGCGCTTGTTCAGCTTGGCCGCCTGGATCGCGCCGCGCCGGCCCGCCGGGCCGCTGCCGATCACGATCAGGTCGTAGTGGTTCTGTGACACGGCAAGTCTCCTCCAGCGTTCTGCGGGAGCGGAAACCATAAGGCACGCGGGTTAACCTGAGATTTTGGAAGACTTTACGAGGGGTTAGCGGCGGTCGGGTCACCGTGGAGCCTAAAGCTTAACGCCGCCGATCAATCGCCGAACGGCAGATCGTCCTGGCGCGGCGCGCCGCCCATCAGGGCGAGCTTCACCGGCGCCCAGCCCATGCGGTGGATTTCACAGGGGCCGAGCGTCTGGAGCGCGGAGACATGAATCTCGGCGTGGTAGCCCTTGTGGCTGGCGAAGCCATAGCCGGGATAGCGGGCGTCCATCTCGATCATCAGCCGGTCGCGGGCCACCTTGGCCAGGATCGAGGCCGCGGCGATCGACTTGGACTTGCCGTCGCCGCCGACCACCGTCCGGACTTCGCAAGGCAGGTCGAAGCGGTAGTTGCCGTCCACGAGCGCGAAGGCCGGCGCCACCGGCAGCCCCTCGATGGCCCGCCGCATCGCCAGCCCCGAGGCGTGCAGGATATTGAGGCTCGCGATCTCCTCGACGCTGGCGAACCCCACGCACCACGCTACGGCTTTCGCCTTGATCTCAATCTCCAGCGCCTCGCGGGTCCTGGCCGACAGCTTCTTGGAATCGTCGAGGCCCTTGGGGACCCTCTTCGGATTGAGGATCACGGCCGCGGCGCTCACCGGCCCCGCCCACGGCCCGCGCCCCGCCTCGTCCACGCCGCAGACGGGGCCGCCGGCAAAAGCGCGCTCCAGCAGCATGGTGGGCCCCCTGGCCATCAGCCGCCCAACGTCCGGATCGGATCGTGCCGGTAGCAGGTGACCAGGTGGTCGTTGACGATGCCGACGGCCTGTATCCAGGCGTAGACGATCACCGGACCCACGAACTTGAAGCCCTTGGCCTTCAGCGCCTTGGCGACCTCGACGGCAAGCTCGGTCTGGGCCGGGACGTCGCCGTCCCCTGTCCAGCGGTTCTGCACGACCTTGCCGTCGGTGAAGCTCCAGCAGAAGTCGGAAAAGTCCTCGCCGGCGTCGCGCATGGCCAGGTAGATTTTCGCGCCGGAGATCGCGGCGTCGATCTTGGCGTTGGAGCGGATGATGCCGGCGTCGGCCATCAGCCGGGCCCGGTCGGCCTCGCCATAGGCCGCCACCTTCTCCGGATCGAAGTTGTCGAAGGCCGCGCGGAAGGCCTCGCGCTTGCGAAGGATGGTGATCCAGGCGAGCCCGGCCTGGAAGCCATCCAACACCAGCTTCTCCCACAGCGCGCGGGAATCCCTTTCCGGAACCCCCCATTCCGTGTCGTGATAGTGCTCGTAGAGCGGGTCGCCGGCCATGCCGCGCCACGTGCATCGGGTAAGGGTCTCAGCCATCGGCCGCACAATCGTCCGAGCCGGGGGCGGGCCGCAAGCGGGAGATTGAGCGTGGCTTTCGAAGGCTTCGAACTGTCGCAGATCGATGTGGGCGAGGTTTCTCTGCGCGTCCGTCACGGCGGCTCCGGCCCGCCGCTCCTGCTGCTGCACGGCTATCCGGAAACCCACATGATGTGGGGCAAGATCGCCGGCGACCTCGCCAGCGACTTCACGGTCGTAGCGCCCGACCTGCGCGGCTACGGCAAGAGCACGCCGCCGGCCGACAGCGATGACCACGAGACCTATTCCAAGCGCGCCATGGCCCGTGACGCCATCACGCTCATGAAGCATTTCGGGTTCGAGCGGTTCGACGTGGCCGGCCACGACCGGGGCGGCCGGGTCGGCTACCGCCTGGCGCTGGATCATCCGCAGGCGGTGCGGCATCTGACCATCATGGACATCATTCCCACCGGCGAAGTATGGGCGCGCGCAGACCGGCGCTTTGCGCTGGGCTATTGGCACTGGTCGTTCCTGGTGCAGTCCAACGCCGAGGCCCTGATCGCGCTCGACCCGGAATTGTTCTTCTTCCACGCGCAGTTCCGCTCGATCCTGAAAACCTTCGCTGAGTCCTATGTTGACTACCTGGCGTGCGCGAGGACCCCGTCCGTCATCCACGCCATGTGCGAGGACTACCGCGCCGGCGCCACCTACGATCGGCTGGCGGACGAGGCGGACAAGGCGGCGGGAAAGCAGATTTCCTGCCCGGTGCAGGTGCTCTGGGGCGCCAAGGCCATCATCAACACCTGGTACGATGCGCTGGCGGTCTGGAAGGAATGGGCGCCGGACCTGCGCGGCGAGGCCATCGACTGCGGCCACTTCCTGCCGGAGGAAAAGCCCGCCGAGACGCTCGCCGCCCTACGCCGCTTCCTCGCCGAGGGCCGCTAGGAACCAGGCCGGGCGTTCGAGGCGCACCGGCCGTCCATCGACGGTGAGGTCCTGCCCCTCCGCGCGATCGAGCCTCAGCAGGGCGATGGCGCGGCCCTCGCCGCTGGAGGTGACAACGCCGGCCCGCAAGGTCCCCGCCAGCACCTCCGCGCCCGGCGCGGGCGCCGGCCCCTCGAAGGCGATCGGCAGCATGCGGCTCTTGATCTGGCCGCGCCGCTTCATGCGCGAGGTGGTCTCCTGGCCCACGAAACAGCCCTTCTTGAAGTCGATGCCGTTCAGGAGGTCGAAGTTGGCCTCGATGGGATAGGTCTTGTCGGAGCCCCAGTCAGCGGGGCCTGGGACGCCGAGGCGCAGCTTTTCCGCGTCGCGGGCGGCCTCGTCGGAGATGGCCGCGCCCTCGGGAACGCTCGCACCATAGCCGCGCCAGCCGAGGGCGGGCAGCCGCGAATCTCTCACAAACCCGCTCGTTCCCGCGAAGGCGGGAANNCCTTCGCGGGGATGAGCGGAGGGAAAGAGGATCGAGACGCTCGTCTCGTCCGCCGCAATCTCCACCTTGGCCCTGAGGCGATACATCATCAGCCGCTGGAGGATCGCCGTGCGATGCTCGGCCAGCACGTCGAGCCAGCAGCCATCCTCGCGGCCCACCACGAAGAGGTCGTAGAGCAGACGGCCCTGCGGCGTCAGCAACGCGCCGAACCGCGCCTCGCCCACCGCCAGCGTCTCCACGTCCTGGGTGATCAGTCCCTGCAGGAAGCCGCGCCAGTCCGGCCCGGCCAGCGCGATCAGGGACCGGCTCTTCAGCGGCGCAAAGGTCAGGGTTTCGCTCATGCGGTGCAATTTGGGGTCTGCGGCTGTGGAGCGCCAGTGTGCTGGACTTGAAGTTCGCCTCCGGCTTGGATCGACAGCGGAGCGAACTTCAAGTCCAAAGAGCACACTGGAAAACATACGCTTTCTGGCGTGGCTGGAGATTCGGAAATTCGCTCCGAGTTTGTCTCACGCGACGGCGAATTTCCGAATCGCCACGCCAGCGCGGTGCATCCTATAGAGGGTCGATGGCCCCTGGCGCGTTCCCCATTCTGTTCATCACCTCCAACCGCATCGGTGACGCGGTGCTGTCCTCGGGGCTGATCAAACGGCTGGCGGACGAGATCCCCAATGCGCGCTTCACCATCGTCGCCGGACCCGTCGCCGCGCCGCTGTTCGAGGAGGTTCCGACCCTCGACCGGATCATCATCCTCGCAAAGACCAAGAACCACGGCCACTGGTTCGAACTCTGGCGCGAGGTGCGCGGCACGCGCTGGGGCCTGGTGGTCGACCTTCGCGGCTCCGGCCTCTCGCGCTTCATCTCCACGCGGCGGCGGGCGATCTGGCGCAAGGTTCCCGGTTCCGCGGCGCACAAGGTCATCGAGGCTGCCCGGATCCTGAAGATCGAGGACGATCCGGCGGCGCCCTTCATCTTCACCACGCCGGAGACCGAAGCCCGCGCCGAGGAGCTGACCGCGGGCGTCGGCCCGATCCTGGCGTTGGCGCCGGGCGCCAACTGGCTGGGCAAGACCTGGCCGCTGGAGCGCTTTTCCCGGGTCGCCATGCGCCTGCTCGACTCGCACGGCCCCATGAAGGGCGGCCGGCTGATGGTGCTTGGCGGGCCGGAGGAGCAGAAGCTCGCCAAGGGTCTGCGCGACGTGGTCATCCGCAACCAGTTCATCAACCTGACTGAGGACACCGACCTCCTCACAGCTTTCGCCTGCCTGAAGCGTGCGCGCCTGTTCATCGGCAACGATTCGGGGACCATGCACCTGGCTGCGGCGGCCGGCATCCCGACGCTGGGCCTGTTCGGCCCCTCGGACGAACAGCTCTACGGGCCCTGGGGCGAGAACACGCGGGTGGCCCGGGGACCTAGGACCTATGAGCAGATCCGAGCGGTTGACCCCAGCTTCGGCCAGGCGCTCTGTCACATGATGGACCTGACCGTCGAGACGGTCGGAGAGGCCGCGGAAGAGCTGCTGGCCGCCACGCAGGGGGGCCAGAAGTCCGCGAATGGCTGAGACTTACGATCTGATCGTGCGCGGCGGCGAGGTGGTGAACCACGCGGGCCGCGGGAGGGCCGATGTGGGCGTGCGCGGCGGCAAGATCGCCGCGGTGGGCGACCTCGCCGGAGCCTCGGCCGGCGAGGTGTTCGACGCCAAGGGTCTGACGATCATGCCGGGCGTCATCGACACCCAGGTCCACTTCCGCGAACCCGGCCTGGAGTGGAAGGAAGACCTGGAGAGCGGATCGCGCGCGGCGGTGCTGGGCGGCGTGGTCGCGGTCTTCGAGATGCCCAACACCGAGCCCACCACCACAGACCCGGACGCGCTGGCCGACAAGCTCGCCCGGGCGAAGGGCCGCATGCATTGCGACCACGCCTTCTACGTCGGCGGCACCCATGAGAACGCCAGGTGGTTGGGCGAGCTGGAGCGCCTGCCCGGCTGCTGCGGGGTCAAGGTGTTCATGGGCGCCTCGACCGGGACCCTGCTGGTGCAGGACGACGAGGGCATCGAGCAGGTGCTGCGCCACGTGAACCGGCGCGCGGCCTTCCATTCCGAGGACGAATATCGCCTGGCCGAGCGCCGCCCGCTGGCCCGCACCGGCGACTGGGCCAGCCACTACGAAGTCCGCGACGCACAGTCGGCGATCCAGTCCACCGAGCGGCTGGTGCGGATCGCCACCGTGCTCGGCAAGCGCATCCACGTCCTGCACGTGACCACCGAGCAGGAGATCGCCTATCTCGCCGCCCACAAGGACGTGGCCAGCGTCGAACTCACCCCGCAGCACCTGACGCTCGCGGGGCCCGAGGCCTACGAGCGGTTGAAGGGCTACGCCCAGATGAACCCGCCGATCCGAGGGCTCGAGCACCGCGCCGCGCTTTGGGCCGGCCTCGCCAACGGCGTCGCCGACGTCCTGGGCTCCGATCACGCGCCGCACACTTCGGAGGAAAAAGCCCGGCCCTACCCGGCCTCGCCGTCCGGCATGCCCGGCGTGCAGACCCTGCTGCCGGTGATGCTGACCCACGTGGCCGACGGCCGCCTGACGCTCGAACGCCTCGTCGACCTCACGAGCCACGGCGCCAACCGCCTGTTCGGCCTCGCCGACAAGGGACGCCTGGCGGAGGGCTATGACGCCGACCTGACGATCGTCGACCTGAAGGCCCGCCGCACCATCAAGCACGGCATGATGGCCAGCCGGGTCGGCTGGACCCCCTTCGACGGCATGAAGGCCAAAGGCTGGCCCAAGGCCACGATCATCCGCGGAACGGTGGTCATGCGTGACGACGAGGTCATCGCCCCGCACCAGGGCGAGCCGGTGCGGTTCAACGAGACCCTGGTGGCGTAGAGGTGGCGCATCTCGACCTCGGCGGCGGCGACACCTTGCTT
The DNA here is from genome assembly GCA_003136395.1 of Phenylobacterium sp. Taxonomy (GTDB): domain Bacteria; phylum Pseudomonadota; class Alphaproteobacteria; order Caulobacterales; family Caulobacteraceae; genus Phenylobacterium. Next base: position 14,355 of record PLEH01000322.1, read on the forward strand.
GCGGTCGTGATCGGCGCGGCGCTCGCGACTGTGGGCGGAGTCCTGGCCGGGCAGATCGAGTTCCATCAGATCCGCCGCGAGCGCGAGCGCAACGCCGGCTTGCTATTCGGCGAGGTCCTGGCGGGCCTGAACATGATCCTGCAGCTGGCCGCCGAAGCCCGCGGGCGCGGCGAGCCCTACGGTTCGATCACCATGCGCATCCTGAAGGCGGCGCACCGGGAGACCCATATCTACGAGCGCAATCGCGAGCTGCTGTTCGCCGTTCGCGACGCCAAGCTACGCGCGCGCACCCACATCCTGCTGCTGCAGATGAGCCTGACGCTGGACTCCGTCTTCGAGGCGTCGCCCGCCGACCGGCAGCCGAACGCTGAAGGCGTCGCGGCCCTGGACGACCCGTTCGGCTTTCTGCAGGAGCTGCGCGAGGATATTCCCGGGCTTCTGGCGCAGTTCCAGAAGATCACGCGCTACGCGTTCGACGCCCACAACCGCGTCCTGAACGAGGACAGCGATCCGCTGGTCCGGCGCGCGCCGGCCCAAGCCTAGGGGCGGATTCCGCGCGGCAGGGCCGCCACTTCAATCGGAGTCATCCGGGTGAAGCTGACGATGTTGCATCTGCCGCCGTCAGTCGAAATCCTAAGGTCCTTCTGACTGCACACCTGCGCCGCCGCGCCGGCCGCCAGGGACCAGGCGCCCACGCTGAAACCGGCGTGCTGCGTCGGCAGGTCGGACCCGGCCGAGCAGTGGCCGCTGGTCTCCACGCGGTAATAGGCCAGGGCGTGCATGTGGGCGCGGTCCTTGACCTTGAAGTACAGGGTGTGCGGTCCGCCGACGGTACGGTCTCCCACGTCGCGGACGAAGAAGCACGGACTGCCGGAAAGCGATTGGTTCGTGGCGCCGAGCGCCGTGCCGCCGGCCATGACGGTCGCGCCGGCCGTGGCGGCGAGAAGAAGAAGCTTCATAGCGGCTCTCCCTTTTATGACGCTGTTATATGCCGCCCCTGTTCCGCCGATATTGCTGAGTTGACGCCGATTGACCGGCCTTGCCGCTGCGCCTGACTTGGAGTGATCTGCGTTCAAGCTTCACAGTCGGCGAGGCCAGGGGCGACAACATGCCGGGATATGCGCGCGAGCGGCGGACCCTGCGTCTATGGCGCGGCCTGGGCCTGATCGTCCTGGCCCAGCTCGCCCTGGCCTCGCCGGCGTCGGCGGCCAGCTACCGGCCGCCGCGAACGCCCTGGGGCGCGCCGAACCTGCAGGGCCAGTGGACCAACTTCGCGCTCACCCGGCTTGAGCGTCCGCCCGGCGTCCCTGCCAGGATCGCCAAGGGCGCCGACCTCGCGGCGATCGAGCGCGCCGTCTATGACTCGATCCTGCCGTCCGATCCGCTGGGCAGCCGGGAGTCCGAGCTTTGGCAGCCGTCCCACCTGGCCGTAATCGACGGCGAGATGCGCACCTCCTGGATCACCAGCACCGCCGACGGGCGCATCCCCTACAGAGCCGAGGCCCGCCGGCGGCTGGACGCGATCCGGGGCGCCGCTTTCACCGATTACGCCGGCCCCGAATCCCGCAACACCAGCGAACGCTGCCTGACGCCGACGTTCTCGGCCGCCTCGCCGCCGATGCAGAACGCGCCCTACGCGGCCCTCTACCAGATCGTCCAGACGCGCGAGGCCGTGGTGATCGTCTCGGAGATCGACAACGAGGTGCGGATCGTGCGCCTGGGCGGCCGCCACCCGGGCCACCGGCTCTGGATGGGTGATTCCATCGGCCACTGGGAGAAGGACACCCTGGTCGTCGAGACGACGGGTTTCAAAGAGGCGGAGGCCTTCCGCGCGCCGGTTTTCTACATAGGCCCCGACGCCAAGGTGACCGAGCGCTTCACCCGCGTCTCGCCCACCGAGATCCGCTACGCCTTCACGGTGGAGGATCCCGCGACCTACACCGCGACCTGGCGTGGCGAGATGCCGTTCCGCGCGACCACGGAGCCCATGTACGAATACGCCTGCCACGAAGGGAACTACTCCCTGGCGGGTCTTCTGGAGGGCGCCCGCTATGTGGAGGCGCACCCTCAGCCCGCCACGCCACCCGCCAGCCACTGACCCTAGGCCAGGCCCAGCTCGCGCTTCACGACCCTGGTCAGTCTTGCCGCGATGAGAGCGTGCGCCGTGGTCAGCCAGTCGGTGAGGTCGGCGTCGTCCGCTGCGTCGAGGCCGACGTTCACCCAGTGACCCTTGGCGCAGTAGGGCGCCTGGCGGCCAGGCCCGCCGCCTTCGGTCAGGACCACGAAACCGATCGGGCTGACCTTGAACGACAGCCCGCCGGACAGGCCGCAGATCGCGAAGACCTTGCCGCCCACCTTGTAGACGTCGCTGTCGCCCCACTGGACGACCTTGGTCACGGCCGGCAACCCCATGGCGACGGCATCGATCTCGTCTCGGGTCAAGCGGCGAGCCCCGCGCCCGGCAGCGCCAGGGCTGCCTTTTCGAGCGCCGCCGGCGTCATGCTCAGGCCTCGACGCCCACGCCGATCGGGCAGCTGACGCCGGTGCCGCCGACCCCGCAGTAGCCGGCCGGATTCTTGGCCAGATACTGCTGGTGGTAGTCCTCGGCGAAATAGAACTCGGGCGCGTCGACGATCTCGGTGGTGATGGCGCCGTAGCCCTTGCCCTTGATCGCTGTCTCATACATCGCCCTCGACGCCTCAGCGGCTTGGCGCTGCTCGGGCGTGAAGGTGTAAATGCCGGAGCGGTATTGCGTGCCGACGTCGTTGCCCTGGCGCATGCCCTGGGTCGGGTCGTGGCTCTCCCAGAACTCCTTCAGCAGCGCAGCGTAGGTGACGGCCTTCGGGTCGTAGACCACCAGCACCGCCTCGGTATGGCCGGTGCGGCCTGTGCAGACCTCCTCATAGGTCGGGTTCGGCGTCAGGCCGTTGACGTAGCCCACGGCCGTGACCCAGACGCCGGGGACGACCCAGAATTTCTTCTCCTCGCCCCAGAAGCAGCCCATGGCGAAGACCGCGGTCTCCAGCCCGTCAGGATAGGGTCCCTTCAGCGGATGGCCGTTGATGAAGTGGGTGTCGGCGGTCGGGATCGGGTGGGCGCGCCCCGGCAGGGCGGTGTCGAGGGTCGGCAATTCCAGCGTCTTGCGTCCGAACATGGGGCCTCCTTGCGGTCAGCACCGAAGATAGTCATCCACGGGCGATTTTGCACCCGCCTGGGTAGATGACGCTGGGGAAGTTTCGTGCCAGTCTTCGCGTTCAGAACGACGTTAGAGGAGTTGGTTCCATGCGGCGCGCTTTGAAAGCCACATTGATCGGCGGATGCTTGGTGATCCTGACCGGCGGCGGATTCGCTTTCGCCAGCGGCGGCGGCTCCATGCCGGCCTCCAGCGGCGGCGGCGGAAACATGCCCGGCGCCTCGGGACCGAGCTACGACCCGGCCACCGAATACGCCAAGGCGATCACGGCGCTGAAGGCCAACAAGTACAAGGACGCCGCCCGGGCCGCGAGCCACGTCACCGACGCGGTGCCGACCAACCCCGACGCCTGGCGCCTGCTCGGCATGGCCACCGCCGGGGCCAACGATTGGAAGGGCTCGCGCCGCGCCTATGAAAGGGCGGTGAAACTGAAGCCCGATGATCCCATGTCGCACGCGGGCCTGGCGGTCGCCCTCGCCAACCTCAAGGACGCCAAGGCTCAGGCCGAGGCGGACTGGCTGAAATCCAAGGTTCAGGCCTGCGGCGACAGCTGCCCGGACGCGAGCCGCCTGAAGGAGCTCTCCACCCAGGTCGAAAGCGCCATGGCGCCGCCGGCCGCCGGCGCGCCGAAGCCCAGCGCCATGCTCGATCGCTCGATCCTGTTTGGCGGAGCCAAGACCGGCGATGCGGCTTATGTCCAGGCGGTGAGCCTGATCAACGAGCGGCGCTATGACGAGGCGCTGGCCTCGCTGGACAAGGCGACCGCGACCTTCGGGCCGCACCCCGATATACTGACCTACCAGGGCTACGCCTGGCGCAAGAAGGGCGACTACGCCAAGGCCGAGTCCTACTACCGCCAGGCGCTCGCCATCGATCCCACGCACGTCGGGGCCACCGAATACTACGGCGAGCTGAAGGTCGCCCGCGGCGACGTGGCCGGCGCGCGGGTCATGCTGGCCAAGCTGGACAAGATCTGCACCTACGGGTGCGCGGACGCTGAGGAGCTGCGCCGTTGGATCGACGCCGGCGGCGACCCGCAGAAGAACTAGCGGGGCTCTTCCGCGGCTCGGTTTTTCTCGCGGGCTTCCTGCTTGCCAGTCTCGCGGGCGCCGGCGCGGTCGCGGCGCTCGGCGACGCGCCGATCCGCGGCATGCTGTGGGTGGCCAGGACCGCCGATCCCGCCCGCGCATTGGGCTCGGTCCCCTCCGAGTGCCTGAAGGTTCCCGCTGACCCGGTGCTGGCCGCCAAGGTCGAGGTTGGGCGCGCGGCGTTCCGCACCGCCGTCCTCCTGGGCGGTCAGGCCGGCCGGGCGGGGATCAACTGCGAGACCTGCCACCGCAACGGCCGCACCAATCCGGACTTCCTGTTCCCCGGCGTATCCGGCGCGCCCGGCACGGCCGATGTGACCAACTCCTTGTTCTCCACCCACCGCGGCAATGGGATCGATGACCCCAAGCCGATCCCCGACCTCGCCGCGCCGAAGTCGAAGCTGAAGATCAGCCAGGACCCGGCGGAGAAGAAGCTGGAGCCCTTCATCCACGGCCTGATCACCGAGGAGTTCGACGGGCCCGAGCCGACGCCGGCGGTGCTGGAGGGCCTCGCCGCCTATGTCCGCGCGCTGGACCCCACGGCCTGCCCGGCCAGGGCGCGCCAGCCGCTCGGTGTGGGCCTCTTGATGGCCGATGCGCGTCGCGCGATGCGGGCGGCGCACGTCGAGGCCGCCTCGGGCAACGCGGCCACCGCCGTGGTGATGGTCGCCAGCGCCCGAAGCCGCCTGGGCCTGATCGACGAGCGCTACGCCGCTCCGGTCCTGGCCAGGGACCGCGCCGCCTTGCGCGAGGCCGATCAGCGGCTCGCCGAGGCTCAGAGCGCCCTGCGCGAGCATAGGGCCGACGCGACGCAGCTTCTCAAGGCCTGGCTCGCCCGGTCCGGCCCGCTCGAAGTCGAGCTCAAGGCCGGCGAGAAGGCGTCCCTGTTCAGCCCGGCGCTGCTGAGCCAGGCGGTCAGGCGCCGCTTGCCGGGCTAGCGCCTTGTCTATATGACGCGCCTTCCGCCGGGAGGCCCGCCTCTCCGGGGCGTTAAGGTGCGGTGGCCGAGTGGTTGAAGGCGCACGCTTGGAAAGCGTGTTTAGGTGAAAGCCTAACGTGGGTTCGAATCCCACTCGCACCGCCA
>PLEH01000063.1 GCA_003136395.1 Phenylobacterium sp.
GAAGACTGACTGAGGGGGTTTCCTCTCCGGCGTTCGGGATGTCGGCTGCCGCTGACTCGCCGGCGGAAACCCCCTCCGTCTCGCGGCTGCGCCGCGATCCACCTCCCATCCACCCCCGCTGGGGGTGAATCGCGAAGCGAGGGGGGCTGAGCCGCGGAAGCGGCTCAGGGCGGGGAGGACCTGGGAGGAAGCCTACCGCCTCGCCGTCGCGGTGAGCTTGCCCAGGTCGAACCCGTCACCCGCCTGCATCAGGTAGTAGCGCCCCCCATTCGGCTGCTCCGTCCCGTCGTGGATGAACACGTGTCCTGCGCCCAGCACCTTGAAGCGGTCGCGGGTCACCTCGATGGCGGTGGACTGATCGATGCCGATGCCGAGCACGTCGGGGTGCTTGGTCACGACCGCGTCGAGGTCGCCCTCGCGGTGGCGGGCGGTGACGTGCTGGTCGACAGCCGCCCCGGTGATCAGGCCGAAGCCCTGCTCGTAGCCGGGCGCCATGATCACCTCGTTCCCGGAGCGCGCGCCGCGCACCATGTAGGAGGCCTGGATCGAGGCGCCCGCCGAAGTGCCGCCCACCACGCCGCCGCGGGCCAGCAGGTTGTGGATCTCGGTCTCGGTGCGGGTGCCGAGGTAGCTGTCGACCAGGCGCCACTGGCGCCCGCCCACGAACCACACCGCCTTGGCGCGGCGCAGGGGCGCGGTGAAGGCCTCGCTGTCGGCCTCCTTGCGGTCGGTGGTGTGGAGCACGGTGAGGTTCGAGGCGCCCAGCTCGCGGAAGATCTTCAGGCAGTCGCAGTCGGAACCATAGCTGGCCGCGCCGCCCGCCGTGGGGATCACCACGATCTCCGCGCTCGGCCCGCCGGCGAGCGTGATGAAGCGGCCCAGGATCTCCGGCCCCAGCTTGCCGCCGCCGGCGATGATCAGGCTTCCGCGCCCGGGGCCCTTCACGACCGGCGCGGCCTGTACGGCGAAGGCAGTGAGGGCGAACACGGCCATCGAAAAGCCGAACGATCGAATGCTGAAGCTCACGCTGATCCCCCAAGATTGACGCCACGTCCGGACAGCTCAGCCCATCGCCCGGACAAAATCCAGCCTTCGCAGGGTCTTGGGTTCAGTGCGTCGGTCTGTTAGAGCCAGCGCCATGACTTCGGTCCGGAAGAGCTCGCGAATTCTCCGCCCGGCGTGACGCCGGACGAGAGCCGTCTGCGTACGCGCCGGGACATCCCTGCGACCTCAATTCCACTCCGGACCACGCTGGAAAGTTCAATGGCCGACGACGCCGCCGCCGCACGCGACTATCGCGAGACCGTCTTCCTCCCCGACACGCCCTTCCCCATGCGCGCGGGCCTGCCGCAGAAGGAGCCGGTGATTCTGGCTGAGTGGGCGAAGGCCGATCTCTACCACGCCATGCGCAAGGCCCGGCAGCACGCAGGCGCGCCGCTCTTCGTGCTGCACGACGGCCCGCCCTACGCCAATGGCGCGATCCACATCGGCCACGCGCTGCAGAAGACGCTGAAGGACTTCGTCGTCCGCTCGCGGTTCCTCTTGGGCTACGACGTGGACTACACGCCCGGTTGGGACTGCCACGGCCTGCCGATCGAGTGGAAGATCGAGGAGGAGCTCCGGGCCGCGGGCCGGCGCAAGGACGAGGTCTCCAAGGCCGAGTTCCGCACCCGCTGCCGCGACTACGCCGAAAAATGGATCGGCGTGCAGATGGAGGGCTTCAAGCGCCTGGGCGTGATCGGCGACTGGGAGCACCGCTACGCCACCATGGACTATTCGAGCGAGGCCGCGATCGTGGCCGAGTTCCATAAGTTCGTGATGTCCGGCCAGCTCTACCGTGGCTCCAAGCCGGTGATGTGGAGCCCGGTGGAACGCACCGCTCTGGCCGACGCCGAGGTCGAGTACCACGACCACGTCAGCCCCACGATCTGGGTGAAGTTCCCGGTGGTCGAGGGGTCGGACGCCACGCGGGACGCCAGCGTGGTCATCTGGACCACCACGCCCTGGACCATCCCCGCCAACCGGGCGGTGAGCTACAACCCCGACATCGCCTACGCGGTCTATGTGGTGGACGCGATGGAGACGGACCTGGCCTTCGAGCCCTGGGCCGAGGCCGGCGACCGGCTGATCCTGGCTGAGAAGCTCGCCGCCGAGGTGATGGCCGCCGCCAAGGTCGCCAAATTCCACAGGATCGAGGCCGTCGACTGCCAGGGCATGGTGCTGGCCCATCCGCTGGCGCAGCTCGACGCCGGCTACGGCTTCCAGGTGCCAATGCTGGCCGGCGACCACGTCACAGAGGACGCCGGCACCGGCTTCGTCCACACCGCGCCCGGCCATGGCGCCGACGACTATGTGGTCTGGATGGCGCACGGCCACCGCGAGATCCCCGACACCGTCGATCCGGACGGCGCCTATTACCCCTCCGTGCCCCTCTTCGCCGGCCTGAAGGTGCTGGAGACGGAGGGTAAGAAGTCCGGCAAGTTCGGCGCGGCCAATCCGGCGGTGATGGACAGGCTGATCGAGGCCGGGAACCTGCTCGCCCGCGGCCGGGTGGAGCACTCCTATCCGCACTCGTGGCGCTCCAAGGCGCCGGTGATCTTCCGCAACACGCCGCAGTGGTTCATCCGCATGGACGAGCCCTTGGACGATCCGACGCACATGGGCCGCACCCTGCGCGAGACCGCTCTGGAGGCCATCGACGCCACGGCCTTCTACCCGGCGGCCGGCCGCAACCGCATCCGCGCCATGGTGGAGAGCCGGCCGGACTGGCTGATCAGCCGCCAGCGCGCCTGGGGCTCGCCTCTGGCCATGTTCGTCGACAAGGAAACCGGCCACCCGCTGCACGACCCGGCCGTCAACGCGCGCATCGTCGAGCTGATCAAGGCCGAGGGCGCCGACGCCTGGTTCACCCGGCCGATGTCCGACTTCCTCGGGACCCACGATCCGCAGCGCTTCGAAAAGGTCGAGGACATCCTCGACGTCTGGTTCGANNACCAGCACCGCGGCTGGTTCCAGTCATCCCTGCTGGAAAGTTCGGGCGCCCGCGGCCGCGCCCCCTACGACGCCATCCTGACCCACGGCTTCACCATGGATGAAGCCGGCGAGAAGATGTCGAAGTCCAAGGGCAATGTGGTCGACCCCGAGGTCGTGATCCGCGAATCCGGAGCAGAAATCATAAGGCTCTGGGCAGCCATGATTGATTACTCAGACGATTCCCGGATCGGCAAGACTGTCCTGCAGACCACGTCGGACGCCTACCGCAAGCTCCGCAATACGGTGCGCTACCTGCTGGGCGCGCTGGCTGACTACCAGCCGGACGAGGCAGTCGACCTATCCGACATGCCGCCGCTGGAGCGGTTCATCCTGCACCGGCTGCAGGAACTCGATGGCCAGGTTCGCGCGGCCTACGAGGGTTACCTCTTCCAGGACGTGATCCGGCCGCTCACCGAGTTCTGCCAGGACGAACTGTCATCGCTGTTCTTCGACATCCGCCGCGACGTCCTCTACTGCGACCGGCCGGATTCCCTGCGCCGCCGGGCCGTGCGCACGGTGATGCAGGCGGTATTCGAGCGCCTGACCGTCTGGCTCTCGCCGCTGATCCCCTTCACCATGGAGGAGGCCTGGGCGACCCGCTATCCGGACGCCGCCTCCAATTGCCTGCGGACCCTGCCTGAGACCCCGGCCGAGTGGCGCAACGACGCCGAAGCCGCGCGCTGGGCGAAGATCCAGTCGGTGACCCTGGTGGTGACCGGCGCTCTGGAGGTCGAGCGCCGCGAGAAGCGGCTGGGCGGTCCCATGGAGGCCGCGCCGGTGGTCCACATCGCCGACGCCGGCCTGATGGCCGCCTTCGAGGGCCTGGACGCCGCGGAGGTGTTCCGCACCAGCCAGGCGAGCCTCGTCGCCGGCGACGGACCCGCGGCGGCCTTCCGCTTGCCGGAACTGCGCGGCGTCGCTGTCGAGCCGCTGGCGGCCCAGGGGCGCAAGTGCGCCCGGTCCCGGCGCATCCTGCCGGAGGTCGGCTCCGACCCGCGCTATCCGGACCTCTCCCTGCGCGACGCCGACGCCGTGGCCGCCTGGGACGCAACTCACCAGAGGGAGCCCGCATGACCGGGGTCACCAGGCTCGGCTGGACGGCCTTCGCCATCGCCATCGCCATCATCGTCGCCGACCAGACCGTGAAGACCTGGGTTCTCGACGTCCTGCGCCTGCAGGAGGGCCAGTCGATCCCGGTCCTGGGCCCGATCCACCTGACCGGCGTCTGGAACCAGGGCGTCAGCTTCGGCTTCCTGCAGACCCAGCACGACCTGGTGCGCTGGCTCCTGGTCTGCTTCTCGATCACGGTCTCGATCTTCCTGGCCGTCTGGGCGCGCAAGAGCGACCGGGCGCTGTTCGCCGTGGCGGTGGGCCTGCTGATGGGCGGCGCCATCGGCAACGTCATCGACCGCATCCGCATCGGCGCCGTGGCCGACTTCATCGACGTCAGCCGCCTCTATTTTCCGTGGATCTTCAACGTGGCCGATTCGGCGATCACCATCGGGATCTGCCTGCTGTTGCTCGACATGCTGCGCCAGGACGGCGCAGAGCGTGCGCGCAAGGCCACTTTGCCCAACCAGGGGGATGCGGCCTGATGCGCCGTTGGCGCGAGGCCCGCTTTGCGCTATCCACTCATCTTTCGTGGCCGGGGGCGGTCCTGGGAGTTGTTAAGTCCATGAGCGTCAACCGTGTGATCGTTGCGACGGCCCTGATCGCGGCGACCGGTCTCGCCGGCTGTGTGTCGACGCGCAATGCGCTCGGCCTCACCAAGGTGACCCCCGACGAATTCCGCGTGGTCACCAAGGCCCCGCTGGTGGTGCCGCCCGACTTCGCGCTCCGTCCGCCGGCGCCCGGCAAGCCCCGCCCGCAGGAACTGCAGCCGGAAAGCGCCGCGCGCTCTGCTCTGCTCGGCACGCGCGAAGGTGAGGCCCGTTCGGAGGGCGAGAAGCTGCTGGTGGCCAAGGCCGGCGCCGACAAGGCCGATCCCCTGATCCGCTATGTGGTCGACGACGAATTCGGCGACGTGGCCCACAAGGAAAAGAGCTTCGCCGACAAGGTGATGTTCTGGCGCACCGACAAGTCCGCCCCCAAGCCGCTGGCCGCCGGGTCCGACACCGCCGCCCCCATCGACGCCGCGGCCGAGGCCGACCGCATCGCCAAGCTCACCGGCGGCAAGACCGTGATCATCGCCCGCGAAGGCGAGCACAAGATCAAGCTGCCGGGTCTCTAGTTTTCCCTCCCCTAATGGGGAGGGACAGATCGCGCAGCGATCGGGGTGGGGCAGTCGCGCTCAGGCTCGGACTCGGAGTGCTGGCCCACACATCCCCACCCGTCTCGCTGCGCTCGCCACCCTCCCCATCAGGGGAGGGGAGTGACCCACTGAAAGACCTCGTCCAGGCTCGCCGCGAACACGTGGGCGATGCGGAAGGCCGCCTCGAGCGAGGGCGAATATTTGCCGGCCTCGATCGCCGCGATGGTCTGGCGCGTCATGCCGATCTTCTCGGCCAGTTCCGATTGGGTCATCTCGCCGTGCTCGAAGCGCAGCCGGCGGATCTGGTTGGCGATGGGCAGGCTCACTTCAGGCCCCGCGCCGGAACATGACGATCTGCGCCACGGCCACCGACACCGTCGCGATCACCACCGCGAAGAGGGCGAAGTTGGCCATGTCGAGCGCCGTGTGGCCGAAATGGACCGGAACGAACAGCGCCAGGACAAAGACCATCAGCACATAGTAGCCCAGCGTGTGCGAGCGCCACTGGATCAGGGTCTCGCGCTCGTCCCTGGGCGCGCGGCCGTCCCTGGGCGTGGTCATGATCGCGATCAGGTTCAGCGCCACCTGCAGCACCAGCAGGCCGATCCCGCAGACGAGCAGCAGGAAGAGCGAGTGGAAGCCGCGCACGTGACCGGTCAGCAGCGCACTGAAATAGGCCCCGAAGACCACCAGCACCGTCACCAGGGTGATCCAAGCGGATTTCTCGCGGAAGGACATGGCGCGCGCCTCAATGCAAAAGATGCTCGACATGATGTATGATATCTTTTACATAATGTCAGACTTTCTTGCCATCGACTAGCAGGCACGGCGGGCGGCGACAACCGCAATCCGAGGCTGGCGGCGGCAGGCCGAACCCTTCAGGAGCTGCACCCATGTCTTCGCGTCCCGTTTCCGCCCTGGCTGCGATGGCCGCCCTCGCCCTCGGCGCCCCGGCGTTCGCGCAGCATCCCGCGCTGGCCGCCCCGCAAGGCGCCACCGCCAGGATGCAGAGCAATGACGAGCAGGCCTGGATCAACGATCCGCACATGCACGCCTTCTACGACACGACGGTCCAGGCCTTCGCGGGCGGCCCGGCCAAAGTCGACGTGGACGCCTACGAACAGAAATCCTTCGCGATCTTCCGCGACTTCGCGCCACGGATGCACATGACGCCCGAGGGGATGGTGGATCACCTGAAGCTGATCCCGCGCCAGGTGGTGCAGATCGTCAAGGAGGACCCGCACGTCCTCGACAACTACAGGAACTTCGTCGATGCGACCTTCGGACCCCAAGGCTAGGCGGGAGGGTCAGGCCCCGCCTATTCGTCCTTGCCGGGCGTCGTGACCTTGAAGCCCTTGGACCGGAGCTGATCCAGCACCCCGCCCTGCGCCAGCAGGGTGCGCAGCGGCACGACGGCGATGGCGTGGCCGGGTCGCGTCAGGGCGTTCTGGAGATCATTGACGAGGTCCGACTTCATCCGCGCGTCGAAGGTGAGCGCGCCGGGGACCAGCGCGATGCAGCGTTCGTAGGTCCGTTCGTTGGCCAGCGCGCCGCGGACGTCTCCGACCGCCCAGGCGCGCGCCGCGGCCTGCGTCCCCCCGGGACCGCTCTCCACCAGCTGCAGGACCTCGCCGAAGCAGTTTCGTCCGGCGCTCTCCGGCGTGCGCAGTATGGCGCCCATCAGCGGGCCGATGTCATAGCTGCGCTGGCTGACCGGGACCTTCGCGCGCTGGGCCAGCAGCTTGATCAGCTTGGTGGGGTCGGCCGTCGTGAGGCCGAACTTCGTGTGATAGTCGGCGTCCAGGATCAGTCCGGCGGCGAGCGGATTGCGGGTCGGGTAGTGCTTGGCCGGCTGGCCAAGCGCCGTGCGCGCGGCCACGAAGCGGCTGCGCGTCGCCGGATCCAGCACCTCCTCGAACGGGCCGCCCGAGCGCAGCCGCATGTAATTGAACGCCGCCCCGAAGGCGCCGGTGAAGGTGACCCGCACATCCTGCACCGGCAGGATCACCACACTGGCGCCGGCCAGCCGCCGGTCGAAGATCGCCCGGTCCCAGGCCATGTGCTTGGGGGCCAGCGACGGCGCGCCCAGGACATAGACGGTCGTCGTCCCGTTGGAGACGGTCCACCAGGCCGGGCCCGGCAGGCGCCCGGTGACCACCAGCTCCTCGACCAGCACCGCATCGGGGTCGTTGGGGTCGGGCCGCGACGGGGTGATGGGAATCTGGCCGAGCGCCGGCGTCGCCAGGACCAGGGCGGCGGCCAACAGGCCGAGGCGATGTCGCAAGCTCATCCGCCGCTCCGGAATCGTCCTATATTGGGGATCACTCGAAAGCCTCGCCATGCCGATCCGTCGCCTGCCGCCCGAAACCGTCAACCGCATCGCCGCCGGCGAGGTCGTGGAACGGCCCGCGAGCGCGGTCAAGGAGCTGGTGGAAAACGCGCTCGACGCCGGCGCCGCCCGCATCGAAGTGCAGGCCGACGGCGGGGGGCTGACCCGCATCCTGGTGGCCGACGACGGCCTGGGCCTGACCGCCGAGGAACTGCCGCTGGCCATCGAGCGCCACGCGACCTCAAAGCTCTCGCCCGACGACGCCGGGGACTACGACCTCCTGCACATCTCAACTCTCGGCTTCCGCGGCGAGGCCCTGCCGTCGATCGGCTCGGTGGCGCGGCTGTCGATCTCCAGCCGGGCAAAAGGCCACGCCGATGCGCACGCGATCTTCGTGGAGGCCGGCGCTGTGGGCGCGGTCTCGCCCGCCGCCTTCCCCGACCCGCACGGCGCCCGGGTGGAGGTGCGCGACCTCTTCTACGCCACGCCGGCCCGGCTGAAGTTCATGAAGTCCGAGCGGGCCGAGGCCATGGCCATCGGCGAGGAGCTGAAGCGCCAGGCCATGGCGCATGAGGCGGTGAGCTTCGCCCTCGACCTCGATGGCCGCCGGACCCTTCGCCTGCCGGCCGAGACCGCGGGACCTGACGGGCGCCTGGCGCGGCTCTCCGCCATCATGGGCCGGGAGTTCTCCGACAATGCGCTGGCGCTCGACCACGAGCGCGAGGGCGTGCGGCTGTCGGGGTTCGCGGGCCTGCCAACCTACAACCGCGGCAACGCCGCCCACCAATACCTCTTCGTCAACGGCCGGCCGGTGCGCGACCGGCTGCTGCAAGGCGCGCTCCGGGCCGCCTACGCCGACTTCCTGGCCCGCGACCGCCACCCGCTGGCCGCGCTCTATGTGGAACTCGACACGGCCTATGTCGACGTCAACGTCCACCCGGCCAAGGCCGAGGTCCGGTTCCGCGATCCGGGCCTGGTGCGCGGCCTGATCATCGGGGGCCTGCGCCATGCGCTCGCCGCCGCCGGCCACCGGGCCTCAACCACCGTCTCCGCCGCGGCGCTCGGCGGCTTCCGTCCCGGCGGCTATCAGGCCCAGCCCTCGGCCGCCGGCCATTCCGCCTGGCGCCAGGGCGGCTGGCAGCCCCAGACCCAGGGCGCGCTCGCCGCCGCCGTCCAGTCGATCCCGGGGCTTACCGAGGTCTCCGCCCGCGCCGAGCCGGACTGGGAGCCGGGCGTCGCCGAGGAGGGCGCGCCGGCCCCGGTGTTCGATCCCGTCGACTACCCGCTGGGCGCGGCGCGGGCCCAGGTGCACGAGACCTATATCGTCGCCCAGACCCGCGACGGGGTGGTCATCGTCGACCAGCACGCCGCCCACGAGCGGCTTGTCTACGAGCGCATGAAGGGCGAGTTGGCGGTGAGCGGCGGGGTCGCGCGCCAGGCGCTGTTGCTGCCGGAGGTCGTCGAGCTCGACCCCGCCGAGGCCGAGCGGGTCTGCGCCAAGGCCGAGGAACTGGCGGCGCTCGGCCTGATGCTGGAATCCTTCGGCCCGGGCGCGGTCCTGGTGCGAGAGACCCCGGCGCTGCTGGGCGAGACCAACGTCCAGGGCCTGGTCCGCGACATCGCCGACGACCTGGCCGAAAACGGCCAGGCGCTGGCGCTCAAGGAACGGCTGGAGGACGTCTGCTCGACCATGGCCTGCCACGGCTCGGTGAGGGCCGGCCGAAGGCTCACCGCGCCGGAGATGAACGCGCTGCTCCGCCAGATGGAAGCCACGCCCCACTCCGGCCAGTGCAACCACGGCCGGCCCACCTATGTCGAACTGAAGCTCGCCGACATCGAGCGGCTGTTCGGCCGGCGATGAGCGAGCTCGGCTTCCGGCTGCGGCCCGCCAACCCGCAGACAAGACCCTGCAAGGTGTGCGGCGGCGTCTCCCGGCCGTTCGGCGCGACGGATTTCAACCGCAACTGCGAGGAGATCCGCGGCAATTTCCTGCCGCCCTCGGGGATAGAGGTGCCCTACCGCCGCTGCGAGGCCTGCGGCCTGGTCTACACCGAGGCCTTCGACGACTGGACCCACGCCGACTTCGAGGCCCACATCTACAACGCCGACTACGGCCAGGTTGACGCCGACTATGCGGATATCCGGCCGGCCAACGGCGCGGCTTTCATCGGCAAGCTCTTCGGGGCGAGCAAGGACGGGCTGGCGGTCCTCGACTACGGCGGCGGTAGTGGCGTGATGGCGGCCCGGCTGCGCGAGGCCGGCTTTGCCGACGTGGTGACCTATGACGCCTTCCATCCCGATCACCGGGAGCGGCCCGACCGGCGGTTCGATCTGGTGACCTGCTTCGAGACCCTCGAGCACATGCCCGATCCGGTCGGCGGCGCCGCAGACATCGCAAGCTTCCTGACGGACGATGGACTGCTGGTGTTTTCGACCCTGACCCAGCCCGCCGATTTCGACGCCCAGGGCCTGGGTTGGTGGTACGTCGGGCCGCGCAACGGCCACGTGACGCTGCATACCCACAAGTCCCTGGCGATCCTGTGGGCGCGTCACCAGCGCAGCGTCGGCTCCTTCAACGCCAACCTTCACGCCGCCTATGGCGCGGTCCCGGCCTTCGCCCGGCACGTCATCGGGCCACAGACGCCCCGGGACGCGAGGACCCGGGACGCCGCAGAGCCCTAGCTCAGCTCCCGCTCCGCGAACGACTTCATCGCCGCGGCGATATATTCCGCCAGCCCGGCCTGACGCCCGTCGTAGCGCTCGCGGAAGCGCGGATCGTCCACGTACATCTGACCCAGGCCCGTGAAGGCCACGGCCGGGGCAGGCTTGTTCCAGCTCTTGCCGATCCAGGCGTGCTGGCGGCGCATCAGCGCCGTCACCGCCGCGGAGTCGGCCGGCAGGCCGTCCACCAGCGCCTTGGCCATGCCCGCCTCGATGGCGTCGGCCTCGGCCTGCATGGCGTCGAAATCCGACTGCCTCCAACCGGCCATGCCCGCCTTGGCGTCGTCGATGTGCTTCTGCATCGTCGCGCCGTGCTTCTCGACGAGCTCCTTTTCGTAGCCCGCCTGCTTTTCGAGGTCGAAGCCCCGGTACATCGCCTTGTCCGCCATCTTCGCTTCTCCTTCGAGGGTCGCGAGGGTCTCGTCGATCGTGCGCATCAGCTGCCGGTAGCGGCGGGTTTCGGCCTCCAGCTTCCGGCGGTGCGCCTTGAGCGCCGCCACCTTGTCGAAGCCCTTGGCGTCCAGCGTCCGCCCGATCTCCTCAAGCGAGAAGCCGAGCTCGCGGTGGAACAGGATCTGCTGCAGGCGCAGCAGCTCCTCGCGGCCGTAGTAGCGGTAGCCGTTCGCGCCGACGGATGCGGGCTTCAGAAGCCCGATCTCGTCGTAGTGGTGCAGCGTGCGGACGCTGACGTCCGACAGCTTCGCCACCTGCTTGACCGTATGGCCGCTCACGATCGATCTCCTTCGTCGATGGCGGACTTATCAGGGCTCACGGGGCGTGAGGGTCAAGCGCCCCCGAACCGCAGGAAATGCACCCGCGCCGCGCCATAGTCGCGGACGTCCAGGACCTCGTAGCCGGGCGCGGCGACATCCGGCTCGCCGGCCCCGCGCTCGAACACCAGGATGGCGCCCGGCGCGAGCCAGTTTCCGGCGGCGAGTTTTTCCAGCGCCTGCTCGCCGAGGCCCTTGGCGTAGGGCGGGTCGAGGAAGGCGAGATCGAAGGCCGGGCCGTCGCCGCCAGGGCGGACCCCCAGGTCGGTGGCGTCGCGGCGGTGGACGCGGGTCACGCCGAACAGGCCCATCGCCTCCACATTCTCGCGGATGGCGCCGCGGGCCGCCTCGTCGGTCTCCACGAAGAGGCAGAAGGCCGCGCCGCGCGACAGGGCCTCGAAGCCCAGCGCCCCGGAGCCCGCGAAGAGGTCGATGACCCGCTGGTCCCGAACGCCCTTCGACCAGGCCGCGTGCTCCAGGATGTTGAACACCGCCTGGCGGGCGCGGTCGGAGGTGGGCCGCGTGGCCTCGCCCTTGGGAGCGGCGAGCGTCTTGCCGCGGAAACTGCCGGAAACGATACGCAAACCTGGCCTCCCGCCGACGGGCGCTTGTCGCGCCCCCGCCTCCGATCCAAGCTTTCGCCGCAACAATCAAGGGAGGCTGTGATGAGCTTTGTCAGCGTCGAGCGCAGAGGCGGCGCGACCGTGGTCACCTATGCCAACCCTCCCTTCGGGACCATGACCGGCGCCGGCGCCCAGGAAATGCTGGAAAAGATGCGTCCTCTGGCCGGGGACGGGGGCGTCCGCTCGATCGTCATCACCGGTGGCGTGCCCGGAATCTTCATCCGCCACTACGATGTCGACGAGCTTTCGACGGCGAGCGACGCGGCAAAGGACACGGCTCCGCCTCCGCCGCCGCCCGCGGGAGCCCGCCCGACCAGCGGTTTCCTGGCTCTGGTGGACCTGATCGCTGAAACGCCCAAGCCGGTGGTCGCGGCGATCAACGGCCTATGCATGGGCGGCGGCTTCGAACTCAGCCTAGCCTGCGACCTGCGGATCATCAGCCCCGGCGTCGAGGCCATCGGGTTGCCGGAGACGCGCGTGAGCATCTTCCCGGGCGGCGGCGGGACCCAGAGGCTCCCGCGGGTGGTGGGCGAGGCCAAGGCGCTGGAGATCATCCTGCGCGGCCTGACGTTCGACGCCGAAGAGGCGCTGCGGATCGGCATGGTCCACGAAATCCACGCCGAGCCCGTGGACCGGGCTCTGCAGATGTCCGCTGAGTGGGATCAGCGCGGGGCGGAGGGCATCGCCTTCGCCAAGCGCCTCACCCGCGCCGCCTTGGACCGCCCGATCGAGGAGGGCCTGGCGGACGAGCGCCGGTCCTTTGCGGCGGTGATGCGGACGGCTTCGGCGCGCGATGGCCTGAGGGCTGGCCGGGCCCCCGCTTCGATCCAGGCGCTCTAGGCGTGATCACCGCCCGGGGTTTCGGCTTGGCCCAGCCCGCCTTGTATTCCTTCTTTTTCGGCGGCTCACCGGCGGAAGCGGGTGCACGCGACCGGCGTAGCGGCTTACCCTTGCGGCCCACGGGCTTGCCGGGCCGGTCGATCTCCACGGCGCCGCGACGAGGCCCGGCGATCACGGCGGCGGGCTTCTTCCAGAGCGGGCGGTCGCCCTTGGGCAGGTTCGCGGGCGCGATGTGCTCGGCCAGCTGCTCGCGGATCACCCGGGGCCCAACCTCCTCGACTTCGCCAGGCAAGAGGGTCCCGAGCGCGAAGGGGCCGTAGGAAAGTCGGATCAGCCGGTTCACCTTCAGGCCCAGCGCCTCCAGCACGCGGCGGACCTCGCGGTTCTTGCCCTCGGCCAGGACGACGGTGATCCAGAGGTTCGCGCCTTGCGGACCTTCCTTGGCCTTGTCGAGGGTCGCGTCGATCGCGCCATAGTGGACGCCCTCGACGGTGATGCCCTTCTTCAGGGTGTCGAGCCGCTCCTGGGTGACCCGGCCCCGCGCCCGGGCGCGGTAGCGGCGGACGATCCCTGTGGCCGGCATTTCCAGGGCGCGGGCCAGGCCGCCGTCGTTGGTGAGCAGCAGCAGGCCCTCGGAATTGATGTCGAGGCGTCCCACCGAGATCAGCCGAGGCAGGCCGGACGGCAGGGCCTCGAACACCGTCTGGCGCCCCTGCGGGTCCTTATGGCTGGTCACCAGGTCGATCGGCTTGTGGTAGCGGAAGAGCCGGGCCGGTTCGGCCTCGGTGACCACCGCGCCGTCCACGGTCAGGATGTCGCCGGCCTCGACCTTGACCGCCGGCGTGGTCAGGACCTGGCCGTTCAGCGCCACGCGGCCCGCCTCGATCAGCCGCTCCACCTCGCGCCGCGAGGCGACGCCGGCGCGGGCCAGCATCTTCGCCACGCGGCCGCCACCGCCCTCTTGCTGGACCTCAGCTTGCGGCGTGCGGGGTTGACCGGAGGGGCGGGCGCCGGTTCGGTGCGGATCGTGGACCATGACCATCGCACCATGCGCATCGCCCTCGAGGCCGCGCAAGCCGCCGCCGGGCGCGGCGAGACGCCGGTGGGCGCGGTCGTGGTCGATCCGGCTTCCGGAGAGGTGATCGCCATTGGCGCCAACGGGCCCATCGGCGCCCACGACCCCACGGCCCACGCCGAGATCGTGGCGCTGCGGGAAGCCGCCCGGAAGCTCGGCAACTACCGTCTGACTGGCCTGACCCTGGTGGTGACGCTCGAGCCCTGCGCCATGTGCGCCGGCGCCATCAGCCACGCGCGGATCGCCCGCCTGGTGTTCGGGGCCGAGGACCCCAAGGGTGGCGCGGTCGTCAACGGCCCGCGGTTCTTTGAGCAGCCCACCTGCCATTCGCGCCCCACCGTCACCGGCGGGGTTTTGGCGCAGGAGAGTTCCGCTCTGCTGAAGGGCTTCTTCCAGGCGCGCCGCGAACGCTGACGGCTTGCCAAGCGGCCGACTGCGGTCGGAAGATGCGTCCCATAAATTCAGAGAACCATTGGGAGGTCGGTTATGGCGGGTCTGCTGGACGGGAAAGTCGCGATCATCACGGGGGCCGGCAACGGCCTGGGCGAGGCCTATGCGAAGCTGTTCGCCAAGGAAGGCGCCAGCGTCGTCGTCAACGATCTGGGCGGGGCCCGCGACGGGACCGGAGCCGACGTTTCGGCGGCGCAGAAGGTGGTCGATGCGATCGGGGCCGCCGGCGGCAAGGCGGTGGCCAATGGCGACGACGTCTCCACCGTGCAGGGCGGCGAGAACATTCTAGCGACCGCGATCGACAACTTCGGCACGGTCGACATCCTGGTCTGCAACGCCGGCATCCTGCGCGACAAGACCTTCGCCAACACCTCCGAGGAGGACTGGGACAAGGTGATCAAGGTGCACCTGAAAGGCGCCTACTGCTGCGCGCTTCCGGTCTGGAAATGGATGAAGGACCACGGCGGCGGCTCGATGGTGCTCACCTCGTCCACCTCCGGCCTCTACGGCAATTTCGGCCAGACCAATTACGGAGCGGCCAAGGCCGGCATCTACGGAATGGTCCGGGTGATGTCGATCGAGGGCCGCAAGTACAACATCCGCGTCATGGGCCTGGCCCCCGGCGCCTACACCCGCATGACCTCCGACCTGCCCGGCCGCATCGGCAAGGAGCCGGACCCGCTGAGCCTGCCGGAGAACGTGGCGCCCGGCGTCCTCTTCATGGTCTCCGACCTCGCCGCCGAGCATTCGGGCAAGATCCTCGGGGTTTCCAGCCGCGGCGTCCGCGAGATCAAGATGCTGCAGACGGGGGGCTTCCAGCCCGGCCGGCCCTACACCGCCCAGGAGGTGGCCGAGCACGCGTCGGAGGTGTTCTTCCCAAACGCCGAGGAACGCACCGCGGCGACGGCCTGACCGCGCCTCGCATCCATCCGGCCCAACGGCGGCGACTAGACCTCGAAACATCGGAGCGGGGCGGAGATGGCGCGCGACACCAATGAAACGGATACCGCGCTCGCGCGGCTGAGCGGCGTCGAGAAATGCTACGGCGAGACGGTCGCGCTCGCGGGCCTCGACCTGGAGGTTCGCGGCGGGGAACTGCTGGCCGTGCTGGGCCCCAATGGTGCCGGCAAGACCACCGCCATCGCGCTCATGCTGGGCCTGCAGACGCCGGACAAGGGCGAGGTCAAGCTGTTCGGGCGCTCCCCGCGCGACCTCGCGGCGCGCCGCGGCGTCGGCGTGATGATGCAGGAGGTGGCGCTGGCCGACGCGCTTAGGGTCCGCGAGCACATCGCCATGACCCAGGCCTATTACCCCGATCCGCTGAGCCTCTCCGAGGCCATCTCCCTCGCCGGCGTCGAAAAGATCGCCGAGCGCCCCTACCTCAAACTCTCCGGCGGCCAGAAGCGCCAGGCGCAGTTCGCCCTGGCCATCTGCGGCCGCCCGCGCCTGCTCTTCCTCGACGAGCCCACCACCGGCCTCGACCTCAACGCCCGCGAAAACATGTGGGCCACCCTGCGCGGCCTGGTGGCGAGGGGAACGTCCATCGTGCTCACCACCCACTACATCGAGGAGGCCGAGGCGCTCGCCGACCGGGTCGTGGTCATGGCCAAGGGCCGCCGCGTCGCCGAGGGCACCGTCGAGGAAATGCGCGCCATCGTCGTGCGCAAGCGCGTCGACTGCGTCACCACGCTCTCGGTCGGCGCAATCGAGAGCTGGGCTGGCGTGACGGCCGTCACCTCCGCCGACGGCCGCGTCTCCATCACCACCACCGACGCCGAGGCCACCGTACGGATGCTGCTGGCCGACCCCGGCCTCGCCGATCTCGAAGTCCGCCGCGCCGGCCTTTCCGACGCCTTCGCCGAACTGACCCAGGAGCCCGCCCCGTGACCGTGCTCGCCCCGAACCAAACCCAACTTGGCTCCATCCCGCCCATGAGCCTCGGCCGGGTGATTGGCGCCTATCTCAGCGACGCGAAGTTCGAATCGCTGCGGCTGCTCAGGACGCCGGCCTTCTCGATCCCGATCCTGGCCATGCCGGTCCTGTTCTACAGCTTCTTCGGCGTGCTGCTGAACGGCGGGGGCCACCGCCCGCCCGGCTTCGCCGACATGATGTTCGTGGGCTGGACGGTCTATGGCGTCATGGGGCCCGGCCTGTTCGGCTTCGGCATATTGGTAGCCGTGGAGCGCAACCAGGGCCTGCTGACCTTCAAGCGCGCGCTGCCCATGCCCACCGGCTCCTACCTGGCCGCCAAGCTGATGATGGCCTACGTCTTCGCCATCGTGGTGATGGCCATTCTGGTGGCCGTAGCGCTGACGCTCGGGCATGTGACCCTGAACCCGCAGCGGCTGTTCACGGTGGCGGCGGTGATGTCGCTGGGGGTGATCCCGGCCTGCGCCATCGGGCTTGCCATCGGCGCCTGGGCCCCCGCCTCCAGCGCCGGCGCCTTCGCCAACATCATCTACCTGGGCATGGCGTTCCTGTCGGGCCTCTTCTTTCCCCTGACCGGCTTCCTGCACGATATCCGGGTCATCTGGCCGACCTATCACCTGGTCCAGCTCGCCCGCGCCGCGGCCGGAATGCCCACGGAAGGGTCGCTCGCTGGACACGCCGGCGTGCTGGCCGCCCTCAGCGCCGCGCTGCTCCTGATGGCGTCGCGCCGCCTGGCGCGGCGGGGCTAGGCGGACCCCGCCAGCCGCGCGTCCAGGCGTTCGCGCACCGCCGGCCACTCGTCGGCGAGGATCGAGAAGACCACCGTGTCGCGGATGCGGCCGGTCCAGGTCACCCGGTCCTGGCGCAGGATCCCCTCCTGGGTCGCGCCCAGCTTCAGCACCGCCGCGCGGCTGCGGGCGTTGATGGCGTCGACCTTGTACTGCACGCGCCTGGCCCCGCTCTCGAAGGCGTGCGCCATCATCAGCCGCTTTGAGGCCGGGTTCACCGGGCCGCCGCGAACCTGCGGGTGATAATAGGTGCCGCCGATCTCCAGCGAGCCGTTGGCCGGATCGACGGTCAGATAGCTCGACACCCCCAGGCAGCGTCCGCCCACCGTCACCGCATAGTTCATCCGGTCGGCGGCCGGGTCGGCGTAGAACCGCGTCCAGCCGGCATCGAAGTGCTCGCCGGCCAGGGAATAGGGGTAGAGGTCGGTCCAGGTGGCCGGGTCAGCGTCGCAGGCCGCGCGCAGGTCCTCGCGGTGCGCCGGCGCCATCGGCTCCAGCCGGACATAACGGTTCTCCAGGACCTTCGGCTCCAGCCACATGATTTCATCATCCGTCGTCAAGAATTTACAGCGTCGCCCTTGCGTCGCCGCAATCCGCACATACCTGAGGATTGCCCATTCCTGGGCGCTTCCTCCCTAAACTTCCAAAAGGCCGGGTGCTCGCACCTGGCCTTTTTTTTGTCCTGACCTCAGCCCAGGTACAGACGCGCGGCCTGCGCCAGATAGACCAGGCCGATCACCGTCAGGATCAGCCGCAGGTAGCGCTTGAAGTTCACGTCGCTCAACCGGCTGAGCACGACGCCGCCGGCCGCGGTGCCCAGCATGGAGAGCGGGACGGCGAAGGCGAACACCCAGAGCGGCGGCACGCCCCGGCCGCCGACAGCCAGCAGCGGGGCGCCATAGACGACGATCTTCATGATGTGGCTGAACACCTGGGTCGCGGCCTTGGTGGCGACGATCTGGTGGCGGGTGAGCGCCGTGCGCACGAAGAAGACGTCGAGCAGGGGCCCGGCGACGCCGGCGGTCAGGTTGACGCCGGTGACGATGAAGCCCGCGAAGAGCGCCTGCCCGGGCCGCGAGGCATCGACCTTCACCCAGCCGTCCGGCAGCCAGACCAGGCCGGGGACCAGACCCATCAGCAGGTAGAGCGTGGCCTTGGTGGGCTCCAGCGCCACATAGGCCATCACGCCCCCGGCCGCGAACGAGCCGATCGCGAAGAGGCCGACGATCTTCAGGTCGACGAACCTACGGTGAAGGATCGCCCGCCAGGCGTTGGCCACCAGCTGCAGCATGCCGTGGACGACGAAGGTCGCCGAGACTGGCAGGACCAGGGCCAGCGCGCCCTTGAGCAACAACCCGCCCGCCATGCCGAAGACGCCGGACAGGGCCGCCGTCAGGAACGACATCGCGATGATGAACGCGCCCGTGAGAATGGTCATTGAGGGACTCCTTCGGAGTTGCGACCCGCCTCGCGAAGGGGACACAGGCCCCTCCGTCCGCGGATCTGCGACGCGACGTGCGCCAGAAGGGGCCGGCCGTCCGGCTGGGGCCAACGGCCGCTCGCGGCCGGGCTCTTTTCAGAAAGAATTGGACAATCATCTGTCGAGCGCTTTGTAGAAAAAGGTGGCGTCGCACAGTGCGCCGTCGGGCATCAGCGCGTAGTCGGGGATCACGCCGGCTCGGCTCCAGCCTCGCTTTTCGTAGAGGAAATCGGCGGGGCTGCCGGTCACGGTGTCGAGCACCATCAGCCAGCGGCCCATCTCGCGAGCCGCGTCTTCCGCTGCGACCATCAGCGCCTCGGCCGCGCCCCGGCGGCGGCCGCGCCGGTGCACCAGCATCTTTGAGACGTCGACGCGATGCGGCTGATTTGGCGTCGCCACGGGGATCACCTGCACGACGCCGAAGACGCCCGCATCGTCCTCCGCCACCAGGATCGCGCGGCCGTCGCGGCAATGCGTCTGGTCCAGCCAGAACACCGTCGCGTCCTGACGGGTAAAGTCGGCCATGAAGCCCACGGAGGCGCCGCCCGCCACACAATCGAACAGCACCTCGCCGAGGGCGGTTGCGGCAATCTGGGCTTCCTCGGCGCTCAGGCTGCGTATGCGGAAGGGCCGGGTCATATGAACGGCGTTCGCTTACACCCCCGACGGCCGCACAGCAACGCTTGCCGGACCCCGCCTAGCCCGCCTTCTTCCCAACCGAACAGGCCCAGCCGTCGCCGGCCTTCTTCGCCACGCCGGGATAGGGGCAGAGCATCTGGCTCGCGCCATTCGGCCCGGTCGCCGTGAGTTCGGCGGGCGCGGCCTTGGCCTCGACCCAGTGGTCCAGCACGCCCAGCCAGTCCACGGTTCCGGGCCCTGCCCCGCCCTGGCAGTGGAGCATGCCGGGGATCATGTAGAGCCGGTAGAAGTCGCCGGTCCGGCCCATCTTCCGATTGACCTCGCCATAGTAGCGGATGGCGCTCAGCGGCGGGATCGCGGGGTCGTTCCAGCCATGGTACTGGATGAGCTTGCCGCCGTGCTTCTTGAACGGCGTAAGGTCCGCGTTGACCGCGTCCAGCACCGCCGAGGTCTTCATCCGGTCGCGATCGTACTTGGGACCCAAGTCCATCTTCAGGAAGTCGAACGACGGGTCGCCGTAGACGAAGTACTTCAGGAACTGCGACGAGATCGTGTGGCCCGCTGACTCCGCATAGGTCGCCTTGGATGTCCCGGTGTTCCAGGCCTGCCAGCCGCCGCGGGCGGCCTCGGCGCCGGGCATGTAGCCCGGGAACATCGACTTGCCGCCCACCACTCGGCCGCCATAGATCGCCTGGGCGGACGCGATCTGCGGCGCGGTCAGGCAGCCTTCCGTCTGGCCCGCCTTGCACTTGAGGACGCTGGGGTCGAAGTGGCAGGCCATTTGGTCGCGGATGAACGGGCCGCCGTCGGCGCATTGCCTGAGCGCCGCGGTCTGCAGCAGTTGCAGCTGCGCGGTGTCGAGATAGCCACCGGGTTTGGCGAGCGCCTGCTGCATATAGGCCCGCCCGCCGGTCGACAGCGTGTTGTAGTTGGCCGTGGCCCCGGCGACGATACCGTCGAAGTCGCCCGGGAAGCGCTGCGCCTCCATCAGCGCCTCGCGCCCGCCGGCCGAGCAGCCGACGAAGTAGCTGCGCTTGGCTTTCTCGCCCTTCATGGCCACGACCAGCGCCTTGCCCGCCTCGGTCGTCTCCTTCAGCGACCGGTCGGCGAAGTCCCTGATCCTCTCCGGGTGGCCGAGCGCTCAGATGGCCGTGCGGCCGTTGCCGCCGTGGCCGTCATCGGTGCCCGCCGAGGCGTAGCCCTCCTCGGCCCGGAGCTTGATCTGAGCCGCGGGGATCGAGCCGGCCAGCCCGCCGTTGCCCACCTGGACGAACTTGCCGTTCCAGGCGGCGCCGATCGGGATCATCACCTCGATCTTGATTTCGGAATCCGAAGTCGGGCGGCTGATGAGGTTGATCTGGCAGGCCTGGCCGCCCTTGACCGCCACGGGCTTGGCCGCGGTGATCTCGGCGTGCGGCGGCTGGCGCGAGACATGTCGGCGCAAGCGGCTTCGGCATGCGCAGCGAACGGCGCGCCGAGCGCCAGGACGGCGCCGGCGGCGAACAGGAGAGGCTTCATGCTCAGCCCTTCTTCTTCGGAACGCTGCAGGCCCAGGTCTCGGCGGTCTTCCTGGCGACGCCCGGGAAGGGGCAGAGCACCTGGCTCGGCGGGCCGCCGGCGCCCTGGCCGGGACCGGCCACGGCGGTGACCTCTCCCGGCGCCTTGCCCGCGATCACCCAGGTGTCGAGCAGCGACACCCAGTCGACGCCCGAGGGACCCACGCCGCCGGCGCAGTGCAGCATCCCCGGCACCAGGTACATCCGGTAGAAGCCGGAGGTGTCGCCCATCGTCTTGCGGACGTCCTCGTAATAGACGACCGACGAGCGCGGCGGGATCGCGGGGTCGTTCCAGCCATGGTACTGGATCAGCTTGCCGCCGTGCTTCTTGAAGGCCGCCAGGTTCGGGTCGGGCGAGTCCAGCGCCGCGGCCATCTTTTTCATCGCGCCCTCGAACGGGGCGCCCATGTCCATCTTCAGATAGTCGAAGTTGGGGTCCTGGAAGCCGAAATATTTGAACGCGTTCGACGAGAAGGACGGACCGGCCGCCTTCTGATTGGTCTCCGCGGTCGGGCCGGTGATCCAGGCGTTCCAGCTGCCGTTCAGGGATTCCGCGCCGGGGCTATAGCCGGGGAAGACTATCTTGCCGGTCTTGTCCCGGCGCCCGTCATAGAAGGCCTTGGCCGAGGCCACCTGCGGCGCGGTGAGGCAACCCCCCTTTTCAGAGTCGGGGGTCTGGCCGGCCTTGCAGGCGAGCTTGCCCGGATCGAAGTGGCAGGCCATCGGGTCGCGGATGAGGGCCTCGCCGCCGCACTGCGCCAGCACCGTCTTCTGCAGGAGTTCGCGCTGCGGCGCCCCGAGGTAACCGCCGGGCTTGGCCATGGTCTGCTGCTGGTAGGCCGACAGGCCGAACAGCTGGCTCATGTAGTTGGCCGGCGCGCCGGCGACGATGCCGTCGAAGTCGTTGGGGTAGCGCTGCGCCTCCATCAACGCCTCGCGCCCGCCGTCCGAGCAGCCCGCGAAATAGGACCTGGCGATCTTGCCGCCCTTCATGGCGACGATCAGGGCCTTGGAGGCCTCGGTGGTCTCCTTCAGCGCGCGCCAGCCGAAGTCGGTGATCTTCTCCGGATGGCCGAGCGCCCAGGAGGCGTTGGTGCCGACTGCGTCCTGGTGGCCGTCGTCGGTGCCGGAGACCGCGTAGCCGGCCTTGACCGGACCGTTGAACGAGCCGCGCGGGATCGAGCCCGCGAAGCCGCCGTTGCCCACCTGGACGAACTTGCCGTTCCAGGCCGCGCTCTCGGGGATCCACAGCTCCAGGCGGATGTCGCTGTCCTGGGTCGGCCGGCTGGTGACCGAGACCTTGCAGACCTGCTTGTCGCCGACCTTTTCCGAGACCGCCTTGGTGACCTCCGCGTGCGGCAGGACGGTCTTGACCAGATCGGCGCAGGCCGTCTCGGCGTGAGCCGCGGCCGGCGCGCCCAGCGCCAGCAGCGACACGGACATGGCGGCCAGCGCCAGCGTGGTCGATTTCATCCCTAAGCCCTCCCAAGCTCAATTCGTTATCGGAGTTTAGGCACAGCCCGGCGCGCGGCGCAAAACGACAAAGGCCCCGGAGCTTTGCAGCGCCGAGGCCCATGTCAGACTTGCCGCCGTTTGGAGCGGCTAGTGCCGGAAGATGGAGGTCTCGCCCGCGTCGGCGGGCATCTCGCGGTACTGGCGCAGCTCGTTGCGGCCGACCACCATGTGGTGGACCTCGTCCGGGCCGTCGGCGATCCGCAGCGTCCGGGTGGAGGTGTACATGCGGGCCAGCGGGGTCTTCTGCGAAACCCCCAGCGCGCCATGCATCTGGATCGCCTGGTCGATGATCTGGCAGACCTTCTCCGGCACCATGGCCTTGACCATGTGGATCCAGACGCGGGCTTCCTGGTTGCCCAGGACGTCCATGGCCTTGGCGGCCTTCAGCACCATCAGGCGCATGGCCTCGATGTCGATGCGGGCGCGGCTGATGATCTCGATATTGCCGCCGAGCTGGACCAGCGGCTTGCCGAAGGCGGTGCGGGTGAGGCCGCGGGTGACCATCAGGTCCAGCGCCTTTTCGGCTGAGCCGATGGCGCGCATGCAGTGGTGGAT
>PLEH01000153.1 GCA_003136395.1 Phenylobacterium sp.
TCATCTCGCCGGCCGCGATCAAGTTCCTGTCGATCAACAGCTTCAACAGCGGCAACATCATCGAGCGGGTGGCCAGCCTGGCCTTCACCGGCAAGCTCGGCGACTACGGCGTCAAGAGCCCGATGGCCTCGGAAGGCGTGGGCGTCGCCCTCGGCGCCGAGTACCGCCGCGAGCACCTCGACACCGTCGCCGACTTCCTGTCGAACAATGGCTTGGTGAACGGCAACGGCGGCGCGGCGCCGCCGGTCAACGGCGGCTTCGACGTCTACGAACTGTTCGGCGAGGCCCGCGTGCCGCTGGTTTCGGACATGCCCTACGCCAAGGACATCTCGCTAGAACTCGGCTACCGCTTCTCGAACTACTCTTCGATCGGCAACACCAACACCTACAAGGTGGCCGGCGAGTGGGAGGTGATCGACGGCCTGCGCTTCCGCGGCGGCTACAACCGCGCCGTCCGCGCGCCGAACGTCATCGAGCTGTTCGCGCCGCAGAATGTGGTGCTCGACGGCACGGCCGACCCCTGCGCAGGCCTCTCCGCCGCCAACCCGCTGGTCGCCACCTGCGCCAGCCTCTTCCACCTGACCACGGCCCAGGTCCTGGCCATCGAGAAGAACCCGGCCAACCAGTACAACGGCCAGACCGGCGGCAACCCGAACCTGAAGCCGGAAATCAGCGACACCTACACCGCCGGCGTCGTCTTCCAGCCGACCTTCGTCCCCGGCATGAGCGTCTCGGTCGACTACTTCAACATCAAGGTCGACCAGTTCATCTCGCGGATCGGCGCGACCCTGGAGCTGACCAACTGCGTCAACACCGGAAACCCGGTCTTCTGCAGCCTCGTCCACCGCGACGCCAACGGTTCGCTGTTCCTCTCCAACCAGGGCTTCGTGCAGGACACCACGCTCAACACCGGTTCGCTGCAGACCAGCGGCGTCGACCTGAACGTCGCCTACCACACCGACCTGTCGACGTTCGGCCTTGGCGACAACGGCTCGATCTCGGCCAGCCTGATCGGGACCTGGCTCGACAAGACGGTCACCCAGCCCCTGCCGGGCGGCCCGTCCTTCGACTGCAAGGGCCTCTATGGCACGACCTGCGGCACGCCCAGTCCAGAATGGCGTCACAAGGCGCGCCTGACCTGGAACACGCCCTACTCCTACGGCGACTGGGTGAAGAGCCTGAGCTTCTCGGCGCAATGGCGCTACTTCGGCAAGGTCACGGCCGACTCCTTCGACGCCAATCCGCAGCTCAACAACCCGGGGATACAGACCGCCGTCGAACAGCGCTTCCCGGCGCAGAACTACATCGACCTGACGGCCAACTTCACGGTCCACAACAACCTGAACTTCCGGGTTGGCGTGAACAATGTATTCGACAAGGACCCGCCGCTGGCCGGCAACAACCTTCCGGCCACGGTCGGCAACGGCAACACCTTCCCGCAGGTCTACGACGCGCTCGGCCGGTTCGTGTTCGTCGGTCTGTCGGCCGACTTCTAGGCCTCGGACAGCAAGCTTTCGAAGAGGGGCGGCGGAGCGATCCGCCGCCCTTTTTCGTGGCCGCTTCAGCGCTCGTCGAAGAGCCGGCGAAGCACGGCCGGCGCCAGGCCCGGCAGGTCTTCGGAGATCAGGCCCGGCCCGTGCAGCTCGGCCGCCTCGGCGTGAATCCAGGCGCCGGCGCAGGCCGCCTCGAAACTCTCCATTCCCTGCGCCACCAGCCCTCCGATGAAACCCGCGAGCACATCGCCGGAGCCGGCGGTGGCGAGCCAGGAGGATCCGTTGATGTTGACCGCGCAGCGCCCGTCGGGCGCGGCGATGACCGTGTCGGCGCCTTTCAGCAGCAGGACGGCCCCGGCCCGCTCCGCCGCGGTCCTGGCCGCTGCGATCCGCTCGGCCGACGCGGCCAGCAGGCCCGGGAACAACCGCTCGAACTCGCCCACGTGCGGCGTCAGCACGTCATCGCGGTCGAGCAGCGAATAGAGCTCCTCCGGATCGTCGCGGAAGACGGTGATGGCGTCGGCGTCGAGGATCAGAGCCGCGCCGGTGCGCGCCAGAGCCAGGACGTTGAGCAAGGTCGGCTCGCCTATCCCCGCCGCCGGTCCGATCACCGCGGCGTCCACGTTCTTGGCGGCCTGTTCCAGCTCCAGATCGGTCTCGAAGCCCCGCAGCATCACCGCCTCCAGGTGCGCGGCGTTGACCGGCAGGGCCTCGGGCGGCGACAGCACGGTCACCAGGCCCGCGCCGATCCGCAAACCTGCCCGCGCCGCCAGCCGCGCCGCGCCGGTGCTCCAGGCCTCGCCGCTCACCACCACCAGCCGCCCGCGCGCATGCTTGTGCGAAGCCGCGGTCGGCCAGGGGAATCGTGGGAGCCAGAGGTCCGGCCCGTTCTCGACGGTCCGGCTGTCGCTGGCCGCGAGGCCGATGTCGGCCACCACCACCTCACCGCACCGGCTGCGGCCCGGCTCCAGCACATGGGCCGGCTTCTTGGCGTGAAAGGTCACGGTCAGGGCCGCGCAGGCGGCCGGACCGATGGGTCTGCCGGTGTCTCCGGGCACGCCGCTGGGGACATCCACCGCCACCACCCGTTCCGGCGCCTCGGCCATGCGCAGCGCCGCCGCGGCCGCGGGGCCCTCCAGCGGACGCGAGAGGCCCGCGCCGAACAGGGCGTCGATCCAGACGCCGGGNNCCCAGCGGGCGCTGGCGGCCTGGGCGTCCTGGGTCGCCGGTTCGCCGAAGCTTCGCACCTCCACCGGCCAGCCGCGCTCCTTCAGCAGCCGGGCCGTCACATAGCCGTCGCCGCCGTTGTTTCCCGGGCCGCAGAGCACCAGCGCCGCCTGCCGGGCGAAACGTGCGCAGACCGCGTCGGCTACGGCGGTCCCCGCGCGCTCCATCAGGGTGATCCCCGGCGTCCCGGCGGCGATCGCCGCGGCATCGGCGCGACCCATCTCCGCGACCGTAAGGATCTGACGGCCGATCAAGATCTTAGCGCCCCATCCTAAAGTACGCCCGTGTTCGCTTCCCGGCCCATCTCGACCAGGCTCAGGCTCTCGCCGTCGGTCTCCAGCACGGTGACCGAGGCGTGGTCCGGACGGAACGCCAGCACCCTCGGATCGCCAAGGAGCTGGGAGACCACCGCATTGGTCGCCACATAGTGCGAAAAGACCGCCGTGTTCCCGCGCGCCACCAGCGAGGCGGCGATCTCGCGCCGCCAGGCGTCATAGTCAAGGTCGCCCTGGATCTCGGCCCAGGTTCCCGCGAAAGACTTGCGAAGCCAGGGCCCCCGTTCCTCCGCCGACAGAGCCGCGGGCGTCGGGATTTCGCCCACCCGCGCATCGACCTCCACCGTGACACCCAGCGCCTTGGCGGTGGGCTCGGCGGTCTCGCGGCAGCGGCGCAGGGGCGAACTGACCACCTTGCTCGGCCGCTCGTGGGCCGGCAGCGCCATCAGCCAGTCGCGGGCCGCGCGGGCCTGGGCGTGGCCGGTCTCATCCAACCCCGGGTCGTCGTCATCCCCGCCCCAGGTGGCCGACGGTTTGCCGTGACGGATCACATAGACGCGTTTGAGGTGGGCCATGGTCAGTCCGGGGTGAAGAGGTTGGTCTGGCCCCCGGCGGGACCTGGGCCGACCCGGCCGGTGCGCCCGACCTGTTCGCCCTGCTCCAGTCCGGCGAGCGTCGCCGCGTCGTTCGGCGTATGGGCGACGAACCGGCGGTCGGCGTCATCGCGGCCGACAACGATCCCCATGAACGGCCCCTCCCGGCGATGGACAACGGTGTAGGTCTCGATCCTGGCCGCGCCTTGCGGCGTTTCGGTGACGGCGGGGTGGGCGAGCGCGTCGATCTGGCGCTGCAGGACCCCGGGGTCCTGCCGCTCGAAGGGAGCGGCCGGCCGTGTCGTCGAATAGATCCCCGTCGACTGCTTGGTCAGGTACCAGCCGTTGGCCGTCACCAGGCCATAGGCGCCGGGCTTCGCGCGCAGTTTGCCCGCCATGGTGGCGATGGAATGCATGGCGTAGTTGTTCCCCGGCCCGCCGGCGTAGGGCAGCCCGCCCGTCACCGTCAGCCCGCGTGGATCGTCAAGCGCCAGCCCCAGTTCCTCGGCGCCGATCTCCACGGCCACCGGGAAACAGGAATAAAGGTCGAAGAAGTCGATATCGGCCAGGTCCACGCCGGCCATCTCCAGCGCTCGCTGGCCGGTCAACCGCATGGCCGGGCTGGAATAGAAGTTCTGCCGGTCCAGCGGGAACCACAGGTCCGCGGCGTCCGCGCAGCCGTGCAGATAGACCCACCGGTCTTCCGGAACCCCCAGCTCGCGAGCCTTCTTCACGCTGGCCAGGATGACGCCGGCCGCCTGGTCCACCTCCATGATGGCGTTCAGCAGCTTCGGATAGGGAAAGCCCACCATGCGGTTGCGGTCCGACACCGTGACCAGCTCCTCGGCCGTCCGCTCGATGGGGAACCAGGCCTCGGGATTGCCGGCGGCGACCTTGGTGAAGGGCGCGAAGAGCCGCCCCAGCCGCGCCTGGTGGTCGGCGATCGAGCGATGATCCCGCGCCCGGAGCGCGTTCTCGAACAGCGGATAGGTGTTGATCGGCCGGTTCAGCCCGTGCCGCGCCTCGTAGGGGGTGACGCCCGACCGCGGATCGCCGAACCGCTGCGGCTCGGGCAGGTCGTCGTCCTCCACCGCGCGCCAGTCGTCGAACGGCAGGCCCTTGGTGAGGCGCTTGATCGCCGAACCCAGGAACTCAGCGCCCACCGCCAGCGCCAGTTCGGTCTCCCCCCGGGCGATCCGCTCGGCCAGCACATTGACCAGCTGCTGGGAGGCGTTGCCGCCCATATGCGCATAGACCGCCCAGCCGGGCTGGGCCCCGATCTGGCGTGCAAGGCTCGCCGGCGGGTTGGTGGAATGAGGGATCGCCCCGCGGGTGGACCCCGGCGCGTCGATGGTGAACCCCGCTACGGCGAGCCCATCGACCGCCGCCAGCCCGGCCGCGCCGATTCCGGCGTCGGCCGCGGCGCGTTCCGCTGCAATCTTCAGCAGGGCGACCGGGGACGGCGAGTTGGCCTGATCGCCGCGATAGGTGAATTGGCCCGCTCCGATGAGAACTGGGGTCGTTCCGTCCATGCCGTCTGCGCCTCCGAAGCGGTCAAGGTCGCGATCCTAGGCGCCCGGACCCCGCTCTTGAAGGCATTTCGGCGTTGATCGATTTTTGATCCGACGGCGCCTGGTTTCTAGGCGCCGGCCATGTTGACGGGCATGGTGGCCTACTGCGCCCGCGAGCGCGCTTGTGAGGCCCCGTTGAGCTGTGCTGGGTCGCCACGATCGCGCGTCTCGATCTGGGGGGCTGTCGCGTCAGAGGGCCTATGAAAAAGATCGAAGCCATCATCAAGCCGTTCAAGCTGGACGAGGTGAAGGAGGCCCTTCAGGAACTGGGCGTGCAGGGCATGACGGTGATCGAAGCCAAGGGCTACGGACGCCAGAAGGGCCAGACCGAGCTCTACCGCGGCGCGGAGTACGTCGTGGACTTCCTGCCCAAGATCAAGATCGAGGTGGTGGTCGCCGACGACCAGCTCGCCCGCGCCCTCGACGCAATCGCCACCTCCGCCCGGACGGGCCGGATCGGCGACGGTAAGATATTCGTCTCCGACATCCTCGACGTCATGCGCATCCGGACGGGAGAAACCGGACCCGACGCCGTCTAACCCAACCTCACTTACGACCACTTCAAGGGGATCATCACCATGGCGACCACAGCCAAAGACATCCTGGCCCAGATCAAGGAGAAGGACGTCAAATACGTCGACGTCCGCTTCACCGACATTCGCGGCAAGATGCAGCACGTCACCTTCGACATCGACCTGGTCGACGACGACTTCCTCACCGACGGCACCATGTTCGATGGCAGCTCGATCGCCGGCTGGAAGGCCATCAACGAAAGCGACATGAAGCTCCGCCCCGACCTGGACTCGGCGATCATCGACCCGTTCTACCAGCAGACCACCATGGCGATCTTCTGCGACGTGGTGAACCCCGACACCGGCACGCCCTACGAGCGCGACCCGCGCTCGATCGCCAAGTCCGCGCTGAACTTCGTGAAGTCCACGGGCATCGGCGACACCGTCTTCTTCGGTCCGGAAGCTGAGTTCTTCATCTTCGACGACGTGCGCTGGTCGGTGCAGCCGAACAACACCGGCTACTCCTATGACTCCACCGAGCTGCCGATCAATTCGGCCAAGGAGTACGAAGAGGGCAACATGGGGCATCGCCCTGGGCCCAAGGGCGGTTACTTCCCGGTCAATCCGGTGGACTCGGCCCAGGACCTGCGCGGCGAGATGCTGGCGGTGATGGGCGAGCTCGGCATGAAGCCGGAGAAGCACCACCACGAGGTGGCGCCGGCCCAGCACGAACTCGGCCTGAAGTTCGACACCATGATCACCATGGCCGACCGGCTGCAGCTCTATAAGTACGTCATCCAGAACGTCGCCCACGCCTACGGCAAGACGGCGACCTTCATGGCCAAGCCGATGTTCGCCGACAACGGCTCGGGCATGCACGTCCACCAGTCGATCTGGGGCGGCGGCAAGCCGCTGTTCGCCGGCGACAAGTACGCGGGCCTTTCCCAGATGTGCCTCTGGTACATCGGCGGGATTATCAAGCACGCCAAGGCGATCAACGCGTTCTCGAACTCGACCACCAATTCCTACAAGCGTCTGGTGCCCGGCTACGAGGCCCCGGTGAAGCTGGCCTATTCGGCCCGCAACCGCTCGGCCTCGATCCGCATCCCGCACACCGACAGCCCCAAGGGCAAGCGCATCGAGTGCCGATTCCCCGATCCGATGGGCAACCCCTATCTGACCTTCACCGCGCTGCTGATGGCCGGCCTCGACGGGATAATCAACCAGATCGACCCGGGCGGCCCGGCCGACAAGAACCTCTACGACCTGCCGCCGCGCGAGCAGAAGAAGATCCCGGAGGTCTGCGGCTCGCTGAAGGAAGCCCTCGACAACCTCGACAAGGACCGCGGCTTCCTGAAGGCCGGCGGCGTCATGAGCGACGACTTCATCGACAGCTACATCGAGCTGAAGATGGAGGAGGTGATGCGTCTGGCGCTTCACCCGCACCCGGTCGAATTCGACATGTATTTCAAGTGCTGATCGGCCCATTCCCTCCCCTTTATGGGGAGGGTGGCGAGCAAAGCGAGACGGGTGGGGAAACCGCGTTCAAGCGCTGACTCAGTTCTCTGGCTCAGCTCTCTGGCCCACACTTTCCCACCCGACCTCGGCTTCGCCTCGGCCACCCTCCCCATGAAGGGGAGGGAAACCCGGTTGAGCTTTGCGCCGAACCGGCCCTACAACGGGAAATCC
This sequence comes from Phenylobacterium sp., assembly GCA_003136395.1. Classification (GTDB taxonomy): domain Bacteria; phylum Pseudomonadota; class Alphaproteobacteria; order Caulobacterales; family Caulobacteraceae; genus Phenylobacterium. Next base: position 7,361 of record PLEH01000153.1, read on the forward strand.
TTCCCTGTCCTAAGGTCATCCCCGTTGAAGCCAGCCCTGTTCGCCTGCGCCGCCGCGTTTGTGCTCGCCGCCGCCGTCCCCGCCTTCTCCCAGACCTCGCCGGGCCCGCAGCCCTACCCCATGCCGCCCAGGACCGAGGCGCCGCAGGACACGCCCTACCCCGGCCTGCTGAAGGTGCAGGTCGACGCCACCGACCTCGAGCACCATATCCTCCGCGTCCACGAGACGATCCCAGTCGCCAGGGCCGGGCCGATGACCCTCCTCTATCCGCAGTGGCTGCCCGGCAATCACGCAGCCAACGGCCCGCTGAAGAACGTCGACGGGATCGTCTTCCGCGCGAACGGCAAGGTGATCCCCTGGATGCGCGATCCGGTGGATGTCTTCGCCTTCCACATCGACGTCCCCGCCGGCGCCGCCAGCATCGACATCGACTTCGACCTGCTCTCGGCCGTGGCCAACGACGAGGGCCGCATCGTCATGACGCCGGAGATGCTCAGCCTGCAGTGGATCAACCTGGCCATGTACCCGGCCGGCCATTTCGCGCGCCGCATCCAGATCGAGCCCAGCGTCCGCTTCCCGGACGGCTGGACCCCGTTCTCGGCGCTCGAGCGCACGGGCGCCGCGCAGGACGGCGTCACCCACTACAAGGCCGTCGACTTCGACACCCTGGCCGACTCCCCGATGATCGCCGGCCGCTACGCCCGGCAGATCGACCTGGATCCGGGTGGTCCGGCGCCGGTCCATCTCGACGTCATCGCCGACCGCCCTGAGCTCCTAGACGCCACCCCCGACGAGATCGAGAAGCACCGCGCCCTCGTGCAGCAGGCCTACAAGCTCTACGGCTCGCACCACTACAACCACTACGACTTCCTGTTCTCGCTGTCCGACCGGATGGGCGGCAACGGCCTGGAGCACCACCGCTCCAGCGAAGACGGCACGATCCCCGACTACTTCACCGGCTGGGCCAAGAGCCCGTCCTCGCGCGACCTCCTGGCGCACGAGTACACCCACTCCTGGAACGGCAAGTTCCGCCGCCCGGCGGACCTTTGGACCCCGAATTTCAACGTGCCCATGCGCGGCTCGCTGCTCTGGGTCTACGAAGGCCAGACGCAGTACTGGGGCTTCGTGCTCTCCGGCCGCTCGGGCCTCCTGACCAGGCAGGAGGCGCTGGATGCGCTGGCCGCCACCGCCGCCACCTACGCCAACCGCGTCGGCCGCGAATGGCGCCCGGTGGAAGACACCACCAACGACCCGGTCATCGCCTCCCGGCGCCCGCAGCCCTGGACGAGCTTCCAGCGCAGCGAGGACTACTATTCGGAGGGCCAGCTGGTCTGGCTCGACGCCGACACCCTGATCCGCGAGAAATCCGGCGGCAAACGCTCCCTCGACGACTTCGCCAAGGGCTTCTTCGGCATCGAGAACGGCAGCTGGACGCCGGTCCCCTACACCTTCGACGACGTCGTGGCCGCCCTGAACAAGGTCGAGCCCTACGACTGGGCGACGTTCCTCAACGCGCGGATCAACCAGGTGGCGCCCAAGCCGCCGCTGGACGGCCTGACGCGCGGCGGCTGGAGACTGATCTACACCGACACGCCCACCGACTACTTCAAGTCCGCCGAGGCGCGCCGCAAGACGACCGACCTCTCCTATTCCGTCGGCCTGGTGCTCGGCCGCGACGCCGACATCACGGCGGTCCAGTGGGACGGCCCGGCCTTCAAGGCGGGCCTTACGATCGGGTCCAAACTGCTGGCGGTCAACGGCGTCGCCTTCGACGCCGATCGCCTCAAGGAGGCGATCACCGAGGCCCGGAAGGGCGGCCCGCTCAGCCTGCTGGTCAAGACCGGCGACCGCTTCCGGACCGTGGAGATCGACTACCGCGGCGGCCTGCGCTACCCGCGCCTTGAACGCGTTGAAGGGACGCCCGACCTGCTCTCGGCCATCTATGCGCCGAAGAAATGAAACGGCTTGCGGCGATAGCGCTGGCGTTGGCGCTGAGCCTCGCGGCCACCGGAGCCGGCGCACAGCAGCTGGGTGAGGCCGAAGCGGCCAGCCTCTTCGGCCCCTTCGCGGACGACCTGGTCGCCGCGCCCAGCAAGGCCGATGTGGCGGTCGCCTGGCCGGCGCAGGCCAGGGCCAAGGGCCTTGGCGGCAGCGCGGTCGCCCGTTGCCGGGTCGACATCGGCGGGCAGCTCTCCGACTGCCAGATCATGCTGGAGCGCTCCCACGCCGGGTTCGGCGCCGCCCTGATCTCGCTCGCCCCGAAGTTCCGGCTGAAGTACGCCGCCGAGGGCAAGCGCCCCGAGCACAGCGAGGCCATCATCAGCGCCAGCTGGCCGATGCTCGACACCGCGCCCGACTGGCGCACTCCGCCCAAGCCCGGCGACTTCTACACCTCCACCACGCCCGCCGCCTGGCGAACGGGCAAGCCCGGCTTCGCCGTGATGAACTGCCTGGAGGGCCGGCTGGGTACGCTCTACGACTGCATGGCCGTCTACCAGGACCCGCCCGGCAAGGGCTTTGGCGCGATGCTGCTGCGCTTCCAGAGCTTCCTGCGCCTCAAGCCGGCCATGGTCGGCGGAAAGCCGGTCGAGACGGGGGTCAACATCGCCATCACCTTCCGCCCGCTGCAGGCCGGCGAGGTTCCCTAGGACGTCGCGGCCGCCGGCGCGCCATCCGGCGCCAGGCCCATGCGCTTGAACTGGTTGGCGACCGTGCGCGAGATGACAGCCGCCGCCGCCAGATCGGCGTCGCCCTCCGCCTTCCGCCCTTTCTTCAACTCGACCAACCCGCGGCCGTAGAGCGCGTTGGCGTCCCGGGGCTGGAGCTTGAGGACGGCGGTGTACTGAGCCTGGGATTCGTCGAGCCGGCCGAGCCGGAACAGCACGAGCGCCCTTGTCTGCAGGAAGATCGAGTTCCTGTCCTGTCGCAGCGCCGTATCGCAATCCGCCAGGGCCTGATCGAGTTGCTGGCCCCAGGCCGCCCGCGCGAAGCAGCGCGCGGCGTACGCGCCGGAAAGGTCATAGCCCTTCAGGTGGGCGGCGACCCAGTCGTCGAGCTGGCGGATGGCGTCCTGGTAGAGGCCGGCGTTGACGTAGCCGTTCGCCGCCTGGGCGATCAGGTCGCTGTTGGTCGGCGCGAGCTTCATGGCCGCCTCGAAATCGGCCTTGGCGCGGACGGTGTCGCGGCCGCTGAGGTAGAGCTGGCCGCGCCGCATCAGCGACTCCGGATCATCCGGCTGCCGCTTCAGCGCCTCGTCGAGGTCGGCCATCGCCAGCACCGGTTGGCCCGCGCTCAGGCGCGTCTGGGCGCGTGCGCGGTAGAAGGCGGCATTGGCCGGTTCCAGAGTGATCGCCCGGGTGTAGTCGGCGATGGCGCCCTGGAAGTCGCGCCGCGCCGCCGAGGCCGAGGCGCGGCGGGCGTATTCCGACGCCGACTTGGGCTCGTCCGGCTTGGCGGCGGGCGGCGCCTGAGCGGTTGCAGCGCCGTCCGCGGCCGCGGCCACCTGGCTGGGCCGCTGGGTCGGAGATTGGTCCAGCCGGAACACCGGCCCGCCGTTGTAGGTGAAGTAGATTTTCTTCTGGCTGGTGGCGACAAGGATCCGGTGCGACAGGAAGAAGTCGAACCCCAGAAGCATGTCCGTATCGGGCAGCTTGATGTCCTGGAACCGCAGCCGGGTGTTCCTGATCTCCTCGTCGCCGATCGCGAAGCTGCCGAACGGGGCGATGAACTGCTCCTGCGCCGTGCCGAAGGCGCCATAGGCGATCCCGGCGGACTCCACGCCCTGGGCGGCGATGGAGATGCCGACCCGCTCCGCCGCGGGCTTGCTGAGGATCGAAAGCGGGACACCGGAATCCATCACTACCCGGATCGACCGCCCGTCGATCTTCGCTTTGGTGTGGATCTGCGGGACATAGCGCCCGTCGCCAGGCGCCTCGAGCTGGATGCGGGAGAGCGCCTTGCCGGAGGACCAGTAGGCGAGGTTCGCGTCTCGGCAGCCGTCGGCGCGGAAGAAACGCATGACCCCGTTGGCGAAGTCGTACTCGACGTCGAAGGAGCTCAGGATGTTCTCGCCGATCACGCCGGAGAGGCCGGCTCCGCCGATCCGGCCGCCCACGAGAAACTGGATGTTGTGGAAACCGGCGTTGACGAAACTGAAGTCCGTCGCCTCGACAGCGCGGGCTTCGCGCGAGGCCCCGCCAATGCCGCCGACCCGCAGCCCGAAGGGCGCGGCGCTGGGCTTCATCTCCAGCCGCTTGGCCGCGTCGTCCGAAACGGTGCTGAAAAAGGCGCCGGTGTCGACAAACAGCTTGGTGTCATGTCCGTTGATCTTGACCGCGACAACGGGACGGTAGTTTTCGATGGTGATCGGGACCTCGACCACCTTGGCGAAGCTGCATTCCGCCTGAGCTGCGGACGCAGCGGCCCAGACTCCCGCCGCCATCAAGGCGACGCTCAACGACCGAAATGCGACCACGGAAACCCCCGGCTTTAGGCCACTATGACTCAACCCTTCAGCGAGTCACGGGCAGTCTGCTGGCCAATTGTTTCGGCTCTGTCTCAGTCGAACCCCGCCTCAGCCGCCCAGCTTCTCGTCCATCCAGGCGCCGGCGGTCCTGATCGCGCGCCGCGCGGCGCCGAGCTGGCCGCCGAAGGCGTGCCAGACGTGGATCATCTCGGGCCAGACCTCCAGGCGCACCTCGACCCGGGCGTGGCCGGCGCGTTCGGCCAGGAGCAGGCTGTCGCCCAGCAGCGCCTCCTCAGACCCCACCTGGATCAGCATCGGCGCCACCCCGGCGAAGTCGCCGAACACCGGCGAGGCCCTGGGGTCGCGTGCGTCCATGTCGCCCAGATAGGCCGCCGCGCTCTCGTCCAGCCGGTCCTTGGCGATCATCGGGTCGTCCTCGGCCTTGGTCTGATAGGTCGTGTGCGACTGGGTGAGGTCCGCCCAGGGACTGATGACGAACAGGCCGGCCGGCTGCGGCAAAACCTGGTCCTTCAGGACCAGCGCCAGCGCCAGCGTCAGGCCGCCGCCCGCGGAATCCCCGGCGATGACGATCCGCTCCGGCTCCGTCCCCTCGTCCAGCATCCAGCGATAGACCGCCAGCGCGTCGTCCAGCGCCGCCGGGCAGGCGTGTTCCGGGGCGAGCCGATAGTCGGCGACGATGGCGGTCGCGCGCGCCGCCTCGGCCAGCCGCGCCACCATGGGGCGGTGGCTCTTGTGGCTGCCGCCCACATAACCGCCGCCGTGCAGGTAGAGGATCTGGCGGCCCTCGACGGCGCCGGTCGGCTCGACCCGCTCGCACTTCACGCCGCCGGCGGTCAGCGGCTCATGGCGGCAACCGGGCGGCAGGGAGCCCATCTCTCCGAACGCGTCCATGGCCGCCCGCCGCTGCTCGCGGCTCGGCGCCGGCTCGCCCGGCGCGGGCTGGCGCGAGGCCAGCAAGGCGCGGACCCCCGCGATCTCCGGATCCTTCCAACTCGACATGGCGCTCGACCCTTTTGCTCGATAGGAGCGCGGGTAGCTGCGGCTGTCGAGCGGCGATGCAATCGACGTCCGATTGAACCCGGGGCGAGCGCGTCGCATTGCCTTCCCGCGCGGGCCGATTCATATCGGGCGCAGCTAGAATCGTCCCAACGTCAGCGGTCTATGTCCCCACCTCCCGCCAAGTCCGCCGCCCAGTCCCTGCCCGACCTGTTCGACGACGCGTTGAACCCCGCGCCGGCCTCGCCGCTGGCGCAGAGCCATGAGCCGCGCCCCGAGCCGATCGCCGCCCGCGGGGACTCCGGCGGTGGCTATTCCGCCAAGGACATCGAGGTCCTGGAAGGCCTGGAGCCGGTCCGCAAGCGCCCGGGCATGTACATCGGCGGCACCGACGAACGGGCCCTGCACCACCTCTTCGCCGAGGTGCTCGACAACGCCATGGATGAGGCGGTGGCCGGCCACGCCAAGGTCATCACCGTGCGCCTCGACGCCGACGGCATGCTGACGGTGACCGACGACGGCCGCGGCATCCCGGTGGACCCGCACCCCAAGCATCCCGGCAAGTCGGCGCTGGAGGTCATCATGACCGTCCTGCACTCCGGCGGGAAATTCTCCGGCAAGGCCTACGAGACCTCCGGCGGGCTGCACGGGGTCGGCGTCAGCGTCGTCAACGCGCTGTCCGAACGGGTCGAGGTCACCGCCTGGAAGGACGGCTTCGAGTGGCGCCAGGCCTTCACGCGCGGCAAGCCCATCGGCGGTATCGAGAAGCTCGGCCCCACCCGCAAGCACGGCACGGCCATCGCCTTCAACCCGGACCCAGTGATCTTCGGCGACGGCGTGGCGTTCAAGCCGGCCCGGCTCTACCGCATGGCCCGGTCCAAGGCCTATCTGTTCGCCGGCGTCGAGATCCGCTGGTCCTGCGACCCCTCCCGCATCCAGGACCAGACCCCGGCCGAGGCGGTCTTCCGCTTCCCCAACGGCCTGGCCGACTTCCTGGCCGAGCGGATCAAGGACATCGAGACCGTCACGCCGGAGCCCTTCGCCGGCCGCTATTCCCGACCCGGCGAGAGCGGCAAGGTCGAATGGGCCATCGCCTGGACCCCGGCCGGCTTCGGGGAGGCGGACGGCTTCATGCAGTCCTACTGCAACACCGTCCCGACACCGGAAGGCGGGACCCACGAAGCCGGCCTTCGCGCGGCGCTCACCCGCGGCCTGAAAGCCTATGCCGAGCTGACCGGCGAGAAGCGCGGGGTCATCCTCACCGCCGACGATGTCCTGGCCCAGGCGGGCTCGCTCGTCAGCATCTTCGTCCGCGACCCCGAGTTCCAGGGCCAGACCAAGGAACGCCTGTCCTCCGCCGACGCCCAGCGCCTGGTGGAAACCGCGCTTCGGGACCCCTTTGACCACTGGCTGACCGCCCAGCCCAAGGTCGCCTCCGCCCTGCTCGAATTCGTCATCGAGCGCGCCGAGGAACGGCTGAAGCGGCGCAAGGACAAGGAGGTCGCCCGGGCCTCGGCCACCCGCAAGCTCCGCCTGCCCGGCAAGCTCGCCGACTGCTCCGGCAACGCCATTGACGGGACCGAGATCTTCCTGGTCGAGGGCGATTCGGCCGGCGGCTCGGCCAAACAGGCCCGCGACCGCAAGAGCCAGGCGATCCTGCCCCTGCGCGGCAAGATCCTCAACGTGGCCTCCGCCACCCTCGACAAGATGGGGGCCAACAAGGAGCTCACCGACCTGCTCCTGGCGCTCGGCGTCCAGGCCGGCTCGAAGTTCAAGGAAGAGGACCTGCGCTACGACCGCGTGGTGATCATGACCGACGCCGACGTGGACGGCGCCCATATCGCGAGCCTGCTGATCACCTTCTTCTACCGCACCATGCCCGAGATGATCCGCTCGGGCCGCCTCTACCTGGCGCTCCCGCCGCTCTATCGCCTGAGTCACGGGACGAAGATCGTCTACGCCCGCGACGACGCCCACCGCGACGAACTTCTGGCCGGGGAGTTCAAGGGCAAGAAGCCGGAGATCAGCCGCTTCAAGGGCCTGGGCGAGATGATGCCGGCGCAGCTGAAGGAGACCACCATGGATCCTTCAAAGCGCACGCTCGCCCGCGTCACCCTGCCCCGCGCCGAGGAGGCGGTGGAGGCGCTCGTCGAACAGCTGATGGGCCGCAAACCGGAACTGCGCTTCCAGTTCATCCAGGAAAACGCCGAGTTCGCGGTGGGTGACCTGGACGTCTGACGGCCCGCGGTTTCGGCGCGTCCCGGGGCGTCAGGCCGGCAGGCGCTGGACGAACTCCAGGCCGGCGTCTTCCGCCGGCGTCTCGGCGGCCGAGTCCAGGACATCCAGAATCCCGTCGACCAGGGAGGCCACCGTCACCGGTTTCGCCAGATAGCCGTCGGCGCCACTGGCCGTGGCGGCCAGGTGGTGCTGCTGCAAGGCGTTTGCGCTCAGCATCAGGACGGGCGTTCGGCCCCGCCCGGGAACCTTGGCCTCCTGTTCGCGGATGGCCCGCGTGGCGGTGAGACCGTCCATCACCGGCATCTGCATGTCCATCAGCACCAGATCGAAGCGGCCGGCGCCGAACGCTTCGAGCGCCTCTTCGCCATTGCCGGCGGTCACCAGCTCCACGCCGAAGGGGCCGAGGATCAGCTGCGCCACGCGTTGATTGACGGGATGGTCCTCCGCCAGCAGGACGCGCAGTCCGGCCAGCCGCTCCGTCCTCGAAACGTCGAGCGGATTCGTGCGCGCCGAGGCGCCGGCGGCGTCATAGTCCGCCAGGGGCCGATGTCGCGCCAGCGGCAGATCAACCGTGAAGGTGCTGCCCCGCCCCGGTTCCGACTCGGCGTGGATCTCGCCCCCCATCAGCTCGACAAGACCGCGAATGATCGACAGGCCCAGCCCGCTTCCGCCAAAGCGGCGCGTGATGGTGCCGTCGGCCTGGCTGAACCGCTGGAAGAGCTCGCGGGCGAAGGCGGCGTCAAAACCCACCCCGGTGTCGCGGACTTCCAGCACCAGCCTGGACGGCTCGGTGGTGAGCGCGGCGTCATGCACATGGACCTTCAAGCTGACCCAACCCTCGGCGGTGAACTTGACCGCGTTGGAAAGCAGATTGCCCAGCACCTGCCTGAGGCGAACGCTGTCGCCCAGGAATTCGCCTCGCGCGCGGTCCACGAATTCGACATCGAACCGCAGTCCGCTTTCCTGGGCCCGAAGCCGGTAGACCTCCACCAGGTCGTCTAGCTCGGCGCGGATATCGAACGCCCGCGTCTCGATCTCCAGCCGACCCGCCTCGATCTTCGAGAAGTCCAGGACGTCCGAGACCAGCCGCTCAAGGGTCACGCCGGAGCTTTCGATCAGACCCAGCATTTCGCGCTGGTCGGGCGTCAGGTTGGTCCGGGCAAGCGCCGCGGCGACGCCGATCACGCCGTTCAGGGGCGTGCGGATCTCGTGGCTCATATTGGCCAGGAATTCGCTCTTGGCTTGATTGGCGGCCTCGGCCGTCGCGCGCGCCGCCAGCATCTCCGCTTCGATCGCCAATCGCTCGGTCACGTCGCGGGCGACGCCGAAGACCAGATCGCCCACCCGGCGGGCGCGCCACTCCAGGTGGCGGTAATGCCCATCGCGATGACGGTAGCGATTGGTGAAACCGAAGACCTCGTCCTCGACCTCCAGGCGCTGCATGTGCCCATGGCTGGCGGAAGCGTCGTCGGGATGGATGAAAGACAGCATCGGCGCGCCTTCCAGATCTGCGATGGAGTAGCCCAGCGCGACTTCCCACGCCTGGTTCACCTTCACGAACCGGAACGCCCTGTCCCGGATGCAGAGCATGTCGAGGGACACTTCGAAGAAGGTCGTCAGGTCCCGCGAAACATCGGTGGCGCCAACCTGCGCCCCGGTCGCCGGGGCGGCATTGCGTGGGCGCCCCTTAGTCGGCGCACCCGGATCAGGACAGGTTAAGCGACTCATACTGGGGGCGGCCCCCAATGCGCCCCCGCGAACTCTGCACGCCAAGGAGTAGCAGGACGTTAACGCGCCCCGCGATCGAGTGACGCCTGGCGCCTAGCGCCCGTCGCCAAGCTTGGGCAAAGTCACCGTCCGAATACGGGTGGATGGCGATGCCTTTGCGGGCGGCGGCTAGGTCCTCGACCTCTTCACCCGCAGGACCGGCCCGGCCGTGGCTGCGTGCGGCCGGACCGGGGCGCCGAGCCGCTAGGCCCGGGCTGGCAGCAAAACCGCCAGCGCACTGACGCTTCGCCTTGCCCCGCGTGAAATCCGCCCGCAATCTCGGCGGCAAATATTTCAAAGAAAAGCATTTCGGGGGAGCGTCATGAGAGTGTCCATCTGGTTGGCGGCGTTAGCCGTCCTGGCCTTGCCGCCAATCTTCGGCAGCGGGGCCGCGCACGCGCAGAGCGCCGGCGGGGACGTCTTCGCCGCCCGCTGCAAGAGCTGCCATGAGCCGGCGGTCGACCGCGCGCCCGATCGTGCGACGCTCGCCACCATGCCGCCCGCCGCGATCGTCGACACCTTGACCAATGGGGTCATGAAGCCGATGGCCGCGGGCCTCTCCGACGACGACAAACAGGCCGTCGCGGCCTTCCTGACCACCACGACGACCGCCGCCGCCCGCCCGCAGGGTCGGCCCACACCCGCCAACGTCGGCGTCGATGTGAAGTGCGCGGTCAATCCGCCGATCAAGGCGACGGCGTCCGACTGGACCAGCGTCGGCCTCGACCGCTCGCATCGCTACCAGCCGAACCCCGGCCTCAAGACCGCCGATGTGCCGAAACTGAAGGTCAAGTGGTCCTTCGCCATGTCCGGCGGCTCCATGCCCACGGTCATCGGCGACTGGCTGTTCATCACCAACCGCTCGGGCAAGTTCTATGCGCTGGACCCCGCCACCGGCTGCGTCCGCTGGGTGGTCGAGAACGCGGTCTCGCGCACTACCCCGATGATCGTGAAGTCCGACGTATCGCCCAGCGGCTGGCTGACCATGATCGGCGAGCGCACCCGCACGGTCCGCGCCTTCGACGCTCAGACCGGCAAGGAAATCTGGCGCTCGGCGGCCCTGCACGCCAATCCGGTGGTCGGCATCACCGGCTCGCCGGTGGTCTCCGGCGACCAGGTCTTCGTGCCGCTCACCTCCGGCGAGGAAGGCGCCGCGCGCCAGCCGACCTACGCCTGCTGCTACTTCCAGGGCGCGCTGGCCGCGCTGGACCTGAAGACCGGCAAGACGCTGTGGAACACCACGATCCTGCCCGAGCCGCTGCGTCCGTCTCATAAGAATTCGGCAGGCGTCATGCAGCAGGGCCCGGCGGGCGGCGCCATCTGGTCGGCGCCGACGGTCGACGCCAAGCGCGGCCTGGTCTACGTGGCCACCGGCGACAGCTACACCGACGTGGACACCAAGGGCGCCGACGCCATCGTCGCCATCGACACCAAGACCGGCAAGATCCGCTGGTCCAACCAGGTCCAGGAAAAGGACAACTTCATCGTCGGCTGCACCGACGCGGTGAAGCCCGTGAACTGCCCGAGCCCCGATGGTCCTGACTACGACTTCGGCGCTTCGCCGATCATCTTCCATCTGGCCCCCAGGAAAGGCGAGAAGGGCGGCAAGGACGTCCTCCTGGCCGGCCAGAAATCGGGCGTGGTCTTCGGCATGGACCCCGACACCGGCAAGAGCCTGTGGAGCCGCAAGGTCGGCGGCGGTTCGTCCCTGGGCGGAATCGAGTGGGGCATGGCCGCGGACCTGAAGCGGCTCTACGTGGCCAACGCCGACACCGTGAACCTGATCGACGAATATCTGCGCCCGCTCGGCAAGTCGCCGGTGGCGATCAAGGAGCCGCCGTCCAGCCCCGGCCTCTACGCGATCGCCCCGGCCAGCGGGAAGCTGCTGTGGAGCGTGCCCGCGCCAAAGGCCCCCTGCCACTACGCCGGCGACCGCACCCGCGACCGCTCCGGCGGCGCCTGCATCCGCGCCCAGTCCCAGGCCCCCTCGGTGATGCCGGGCGCGGTCTTCTCGGGCGCCATGGACGGCTGGTTCCGCGCCTATGACGCGGCCACCGGCAAGATCCTCTGGGCCGACTCGACCACCGAGCGCACCTACGACACCGTCAACCAGGTGAAGGGCCAGCCCGGCGGCAGCATGGACGGCCTGGGCGCCGCCATCGCCGGCGGACGGGTCTTCGTGATGAGCGGCTTCAACGGCGCGGCCAACACCGGCGGCAACGGGACGAACGTGCTGCTGGCCTATACGGTGGACGGCAAATAGCCGGCCGCCTTGGAGGTCGCGGCCCCCTGAGCTATCCATCTGCGGCAGTTCGGGGGGACAACCGTATGTCGGTGCTGAAGGCGATGCTGCGCGGGGCCGCGCTGGCGATGATGCTGGCCGCGCCCGCGACCGGGTCCGCCCAGCAGATGATGGATCCGGTCTTCGCCGAGCATCAGAAGGCCTGGACCACCAAGCCGGAGTTCTCGAGCCCGCTGGTCGACCATCTGCCGGCCGCCACCACCGCGCCCTCGCCGCGCGACATCCTGGGCCACGACATCGGCGCGCCCCGCGTCCTCGACCACTACGCCGACATCCTGAAGTACTACCGCGCGCTCGCCGCGAGGTCCGCGCGGGTGAAGATCGTCGAGACCGGCAAGACCGAGGAGGGCCGCCCCACGGTCATCGTGCTGATCTCGTCCGACGAGAACATGCGGAACCTGGAGACCAACCGCCAGAACCTGGTGAAGCTCGGCGATCCGCGTGGCCTGACCGAGGCCCAGGCCAAGGACCTCATCGCCCACACCAGGCCCATGTACCTGGCGCTGGGCGGCCTGCACTCGGCCGAGACCGGCCCACCGGAAATGCTGATGGAGCTGGCCTATCGCCTGGTCACCGAGGACAGCCCGCTGATCGCCAGGATCCGTGAGAACGTCATCGTCGGCATCAACCCCGCGACCGATCCGGACGGGCGCGACCGCTATACCGACTGGTACCTGCGCAACAAGATCGACGACACCGACGACCTGAACCCGGTTCCCGGCGCGCCCTACTGGGGCAAGTACATCTTCCACGACAACAATCGCGACATTAATTACACCGGGTTAAGCGCCCGGAATCTCTTGAGTTTCTATCTCCAATGGCGCCCACCGATCATGCACGACCTGCATGAGTCCGTCCCGTTCCTCTACACCTTCTCCGGACAGGCTCCGCAGAACCCGAGCCTGGACCCGATCCTGTTCGCCGAGATGCCGTGGATCGCCAACTTCGAGATGGCCCAGCTGACCAAATACGGCATGCCGGGCGTCTGGACCCACGGCTACGTGGACGCCTGGTCGCCGGGCTACGTGGGCTTCATGTCCACCAACCACAACGGCCTCTTCAAGATGTACGAGACCTTCGGCAATGGCGGCGCCACCACCGAGCTGCGCCACGTGAAGCCGGTCGACGGCCCCGGCGAGGACCTGCACGGAAACGACCAGACGGCGCGCGAATGGTACCGCCCCAACCCGCCCTACAAGACCGTCGAATGGTCCATGCGCAACAACACCAATTACATGGAAACCGGCGTCCTCACCGGCCTGCAGATGACCTCGGAATTCCCCGAGCAGATCCTGGAGAACTTCTACAAGAAGAGCCGTAACGCCATCGAGGCCGGCAGGACCGAGGCGCCCTACGCCTTCATCATCCCCGGCGACCAGCCGGACATGACCCGGGCCGCCCTGGTCGTCAATCTCCTTCGCCAGCAGGGGATCGAGGTCGGCAAGACCACCGCGGAGATCACGCTCAAGGAAGGCAAGTTCCCGGCCAGCTCCTTTATCGTCAAACGCGACCAGCCCTATGGCCGCCTCGCCAAGATCCTGCTGGAAAAGCAGAAGTTCCCCGACAACAAGCTGCGCACCTACGACGACAGCGCCTGGTCCATGGGCATGATGGCCCATGTGAAAGTGGTCCCCAGCGCCGACCTGAAGGCCCTCGACGTCGCCGCCCTGCCGGTGGATCAGGACCGGCCACAGGGGTCGGTCGCGGCCGGCGGTTCGCCTTTCTACGCCGTCATCGACCACGGCTCGATCAACATGGCGACCCTGCGCTACCGGCTGCGCGACACCCCCGTGCGCCTCGCGGAACAGGCCTTCAAGTCAGGCGCCCAGGACGTGCCGGCGGGCTCCTTCATCGTCGACGGCAAGGGCTACGAGAAGCTGAAGGCCGCCGTGGCGCCGCTGGGCCTGACCGCCGTGGCGCTGGACAAGGCGCCCACCGTAGCGATGCACGAGGCCGCCCTGCCCCGCGTCGCCGTCTATTCCACCTGGGGCTCGACCCAGAACGTCGGCTGGGTTCGCTACGCCTTCGACCAGTATGAGACGCCCTACGACCTGATCTTCAAGGACGAGGTCAGGAAGGGCGGACTGCGCGCCAAATACGACGTGATCATCGTCCCGAGCCAGGGCCGCTCGGCCAAGGGCATCGTCTTCGACATCCCCATGCGCGGGAAGCCGCTGCCCTACACCCGGACCGCGGAATATCCGACGCAAGGCGCCTATGGCTCATCGCCCGATATCCGCGGCGGCATGGGGCTCACCGGCCTGGAGGAGCTGCGCAGGTTCGTCGTCGATGGCGGCGTGCTGATCACGCTGGGCGACGCCAGCGCCCTGCCCGGCGAGTTCGGCATTACGCCCGAGGTCGAGGTCAGCCGTCCGACCAAGGCCTTCTATGCGCCCGGGCCGATCGTCAACGCCAAGGTGCTGAAGCCGACCAACCCGGTCTTCTACGGCTACACCGACGCCAACCTGACGGTCCGCTGGGCGACGACGGCCCTGATCGCCCTGCCGTTCCGCAATCAGAACGACGTGCTGATGAGCTTCCCCGGCGGCGACAAGGCGGTGCAGAGCGGGCTGATGGTCGGCGCCGCGGAAATCAAGAACCGCCCGGCCATCGTCGACCTGCCGGTGGGCTCGGGCCAGGTCCTGATGTTCATGACCAACCCGGTCTACCGCTGGCAGAACTTCGGTGAGTACCGGATGCTCTACAACGCGCTGTTCTCGTACAGGCAGCTGCGCCAGGGCCTGGACGGCCCACCCGTCATCCCGCCCGACGAACCGGCCAAGGACGACGAGGACCACAAGGCCGACACGCCCTAGCTCATCCAGCGATAGCCGACGCCTGGTTCGGTGAGTATCAACCCCGGCGCCGCCGGGTCCGGTTCGATCTTCTGGCGTAGCTGGCCCACGAAGACCCGCAGGTACTGCACGTCCTGCTCGTGGGCCGGGCCCCAGACGGCGGTCAGCAACTGGCGGTGGGTGACCACCTTGCCGGCGCCTTCGACCAGCTGGGCCAGGAGGTCGTATTCGCGCGGCGACAGGTGGATCGGCACGCCGGCGCGGGTCACCAGCCGCCTCACCAGGTCCACGGTCAGGTCGCCCGCCGTCACCACCGGCTCGGCCCCTTTGTCCTGCAGCTGGTGGCGCAGGGCGGCGCGGATGCGGGCCAGCAGTTCGCCGACGCCGAAGGGCTTTTCCACATAGTCGTTGGCGCCGAGGTCGAGCGCGTCGATCTTCTCGGTCTCGCGGTCCCGGGCCGAGAGGACGACGATCGGGCCCTTGTAGAAGGCCCGCGCCTTTTCCAGCGCCTGCTTGCCGTCCATGTCCGGAAGACCCAGGTCGAGCACCACCACGTCCGGCGCCTTGCGGGCGATTTCGCGCAGGCCGTCGCTCGCGGTGTCGGCGCGCACGTGCTCGTAGCCGGCGGCGTCCAGAGCCGGACCCAGGAAGCGGTGGATCTGCGGCTCGTCGTCGATGACCAGGACGCGGGGCTTGTGAGCGCTCATCCCGCTACGCTCCTACGGAGCTTCGCAGGACTTGTCCTCCGAAGCCTTGGCGAAGGATGGATCAAAGCATGTACTCGGGCGTCACCCGCTCCTTGGGGAGGCTGATCAGGATGCGGGTGCCGCGGCCCTCGTGGATCGGGCTGGCGGCGGCGATCCGCCCGCCCATGGCCTCGACGAATCCCTTGGAGATGGCAAGGCCCAGGCCCGCGCCCTTGCCGCGGTCGGTGGCCTCCTCCATGCGCCGGAAGCGCTCGAAGACCCGTTCCAGTTCGTTGGTCGGGATGCCGCGGCCCTCGTCCTCGATCGAGATCACCACATTGTTCCGATCTTCATAGGCCGCCACCTCGATGGTGGTCCCGTCGGGGCTGTAGGCGATGGCGTTCTCCAGGATATTGACCAGGGCCTGTTCCAGCAGCGAAGCGTCAGCCATGACCATGGGGAGCTTGGCGGGGTAGTCGCGGTCGACCGTGCGGCCCTCCAGCCGCCGCCGCACGCGCTCCACCGCTTCGCGCAGCACGTCGCGGATATCCACCCGTTCCCGCCGCGTGGTCAGCGCCCCGCCCTCCAGCCGGGTCATGTCCAGCAGGTCGCCGACGTACCGGTTCAAGCGCTCAGCCTCTTCGCGGATCGAGAGCAACAGGTCGGCCCGGACCTTGGCGCTCAGCGACTTGCCGAAATCGATGAGGGTGGTGGCCGATCCGAGCACGGTGGAGAGCGGCGTCCTGAGATCGTGGCTGATGGAATTGAACAGAGCCGAACGCAGGCGGTCCGAGCGCCGCAGCGCCTCGGCGCCCGCCGCGGCGGCGGCGAACTCGGCCCGCTCCAGCGCCACCGCGCCCTGATCGAGGAGCGCGCTGACGAACCGCTCGCCGTCCTCCGTGGCGATGGCCTTGGGCTCCACCCCGACCACCCCGGCCCGGGACTTCACGCCCTGCAGCGGCCGGAAGGTCCAGGCGGCGTTCGGAAGTGTGCCGGTGCCCGCGCCGGCCGGCTCGCCCTTTTCCCAGGCCCAGCGC
Source organism: Phenylobacterium sp. (assembly GCA_003136395.1). Classification (GTDB taxonomy): domain Bacteria; phylum Pseudomonadota; class Alphaproteobacteria; order Caulobacterales; family Caulobacteraceae; genus Phenylobacterium. Next base: position 23,668 of record PLEH01000153.1, read on the forward strand.
GCCGCCGCCATGTCGCCGGGCGAGAGGCTGTCGAGCGGCGGAGAGGCCGCGGCGATGGCGATGTCCTCGCCCGCTGGGGTCAGCACCACGGCCGCGGCGCTGGTGGCGGCGGCCAGTTGCTCGGCGAGCGCGGTGGCGGCGTCCTCGGCGCGGGCGGCGGCGGAGAGCCTGCGGGTCGCCGACAACACCGCGCTGATCCCCGAAGCGCGCCGTGACACGGCCATCGACTGGTCGCGGATGCGGCCGGTGAGCCAGCCGGTGGTCATGGCGACGGCGAAGAAGACCGCGAAGGTGAAGACGTCCGAGGGATGGCCGATGTAGAAGGTCAGCCGGGGCTCGAGGAAGAAGAAATTATAGACGAGCGCCGCCGTCGCCGCCGCTGTCACCGCCGGCCAGAGGCCGAAAGCCAGGCCCGACACCAGCACGCTCAACATGAAGACCATGGCGAGGTTGGCGCTCTGGGCGTAGCGGTCCACGAAATAGGCCACGCCCCCGGCCATCACCACCAAGACCAGCGCGCCAAGATGGCCGAGCCACGGGATCGGGCCCGTCGCGCGCCGGACGGGCGCCTCGGGCGCGTCGCTTTCGGAGGACTCGGTGATGATGTGCACCGCCGCGCCCTTGGTCCCGGTGAGGAGCGCGTTGACCAGGTTGGGTTGGAACGGGCGGCGGCGCCGGCGGGTCTTGGCCACCACGATCTGGGTCAGGTTGTTGCGCCGGGCATATTCCAGCACCGACTCCACAAGGTCGTCGCCGGTCAGGACCACGGTGGCCCCGCCAAGCTGCTCGGCGAGCTTCAGCGCCTCGCGCAGCTTCTGCGCCGCGGCGGGCGACGACGGCGCTCGGTTGGGTCGCTCCACGTGGGCGACGGTCCAGGGCGCATCCATCATCATGTCGGAGAGCCTGCGGCCCGCCCGCACCAGGGAAGCGGCCATGGAATCCGGACCTACCAGCACCAGAATGCGCTCGCCGGCCGCCCAGGGGCCCTCGACGCCGGCGCGCTTCATCGCCCCGATCAGCTGGTCATCCACCGTCTGGGCCGCGCGGCGCCAGTTCCCGCAGGGCGGTGAGGTTCTCGGTCTTGAAGAACCGCTCGGCGGCGACGCGCGCGGTCTCGCCCATATAGACCTTGCCCTCGGCCATCCGCTCGCGGAGTTCCGCCGGCGTGATGTCGATCAGCTCGATCTCGTCGGCCCGGGAGAGCGCGCCGTCGGGCACGGTCTCGCGCTGGCGCACGCCGGTGATCTTCCAGACCACGTCCACCAGGCTTTCCAGGTGCTGGACGTTGAGGGTCGTCCAGACGTCGATCCCGGCCGACAGCAGCTCCTCCACGTCCTGCCAGCGTTTCGGGTGGCGCGAGCCCGGCGCATTGGCGTGGGCGTACTCGTCCACCAGCAGCAGGCCCGGTTTGCGCGCGATCGCCGCGTCGAGATCGAACTCCAGCAGCGTGCGCTCGCGGTAAACGATGGGCCGGCGGGGCATGACATCCAGGCCGCGCAGCAGGCTTTGGGTGTCCTTGCGGCCGTGGGTCTCGACGACCCCCACGACGACATCGCCGCCCTCGGACTTCCGGCGGCGGGCGGCGCGCAGCATCTCGTAGGTCTTGCCGACACCCGGCGACATGCCGAGGAAGACCTTCAGCCGGCCGCGCCCCGGACGGGCCGTCGCCGCCAGCAGAGCGTCCGGGTCAGGGCGGCGTGGCTCGGCCTCTTTCATGGCCCCTTAGGGTGCGCCGCGGGAAATGCCGCGTCGAGAGCGAGGTTGGCCTTGAGCACATTGACCCGGGGCTGGCCGAAGACGCCGAGCCAGGGTCCGGTGGTGTTGGCGCCGATCAGCCGCTCGATCTCGCCCACGGCCAAGCCGCGGGCGGCGGCGATGCGGACCGCCTGGCGGCGGGCGTTGGCCGGGGAGATGTCCGGGTCGAGGCCGGAGGCCTAGGTCGTGACCGCGTCGGCCGGGACCGGGCCCGCGCCCTGCAGGCCCGCGGTGTCCTTGGCGATCCGCTTGGCGAGATCCGGGTTGAGCGGGCCGAGGTTCGATCCCGAGGAGTTCGACGCGTCGTAGCCGTCGTTGCCCGCCGCCGAAGGGCGCGGGTGCAGGTACTCCGGCCGGGTGAAATTCTGGGCCAGCAGGCTTGAACCGATCACCTGGCCGTGGCCGTCGCGGATCAGGCTGCCCTCGGCCTGGGCCGGAAAGGCCAGGTGGGCGACGCCGGTGACCGCCAGGGGATAGCCGACCCCCAGCAGGAGCGTGAAGAACAGGGTGGCGACGAGCGCCGGACGGATCTGGGACAACATGGCGGGTCTCACACGAGGCCGAGGCTGGAGATGGCGAGGTCGATGAGCTTGATGCCCACGAAGGGCGCGACGATGCCGCCCAGGCCGTAGATCAGCAGGTTGCGCTGCAAAAGCCGGGCGGCCCCGATCGCCCGGTACTTCACCCCGCGCAGCGCCAGCGGGATCAGCGCGATGATGACGAGCGCGTTGAAAATCACCGCCGACAGGATCGCGCTCTTCGGGCTCGACAGCCCCATGACATTGAGCGCGCCCAGCGCCGGCAGGCCGACCACGAACAGCGCCGGGATGATCGCGAAATACTTGGCNNGAAAAGGTGGTGAGCGCGCCGCGGGTGATCAGCATCTGTTTGCCCACCTCGACGATCTCGATGACCTTGGTGGGATCTGAGTCCAGGTCGACCATGTTGCCGGCCTCCCGCGCCGCCTGGGCGCCGGTCTGCATGGCGACCCCCACGTCGGACTGGGCGAGCGCCGGGGCGTCATTGGCGCCGTCGCCGCACATGGCCACCAGCCGCCCCTTGCCCTGCTCTTCGCGGATCAGCCGCAGCTTGTCCTCCGGCGTCGCCTCGGCGAGGAAATCGTCGACGCCCGCCTCCGAGGCGATGGCGGCGGCGGTGACCGGGTTGTCGCCGGTGATCATCACCGTGCGCAGCCCCATCCGGCGCAGGTCTGCGAACCGCTCCTTCACATTGGGCTTCACCACGTCCTTCAGGTGGATGACCCCGAACAGGACGCCGTTCTCAGAGACCGCCAGCGGCGTGCCGCCGGAGCGCGCGATGCGATCCACCGCGGCGTTGAATTCCGCCGGCGCATCGGCCGGCGACAGACCGGCGTCCTTGAGCACGGCGTCCACCGCGCCCTTGCGCCAGCGGTGATCCTTCGAGTCGAGGCCCGACTGCCGGGTGGTGGCGCTGAAGGGAATGATCTTCGCGCCCGCGGGCGCTTCCAGCGTGAGACCCTGATTGCGCGCCAGTTCGATGATGGAGCGGCCCTCCGGCGTCTCGTCGCCCAGCGAAGCCATCAGGGTGGCGCGCAGCATCATGTCAGGACGCACCCCTGGAACAGCCACCAGCTCTGTCGCCATGCGGTTGCCGAAGGTGATGGTGCCGGTCTTGTCGAGCAGCAGGGTGTCCACGTCGCCGGCGGCCTCCACCGCCCGGCCGGAGGTGGCCAGCACATTGACCTTCAGGAGCCGGTCCATGCCCGCGATGCCGACCGCGGAGAGCAGGCCGCCAATGGTGGTGGGGATCAGGCAGATGAACAGCGCGCCCAGCACCATCGGGTCGAGCTTCACCCCGGAATAGGCGCCGAGGCCCAGCAGGGTCACCACCGCGATCAGAAAGATCAGGGTCAGGCCGGCCAGCAGGACGGCCAGGGCGATCTCGTTGGGGGTCTTTCGGCGGTCGGCGCCCTCCACCATCGCGATCATCCGGTCGAGGAAGGTGTTTCCGGCTTCCGAGGTGATGCGCACCTTGATCCAGTCGGAGACCACGGTGGTGCCGCCGGTCACCGCGGAGCGGTCCCCGCCGCTCTCGCGGATCACCGGCGCGCTTTCGCCGGTGATGGCGGCCTCGTTGACGCTGGCGACACCCTCGATGATCTCGCCGTCGGCCGGGACCACGTCGCCGGCCTCCACCAGGACGATTTCGCCGACCCCCAGCTTGTGGGCGGGCGTGGGAATGATCGTCCCGCGCTCCAGGTCGATGATCAGCTTGGCCTTGGTGGTCACCCGGGTGGCCCGCAGGCTGTCGGCGGCGGCCTTGCCGCGGCCCTCGGCGACGCTCTCGGCGAAATTGGCGAAGAGCACGGTCGCCCAGAGCCAGAGCGCGATCTGCAGGGCGAAGCCCCAGGCGCCGTGGTCCTTGATCGCCAGGCCCGCGGAGATCGAGGCCAGGATGGCGACGATCTCGGTGGCGAAGATCACCGGATTGCCGGTCAGCTTGCGCGGGTCGAGCTTGATGACGGCGTCGCCCACGGCCCGTCCGAGGATGGCGCCGGAGAAGCTGCCGGCCAGCGTCGAGGCCTTGCGGCGCCCTTCGCCAAGAGGTGCGGTTGTAAGGGACATTTGCGTTACCCGAGGGGTTTCAGCGGGCCGCGAGGGCGTGGAGCGCCTGGAAGTGCTCCACGATCGGGCCAAGGGCGAGGGCGGGGAAGAACTGCAGGCCACCCATGATCAGGATCACCCCGATCAGCAGGCCGATGAACAGCGGTCCGTCCGTGGGGAAGGTGCCGGTGGTGGCGCCGAGCTTGGGCTTGGCGGCCAGGGATCCGGCGATGGCCAGCACCGGAATCGCATAGGCGAAGCGGCCCAGCAGCATGGCGACGCCCAGGGTCGTGTTCCACCAGGGAGTGTTGGCGGACAGGCCCGCGAAGGCCGAACCGTTGTTCCCGGTCGCCGAGGAGTAGGCGTAGAGGATTTCGCTCAGCCCATGGGCGCCGGGATTGGCCAAACCCTTGAGCGCGACAGGCAGGACCGCGGCGACGCCCGAGAAGCCCAGGATCGCCAGCGGCAGGATCAGCACCGCCAGCATGGCGTACTTGATCTCGCGGGCTTCGACCTTTTTGCCCAGGTACTCCGGGGTGCGTCCGACCATCAGCCCCGCGACGAACACGGCGATCAGGGCCATCACCACCATGCCGTAGAGGCCCGATCCGACGCCGCCCGGCAGCATCTCGCCGAGCTGGATCATGAACATGGCCACGCCTCCGCCCAGCGGCATGAAGCTGTCGTGCATGCCGTTGACCCCGCCGTCGGAGGCGCCGGTCGTGGCGGCCGCCCAGACCGCCGTGGACGGCGCGCCGAATCGGACTTCCTTGCCCTCCATGTTGACGGAGGCGTCGGCGTGGGCGGCGACCAGGGCCGGCGGCCTTTGGGTCTCGCTGGCGTAGATCGCGGCCGAGGCGGCCAGCACGAAGATGGCCATCACGGCGACCAAGGCGCGGGCTTCCTTGCGCGCCAGCACGATGCGCCCGAAGGCCACCACGCAGGCGTAGCTCAGCACGTTCATCGAGACGATCTCGATGAGGTTGGTGATCGCGTTCGGGTTCTCGAAGGGGTGGGCGGAATTGGCGTTGAATATGCCGCCGCCATTGGTGCCGAACTGCTTGATCGCCTCCTGGGACGCGGTCGGATAGAGCGCGATGACCTGCTTGCCGCCCTCGACGGTGTGGGCCGCCACATGGGCCATGAGCGTCTGCGGCTCGCCCAGCGCCACATAGGCGAGCGCGATCACCAGGGAGACCGGCAGGAGGACGTAGAGGCTGATCCGGGTCAGATCGACCCAGAAGTCGCCGAGCGTCTCGGCCCGGTTGGCGGCGAAGGCCCGCGCCACGGCGGCGGCCAACGCGATGCCCGCTGCGGCCGACAGGAAGTTGTGCGAGGTCAGTCCCGCCATCTGCGAGAAGGTCGAGACCGTGGTCTCGGGCACATAGGACTGCCAGTTGGTGTTGGTGACGAAGCTGACCGCGGTGTTGAACGCCAGGTCCGGCGACAGGCCCGCAAAGCCCTGCGGGTTCAGCGGCAGGAGGTTCTGGAACCTCAGCGTCAGATAGAGCACCACGAAGCTGGCGATGGAGAAGGCCAGGAAGCTCATGGCGTAAGCGAGCCAGGTCTGGCCCTTGTCAGGTTTTACCCCGCAGCCGGCGTAGACCAGCCGCTCGACGGGGTTCAGAACCGGATCGAGCCAGGTCCGCTCGCCGGCCCAGACGCGCGCCATGTAGACGCCCAGCGGCCAGGCCAGCCCGAGCGTGACCGCGATGGTGAGGACGATCTCCGCCCAGCCGCGCGCGTCCATCAGAACTTTTCCGGACGCAGCAGAGCTACGATCATGTAGCCGCCGATGATGAGCGCGCCGGCGCCCCAGATCAGGTCCGCCAGCATCAGATGCGCCTCAGGGCCGCGGCGTAGCCGGCGAACAGAAGAAAGACCCCGACGCCGAGCGCCAGGTAGATAAGATCAAGCATGTCAGCCTCTCACCGCCGCGGGTGGGTCGCGGCCAGGCTGGATCATGGTCCTGACGTCGATCAGGGTTCGAGAGGGGGTTCAGGGCGGCGGCATAAGGGGATTGTAAGGGCGGCGGCGGCTGCCCGCTTTTCGTCCAGGATGGTCGGCGGTTGCCGTTCCTTGAACCTCTGCGACGTTCGACGCGTTGACTTGACGGTCGCTGCCCGTATGTTCCGCCGCGTGCGACGATCTCCGTCCGCGCCGCCGCGGCGCGCCGGCCCAATTTCTGGGCGGCCTCCCCGCACATATCGTAACGAATGACCGAATTTTCCGAACTTGGACTTTCGCCTGCCACGCTGCAGGCCGTCGCCGACACCGGCTACACCACCGCGACGCCTATCCAGGCCGAGGCGATCCCCTATGCGCTCGCCGGCCAGGACGTGCTGGGCATCGCCCAGACCGGCACCGGCAAGACCGCGGCCTTCACCCTGCCGATGATCGACCGGCTGAAGGCCGGCCGCTCCAAGGCCCGCATGCCCCGCGCGCTGGTGATCGAGCCCACCCGCGAACTGGCTGACCAGGTTGCGTCTTCCTTCGAGAGGTACGCCAAGGGCCAGAGGCTCTCCTGGGCGCTCTTGATCGGGGGCGTCTCCTTCTCCGACCAGGAGCTGAAGCTCGACCGCGGCGTCGATGTGTTGATCGCCACGCCCGGCCGCCTGCTCGACCATTCCGAGCGCGGCCGCCTGTTGCTGTCCGGCGTCGAATTGCTGGTGATCGACGAAGCCGACCGCATGCTGGA
>PLEH01000014.1 GCA_003136395.1 Phenylobacterium sp.
ATTTCGTTAGGCTTAACGATTCATTGACGGCCGCCGCCGATGCTGGACCGGGGCCGCTTCGAAAGCCCTAGCCCGCCGCAATGGGAGCTTCAACGCTCATGTCCCGCGTCCCGTCCCACGCCGCGACCGCCCTGGTCGCCGTCCTGTTGGCGCCCGCTGTCGGGGCCGCCGCGCCCGCGCCCGCGCCCGACAGGACGCCGGCCTCCATCCAGGCCGTCGCCTCGGCCGCCGCACCCAAGCCGCCCAGCAAGGCGGGGCCGCAGGCGCGCGCTGCCGCGGCCAGGCTCAGCCCCCTCGCCCGCGCCGCCTTCTGGGGCCGCGAGGCGCAGATCGATCCGACCGACGTGGTGGCCGGCGTACAGCTGGCCTCGGCCCTTCGCGCCCTTGGCCAATACGACACCGCCATCCAGTCGGCCGGCCGCGTGCTGGTGATCGATCCGAACAATATGGACGCGCTGATGGAAACCGCGCGCGCCTATGTCGCCGAGGGCCAGGGCTTCTATGCCGTCGACCCGCTCACCCACGCCCAGGCCCTGGCCCCGAAGGACTGGCGGCCCTTGTCGCTGCTGGGCATCGCCTATGCCCAGGTGCGGCGCGCGGACGACGCTCAGGCCGCCTGGCGCCAGGCGCTGGCGCTCTCGCCGGACAACCCGGCGGTGCTGACCAATATGGCGATGGAGTTGGCCGCCCAGGGCGATACGGCCTCTGCGGAAACCCTGCTTCGCCGCGCCGCCGCCCAGCCGGGCGCGAACCTGACGGTGCGCCAGGACCTGACCCTGGTTCTGGGCCTGGAAGGCAAGCTCGGCGAGGCCGAGACCCTGCTGAGACGCGACCTTCCGCCTGACCAGGCCGACGCCGACCTGGCCTATCTGCAGGCCGCCTCCGCCAGGGGCGTTCAGGCGACGGCGCCCGCGGCCCCGCAACGCTCGTGGGATTCGCTGAAGGGCGCCGGCGGCTAGATTCGTAATGAAGGCTGGCTGGCCAGGGCCAGCGCCCCAGGTCTAGCCCTTGTGCGCCATCACGTCCTGCACCCGGATGATCGACGGGCCGAGCACGACGATAAACAGCACCGGCAGGAAGAAGACGATCATCGGCACGGTGAGCTTGGCCGGCAGCGCCGCGGCCTTCTTCTCGGCCGCGGCCAGGCGCAGATCGCGGTTTTCCTTGGCCATTACCCTGAGCGCGGTGCCAAGCGGCGTGCCGTAGCGCTCGGCCTGGGTCATGGCCATGGCGACGGACTTGACACCCGGGTGATTGGTCCGCTTGGCCAGGCCCTCATAGGCCATGCGCCGATCGGGCAGATAGGACAGTTCGGCCACCAGCAGCGACAGTTCCTCGGCCAGTTCGATGGACGCCGCGCCCACCTCCTGGCTGACTTTCTGCAGCGCCGCTTCGATCGACATGCCGGATTCGACGCAGATCAGCATCAGGTCCAGCGCGTCGGGAAAGGCGCGCATGATGGATTTCTGACGGCGCGCCGTGGCGTTGGAGATGAAAAGATCCGGCAGATAATAACCCACCAGTGCACCGGCGAAGGCTGCGGAAACCTTCATCATAAAGGCCCATTGGAAGTGGGTCACCACAAAAAGATAGAAGAGCATCACCACGAAGACGAGACCGGGCATCACGAAACGGAAGAACATGAAAGCGATCAGCGGCGCCTGACCGCGATAACCGGCGCGGGCGAGCTTGTCCTTGCTATCCTCGGATTCCAGCATATTGGTCAGCCTGAATCGGTCGAGGGTGGATTTCATTAGGCTGGACGGGGCGACGCGAAGGCTTCCGCGCTTGTTCAAACTCGCATGGTGTTTGGCGCGCAATTCCTCGCGGCGGCGCGACACCGATTTCAGCCGTTCGCCCAGCCCGTCGCGCTCGATCAGGGGCAGTCCCAAAGTCACAATGGTGGCGAAGGCAAAGATCGCGGCCGCGGCGGTNNAGGCCGCAACCAAGCAGCATCAGATTGCCGACCCGCTCCGTGAAGAGCAGGTTGATATAGGCGGGCGTGGTGAGCCAGACGATGCCCATCACCACCGGCGGCAGTGAACCGATGATGCCGGCCGACGCCTTGGCTTCCGACGACATCGCCTTGATCTTGCCTTCCAGGCGCTTTCTGTCGCGCAAGACGAAGGCGAGATTGGACAAGGCTTCCGACAAATTGCCGCCGGATTTGGCCTGAATGGTCATCACGATGGCAAAAAAACCCACCTCCGCCGTGGGCATGCTCTCATGCATCTTCTTGAGGCCCTGTTCCAGGGTCACGCCGACCTTGAGCCCATCCACCAGTCGGGTGAATTCGGCGCCGACCGGATCGGGTGTTTCGCGCGCCACGATGCGCAGCGCTTCATTGGTAGGAAGGCCGGACCGCACCGAGCGCACAATGACGTCGATGGCGCCGGCGAATTCCTTGGTGAAAAGCTTCCTGCGCCGCGCGGAGAGAAAGCCCAGGACCCAGCGCGGCAAGCCCAGGCTGACAGCGAATACCGCCAGCACCAGCACCAGCTTCGACTGGCCGGTCACAAGGCAGACGAGAGCGGTGACCAGCCCGAGAACGCCGCAAACGATCCAATAGTTGCGGGGGCTGGCGTTGACGATCCCGGCCTGCTCCAGTCGGCGGCGCAGGGTGGGCCTGTTCTTCTCGCGCATCGCCGCCTGGTTCTTCTCGACATCCTTGAGAAGCGTGGCGACGCTCTTGCGCTTCTGCGCCGCATCCGGTTGCGCCTTGGCGGCGCGTCCCTTGGTCTTGGCCACGGCGTCGAACCGCTTCTGCGTGCGTTCATCTCCGCCGGCAAAGGCGAAAGCGATGCCGCCTAGCGCCATCATCGCCAAAATCGCAACGACCACGATCATTGATTGACCTTGTCGAGCGCGTCGGCGAGCTCGCG
>PLEH01000297.1 GCA_003136395.1 Phenylobacterium sp.
GACCTCAGCAAGCACAAGGCCGGCCCGAAAGACGATACCGCGGGGCGGACAGATCAGGTCGCGGAGGCCTTGGCCACGGCCGAAAAGGGCCGGCTGGCCGCTGAGTTGGCCCTGACCCAGAACCTGGAGGACCGGGCCAGGTTCGAACGCGCGGAGATCGACGCGGAACTGGCGGTATCGACCGCGAAGCTCGAAAAGCAACGCGAAGGGATCAACGCCGACAAGGCGCTCACTGACGCCAAGAGGAAGGATCTGAACGCCGCGATTGATGCGGCGGAGTTCACGGTCCAGGCGACCGCTGAGGCCAAGAAAGTGGCGATTGACCTCGCCGAGCAGCGCAAGACGGAGGACTCGGCGCTCGCGGACAATCGCACGATGGCGGGTTACCTCGACGCCGCCTTGGTGGCCCATGGCGCGATCGCAGACACGCTCAAGGAGCGCCGCCGGATCGCATTGGCGATCCTCGACGCGGACCAGCGCCTGGAACGGATCGCGCAAAAGGAAGCCCTCGACCGCGCCGTCGAGGATAAGTCCATGCGGCCGGACGCCGCCGCCTTGCAGCTTGCGGCGGGCGACGAAGCCCGGGCCGCGAAACGGCAGGCCGCGGTCAAGACCAATCAGGGTCCGATTGACACTTACCTCGACAGCCTCAAGGACCTCGACACGGAGTTCCAGACGGCCGGCGTGCAGGCCGCCAAGGATCTCTCCGCCGCCCTGGTCCAGGCCGGCGGTGACATGCACAAATTCGGCGGCGCGGTCCTGAGCGTCCTGCGCAACCTACTGACGCAGGCCGCGACGGCCGCCCTGCAGAAAGAAGTCTTCGGCCCGCTGCTGAAGGCGGGGGCGGCGGTGTTCGGCTTCGCCGACGGCACGGACTTCGCGCCCGGTGGGCCGGCCATCGTCGGCGAGCGAGGCCCGGAACTCGTCAACCTACCGCGCGGGTCGCAGGTGATCCCGAACCATGGTCTGTCGGCGCTTGCCAACGTCGGCGCGGCACAGGCTAGGGCCCAAGTGATCGTCTATCAGCCGTTTACGCTGAGCTTCGATGGCGCGGTCGTGACCGAGGATCTGATCGCCCAGGCGAACCGAAACGCCGCGGCTCTCGCCAGCCGCGCCACAATGGCCGGCGCGAACCTCGGCAAGTCGATGGCGCTGAACGAGATCAAGGCCATGTCCCGCAACAGGCTGGGGCGGTGAGCTGTGGACGATAGCGCGGTCACCCAACACCAGCTCCTCCGTTCGATGGCTCCGGCTGCGGCAACCCGAATTGCGTTCGTGGCCTTCGCCGGGTGGTTGGCGGAGCGCGGCGGCTACGATCTCGCCGGCTTCGCGGAGGTCCTTCGATCCGAAGCGGAGGTCGTTCGATCCGAGGCGCCGAACGTGGGTGAGGTCTTGGGCGCCGAGCTTCTGGAAATTGCCGAACTGCTACTCGCTGTTCAGGCCCCGGCGGCGAGCGCAGACCCGCTCCGCCCCCGTCTTCGTCTCGTGCCGGACGTTCCTGAGGCCTAGGTCGCTGGTCCTCGCGAACGGCGTTCGCGGCCGGGACCGATGGCCCTGGCCGGTCAACGAAAGCGCCCGCCAAGCTGGGCTCGGCGGGCGCGGTGTAGCAAGCAGCTCGCGGCTGGCGTCGGCTATCGGCCGCCGCGCTGCCGCTCGGCTAGGTGTTCCAGGTCCGCCATGAAGGCGTGCACCGGCTTCGGATCATCGACGCGGCCTTTGCCATCGTCGACGCGCAGCATGACGATCCCGAACTTCATCGCCGCTTCGGCGCCCGTGCGCGGATGCAGAGCTAGGATCTGATCGCCGATCCGCTGAGCGACGCCGTACGCTCGGTCGGCGGCCTTGTCTAAAGGCGGAACCCCGAATGCCCGATCGATGGCGGCGGTCTGAGCCTCCCAATGCTTCCGCGCATCGTGGGCCGCGGCTGACTCGTTGCGGTTCCAAACCGGGCAGGGATGCGGGGGGTAGAGCAGCCCAGCCCTCGTGAACGCGTCGATCAGACGGGCATCGATCGCCAGGGCGGCGGCGAAGGCCTCGATCCAGAGAGGGCTGAGCGAGGAGATCGTCGGGCCGGGATCGCGCGACCTAGTCGAGCTGGGCTTGGTGTCCATAGCCGCAACGCGCCTAACGGCTGCAAAGTGCTTGTCGCGTTCCGATTGATCGAGAGCGCCGCTCGTGGCGTCGCCATCGGCCGGGGTCGTAGTCTCGCGGCGAACCGCGTTCGTGGGTTTCATGTCCTGGTCCTCCAAGAAAACAGATACGCACGTATCCATTGAGGGGGATCACTTGTCAATCTTATGGATACACTTGTACCCTCCGCCGCGCGAACGGAAGGATCGACGATGACGCTCACTCCAGAGGCCAGCCGCGCCGGCCGGGCCCTTCTAGGTTGGTCCATGCGGGACCTTGCTGAGCGGTCCGGCGTCTCGCTTGGGGCGGTGAACCGCTTAGAGGGCGGCGAGACGGCCTCGCGCGGAGCCACGGCGGCCAAGATCGTCGCCGGCTTCGAAGCTCACGGCGTGGAGCTGGTGGCGGGCGACGACCGAACGGGCGCGGTGCTGGTGTACGCCCGGCGGCGGTGACGCGGTGGCGCTATCGCAACCCTTCCCGGCGCTCTACCACGGCGCGTCTGATGGCGGCCCCGGCGATCCGGTCGCGCCCTCAGCGTGGCACCGGCTCCGCGCTCTGGCGGACAAGCGCGTGCCGGAACCGCCGCCACCGGCGAGCCTTGGGCCGTCGCTGGCATCCGCCGGCGCGCCGGTCGAAAACTCCCACGGCAACAGGCGCGCCGGCCTCCGCCTCGGTGTGCGCCAGGTCACAACACCGGCCTACCTGCTACCGGGGCGCCCACCGCTATCGCAGAGGCATCATGAGACCTGGACGTCATTGCTCGGCTCGGAAGGTGGATTGTGGGAACACGTCGAGCGGCTGCCACGGCGCTGGGAGGCCTCGCAGATCGCCGCGGCCTACCGCGCCGCCTGCCGCATCTTACGGCAGGTTGGGCTTCCGCTGTTCGCGTACGAGACCTGGTGCTGGCGCGATCCCCAGGGCGTATGGTGGGCGCTTCCCGACGACACCGTCGGCGGTCTGATCCCCGGCGCGGACGAACTGTGCGGGGCCTGGCTGCTTCCGCGCCGTGGCCGAAGTCCTGAGGCGGGCGCATACCCGCCGGAATTCATCGCGGACTTCGGCGGCCCGTCCGGCCCACTGGAATGGGCATTCTGGGTCGTGGACGCTGTGCAGGACCTCCGCAGCTTCGAAGCCTCTCGGCGCGTCGCGATGCGCGAGCTGGCGAAGCTCAGACGGTTGCCCGAATGGGAAGCGCTGGAGGCCGCGGCCGTCGAGAGCGGTGATCCCGTCCTGGAGTCGGCGCTTTTGCAGGCGCGGCGACTGCTGGACACCGGCGGAGCCGCCGCAGTGTGCCCGGCTTTCATCCAGGGGTTCGAGCTGGGCCAAGGCTTCGGCGAATACACGGTCCTCGACTCGGTAAGCGCGACCGAGGCGCGGCGCGTGCAGCTCACCGGAAAGCCAGAACTGCGCGGCGAGATGCTCAGGGCCATCGAGACTGAGGAGGTCGAAGCGCCGCTCAAGCCCTATGTGCTAGCCGACAAGCTGATCGCCGAGACCACGCCCGGCCAGCGCACGCCGCGCGGAGCCCGGCTCGCCGAGCTGGGGCTCGCGGCAGACCGAAACACAGTCGGAGCCATGATCAGCAAGATTGCTCGCGCTCGCAAGCCTCCCCAGTCGTAACGATCGAGGACGCTGGGCCGTCTTCGAGGGTTACCTCCAAAGATTACGCGGGCCCCGGCGCGGCTCAGTTTCCCTGCGTGGGTCCAATGGAGACTCACCAACGCAGGGAAATCCAATGTCTGAACTCCTCACGGTGTCCGAGGCCGCCCGTTGGGCGAAAGTTTCGGAGAGCTTCCTAAACAAGGCCCGCCTGACGGGCACCGGCCCCAGGTTCATTCGACTCGGCCGAGCGATCCGATATCAACCTAGCGACCTGGAGGCGTGGGCACAGGCCTCCGCCGCCGGCTCGGCCGCGTCCGGCGCTGGCGAGTTGGCTACGTGAGCGCCGCACAAACGCCGGGTGCGGAACATCGCCGGGTCGACTTCGCCCGCGTCAACGACGCCGCCATGCGCAACCCGGAGGCTGTCGTGCGCGCCTTCCTGCCTGATGGCCGTCGCGAAGGGGCGGAGTTGGTCGCGCGAAATCCCAAGCGCGACGATCGTCGGCCGGGAAGCTTCAAGGTCAACCTGAATACGGGGAAATGGGCCGACTTCGCCGCCGAGGACGGGGCGCGCGGCGGTGATCTGGTCAGCCTCGCCGCTTACGTCACCGGCCTCAATCAGCGCGACGCCGCGCTCAGCCTGGCTGAAAGCCTCGGCGTCGACCCGTACGAAGGGGGACGCTGATGGCTCGGCATATCCGCTACTACGCCGTGCTGGGCGCGATTGGCATGGCCGGCTTTTCGCCCAAGATCGCCCGGCTGATCGGTGCGCCGATCGCGGACGGCTGGGAGGACGATGAGACCCTCATTCTTTCAGGATGGGTCATGGACCTCACGCCCCTTCAGGTCCGGCGGCTGCGGGTTGTCCTGTGGCGCTATGGCGTGTGGTTCGTTGACGTCCGCCCGCTGCAGCTCGCCGGCAGAGTGCCCCTGGTGGCGAGCTTCCGGGCTTGGGCTAAATTCGCGGAGCGCTACCCGGCGACCCTCCGCATGGGCTGGGCATTCTCGGCCTTCGCCTGGGCGTGGCGGATCTCGCTTCGCCTCCGGGGTCTAAGCTACCGGCTCGCCGAGGGTCAAACCCTCGCGAACGCGGTTCGCGAAGACGCCGAGAGGGAGCGGGGTCCGCGTGTCTGATCGCCCGCAAGATCCTTTCGAACGGGTCCGCGAAGCCAACGCGGCCACGCCCATCGCCGGCGGCGGCGGCCGACGCGCGGATGGCGATCTTGTGTCGCCGGCGCCAGCCGACGCGCCGCCGCTCCGGAAGGAATGGCACACGCTGGGCGCGCCCTCCCACGCGTGGGCTTTCCTCGACAGCAAGGGCCGCCTCTTGCGCTACACCTTGCGCTTTCCCCAGCCAGCCGACGGGGAGGCTGAACGGCCACGAGCTGAGTGGACCGACAAGACGATCCGCGCCGCAACCCTGCGCCGGGGCGACAACGGACGGCTCGGTTGGGCTCTCAAGGCCGAGCCTGACGCCCGCCCGCTCTACGGTCTCGACCGCCTCGCGGCCCATCCCGGCGCGCCGGTCCTGATCACCGAAGGCGAGAAGGACGCGGATGGCGCGGCCGAACGGTTCCCCGGCTTCGTGTGCGTGACATGGCCGGGCGGAAGTAACGCCGTCGCCAAGGCCGATTTCGGCCCACTCCAGGGCCGCGACGTCATCGTGTGGGGAGATGCGGACGCACCTGGCCGCAAGGCCGCCAAGGCAGCCGCCACGGCCGCGACTGCAGCCGGCGCGACAACCGTCGCCATTGTCGATCCGCCCGGCTTCTTCCCTGATGGGTGGGGGCTGGCCGACGCGTGGCCGGAGGGCTTCGGCCTCGCGAAGGCCGAGGCGCTGATTGCCGATGCGCGCGCCAAAGCGCAGCCGGGCGGCGTCGTGTGGCCCCACGGCTTCAGAATGGACGCCGAAGGCCTCTGGTACGACCAAGTGAACCAGACCGGCGACAAGCCGGTCCTGACGGCGACGCGCCTCTCCGATCCTTTCGACGTGCTTGGCGAGGGCCGTGACGTCGATGGCGGCGATTGGTCCGTGGTGCTGCGCTTCCGCGATCGGGACAATCGGGAGAAGACCGTTGTCGTTTCTCGCGCCCGGCTGGCTGGAGGCGGCGGGGAGGTCCGCGCCGAGCTGGCCTATGCCGGGCTGATCGTGTCGCCCGCCCGCGGCAAAGCCGACAAGTTCGTGATCGCGCTCGCCGAGGTGAAGTGCGCCGGTCGGCGGGTCACGCTCGCGAACGCCACCGGTTGGTGCGGCGAGCGCTTCGTCTTGCCCGGCCAGGTGATCGGCCCGGTTGGCGGCGAGGCCGTCATGTTCATGGGCGAGGCCACAGCGCTGCATTATCGCAAGGCGGGCTCTCTGGTCGGCTGGCGGGCCGCCATCGCGGCCAAGGCGCAGGGGAACGCGCTGCTCACCTTCGCCCTGTCGCTGGCCTTCCTGGGGCCGCTCCTGCGGCTCTTGGATATCGAGGGCGGCGGCGTCCACTTTCGCGGCGGCTCATCGTGCGGCAAGACCACGCTCGCCTGGGCGGCCGGATCGGTTTGGGGAGGCGGCGGACCCCTCGGCTTCGGCCAGACTTGGCGCAGCACGGCGAACGCCCTGGAAACGGTCGCCTATGGCCACAACGACGGCTTGGCGGTGTTCGACGAGCTGGCCCTGGTGGCGGCCGAGGAAGCCGGCGCAGCTGCCTACAGCCTCGCATCCGGTCAATCGAAGGCGCGTCTGAAGGCCGACGGATCGCTGCGCAAGCGGCCGGAATGGCGGGTCGCGATCCTGTCGACCGGTGAGATCGGGCTCGCTGACCACATTCGGGCGGGCAAGCGCGGCGAACGGCCGATGGCCGGCCAAGAGCTTCGCCTGCTCGACATCGCCGCCGACGCCGGCGCGCAGATGGGCGTCTGGGAGACCCTGCATGGGGCCGAGGGTCCCGCGGCGCTTTCTGACGCGATCAAGGCCGCCTGCGCTCGAGATTTCGGCCACGCGGGCCCGGTCTTTCTGGAAAGCCTCATCGACCGCCGCGCCGAGGCGCTGGCGACCGCCAAGGATCTTCTCGCGGAGTTCCTCATGAGCGCGGAGAGAGAGGGAGACACTGGCCAGGCGCAGCGGGCTGCGGTCAGGTTTGGGGCGGTCGCGGTCGCTGGCGAACTCGCGACGCGGTTCGGGGTCACGGGCTGGACGGAGGGCCAAGCCGCGGAGGCGGCGATGCGCCTCTATCATCGCTGGGCTTCGGCCTTCGGCCGGGACGCGCCGCGCGAGGAACGGGAAATCCTGCGTCGCCTGAAGGCGGTCATTGAGAGCGAGGGCTCGGCCTTCCAGCCATTGGGGGACGACGACACCTCAGAAGAGGCGGAGCCGAGGAGAGAGGGTCGCGAGGGCGAGGCGCGCGCGATGATCGTGCACGGCTACCGCCACGTTCGCGGGCCGGAGTTGCGCTACTATTTCACCGACGCGGGATGGGCCTATGTCTTCAAGGGTTTCAACCTCACCGACGCCGCTCGCTTCGTAGATGAGGCGGGATATCTCGAAAGAGACGGCGAGAAAAAACACCTGAAGAAGAAGCTCAGGGTCAAGGGCGTGGCCCGCCGGCTGTATTGCGTGCGCTCTACGATATTGGGCGCTGAACTCGGTGATTAGGACCTCACCCTGTCCTCAGCTTCGGAAGGCAGACCGCCTCTCGATTTCGCGGGTGCGGAGACCATGAGGCCCGTCGCACCGCCTCCAACGTGGCTGTGGCAAGCCGTCGACGCATGGCGGCCGCTCGCCGCCGCTGATGCGAACGTCGCCGCCGCGGTGGCAGGCTTCGATCGGTTCCGGACCCAGGCGCACGTCGGGCTTACACTCGATATGGCGCTTGGCCTGACGCCGCCCATCGACATGCGGGCCTGGCACAATCGCACCCGCGCCGAGCGGCGCGCCGAGCTCGTCGATCGGCGCGACGAACTCATCCGCGAGTATGCGGCCAGCGTCGGGGAAAGCGCCCGCCACGCGGGCGGTGAGATCGAGCGGCTTGCGGGACGGTTCGAAACCGACGTCTGGCCTCGCATGCGGCAAGGGGTCCGGGAGCCTGATGGCCGGGACGAGGAAATCCTGGCTGAGCTGCACAGAATTTCAGAAACGCCAGGCGGCCCCAAGTGGCCGCTGAGAGCGCGCCAGCTCCGAGACATCGTGGGCGACGTATTTTCGAAAATCGGTGCGGAAGCTGCCCGGCGCGCCGCGGCAGATTGAGCCAGGACCCAGGAACGGGTCGTCTATCAAAGGAGTGTCGTCATGAACCCAATCGACCAGATCAAGCGACGCGTGTTTGGCAACGCGCCCGCCACATCGCCACTGATCGCGCTGTTCCCAGATGTCGCCGCCGCCGCCGCCGTGGTGGCAGAGAGAAGCGCTATATGCGTTTCTATTGAGGAGCGGATTTCAGAGCTGACGAGCCAGCTTGGCCGCGAACGCGACGCCTTCGAGGCCGATCTTGAACGGCACGGCGCCGCCACACTCGACGGCGAACCCACTCCGGTCATTCGGCGGGTCTCGGATAACCTTCGGACCGCGCAAGCGGACCTCGAGCTGGCCAACAGCGTCTTCCGTGAGGCCCGCGCCCGATACAATGTCGTACTGGCATCAAAATCCACTGACGTCTGCGGCGCCCTGCGACAAATTCGGCGCCGGCGCCTGCGCCAACTCGCGCGAACGCTGTCAGCGGCGCGACGGCTCGCTGAGCAAGATCAGGCCTTGACGGACGCGCTCCTGATCGGTGGCGTTCAAATGGACTGGGATTTTATTCCCCTCCACTTCGCCCCTGTCCTGCACTGGTCGAACGCATCGTCGCCACTGGATCAATGGTTCGCGACGCTTCGGCGTTTCGGCATTCTTCATGAAAACGAGGATCCCGCCGCGATCGCGGAGGATGGCGCCGCACTCGACGATAGCGCCCAGGTCCCGGCTGAGGGCGAAGCCCGCAAGGCCCCGCGGAGCATGGCGGGGATATACAAGCGTCACATCGGGGCGACGTGATCGTGGCGCGGAACCCAGACTGGCATGTCATTCGGGGGTTGGCCTGCCCGTTTGGGGTCAGCACTTGGCGAGACGGCGCCAACCTCAGCTTCTGCAAGGGTGCATTTGACTTGAGCACGGAGGGCGTGGAGGTCCGTCTCTTCGACCACCATAGCCACAACGTCGCGGTCGCCGCCGGCGAGGGCGGCCTTAGGCTTTGGCAGAATGAGACTGGTCTCTGTTTCGAGGTAGCCATCCCGCCGCTGAACGCCCAGTCGGCGCTGAACCTCATCCAGCGCCCTGGCGCCGGCTGCAGCGTGGCGCTCGACGCCGATGAGAAGTTCTTCGAATGGCAAGCGGCCAGCGGTCAGCGCTATCGCTGCATCGAAGATGCAGGAATTGATCACATCGCGATCGTGCCGAACCCCTCTTTCCCGACGAGAGCGTGGGGGGCGGCCGACGAAGCGGAAGGCAGGCTGAGCGCCGAACTCGCCGAGCTCGCGGCGGCCTGCGCGATCGGCCGGGATGAGCCGCCCCCGGGATCGGCGAATGACGCCGGGCAGGTTGCGGGCTCGTGTACGCACGGCGAGATGATGCTTCGCGCGGCGTTCGCGCGGCGCTTCTATGTCAGCGATCCGGACTCGGGCTTCGCGTTCCTGGAGGGCCGCCTGCAGCCGCCGGAGGGCGCCTATGAGGCGTGGTTGGCGGGAGCCAATGACTGGTCGGCGGGAGCGATCAGGGCAGAGCTAATGGGGGCATGGGGGTTTGGGGTAAACGCTCAAGCCTGGGGAGGCCGCCCGCTCCTGGCACTGGGTTGAGGCCGCGCTCCAGGGGCGCGCCTCATAGCAGCGCGGCACGGGTTCTCCGGTCCCCCGTGCCGCGCTGTTTCTTTTTGCGGGTGGGGATGGGCGNNGGACCCCTGAGACAGCCCGGGCGCGCCGTCCAGATGGTTGAGGCGTCGCACCGTACGAGCTACCGCCGCCCGCGTCGCCTGCCTCCCCAGGACCTCGATGCGGTCGGAAAGCCAGGTTGGAATGAGCCCGTCGCCGCCCTGCGCCGGCTGATCGTACCAGAGGCCTTCGGCGCCCATTAGGAAGCCCCAGGGCCACACAACGCCCCAGGCTGCGCGGCGGCAGTCGCGGCCGTGGCGGCCTTGCAGCCAGGCGCGTCCGCAAATCTCCCCACACGATCACGTCGCGCCCCTGCAGCGGCCCGAAATCGGCCCTGGCGACGGGGCGGCGCCTCCGCCCGGCCAGGCGACACACACGAAGCCGGGGAACCGCCCGGGAGCGCCGGCCGCATCTTGCTCACCCTCGGTGACCAGCACGAGCGCGCGTTGCCGGCTTCGCGACGACATTGCAGCAAGCGCCGCGAACGGCGTTCGCGAGCAATTCTCTGCGGCGGCCGGCGCGGCCGAGCGGTTCCCACCGAAACCCGAGTGGGAACTGCCATCGGCGCAAGTGGGAACGCCTAATGTCCTGTTATATCAATGACTTATGTCTTATTTTCCCAAAGTTCCCACAGTTCCCACCAGAAAACAGGATGCATGGAACTGCGCGGCCGGAAACGGCGCGCTGCGGACGCTTCGGAGGCTTGGCGACGCCGCCGGGGGAAGCCGAGCGCATGGCGCTCGCCAGCCGCGGCCCGCGACTGATCAAGCCCGCATAGGGATCACGTTTGAGGGTGGCGCTTCGCCCTTCACCACGGCGTCAACGTGCACGCCCCAGGCGGTAATGGCGGCCTTGCGTTCGGCCCGGTACTCGTGGCGCTGATAGACACCGACCAAGCCGCCCTGCGTTCCGGAGACATGGTTGAGTACCCGCTCGACGATGTGCGGCGGGAAGGCCAGGGCCGCCATCCCGGTCGCCGCGGTGCGGCGCAGGTCATGCAGCCGCCACGGCAGGGGCGCGGCGATCTCTTCGCCGTCCGCCGCCAGCTCGGCCGTGACCTCAGCGGCCAGCTCGTCGAGCCGGCGCTTCGTGGCGGAGAAACCCCGCACAGCGCCACCGCCGCGCGCCGCGAAAAGCTGTGGTCCGGTGTTGGCGACTTTCTCAATGATCGCCACGGCCTGCGGACTGAGGTCGATCTCGTGGGCTTGGCCGTTCTTCGTCCGCTCAGCAGGGATGCGCCAGCGCGCTTCGGCCAGATCGATCTCCGCCCAAGTCATGCCGGCGACCTCGGCGCGCCGCTGGCCGGTAAGCATGAGCAGTTGGACCACGGGCCCGAACGGATAGCCGAGGCGCTCGCTGGCCAGCCAGACGACGCGCAGTTCCGCGTCCGACATCACCCTGTCGCGCGCCTTGGGGCGCGGCGGCGCGGTCAGCTTCTCACAGGGCGAATACTCGATCAGGTCACGCTGGACGCACCAATCGAACAGCGGGCGCAACGCGGCGTAGGTCGAGCGCGCCACGGCCGGCGACCGCTCGGCGATGCGTTCGACCAGCTCGGCGACGTCGGCTCTCCGGATCTCTGAGATATGGCGCGAGCCCCAAGCCTTCATGGGGCCGGGTGCGGCGTCGGAGCCGGTGCGGTGGCCGCTGCGGCGCTTGCCCGGCTTCGGCGCGTCCAGGCCAAACCGCAGCAGCCGCTCAGTCTCGGCCCATGATCGATTGGTCTTGGCCTTGCGCTTGATGAACAACTCGGCCAGGGCGGTGAATGTCTCCTGGGCCTTGCGCTCGGTATCGCGCTTTTGCGCGATCTCGGCTTGGTGGTCGGACTGGCGCTGCGAGCGATCCTCGCCAAAGGGGTCGCTTCCATTGTCTACGCGCCCGAGCAGCCGGCGCGCCTGAGCGCGGGCCTTCGTGACATTCCACAAGTCGCCATCGTGAACGCCGATCGTGATGCGACGCGTCTTCGACTTCTCGCCGGGCGCAGCCTTCGCCCTGTACTGCACCAGGTAGAGCTTCGTTCCGGCTGGCGTGACCCGGACGCCGAAGCGCGGAAGCGCGGTGTCCCAGATGTAGCCATCCTGCTCTCCGCCCCTGAGGGCCTCGACCTGGCCGTCCGTGAGCTTGGTTTTCGCCATCCGCTGTTCCTAGATCAGGGGTTCGCCCGGTGAGACCTTGGATAAGCGCTAGATAAGCAGAAAGTCAAGCAAAAGAGGTATAATCGCAGGAATCGCCGTCCTACAGGGTGCAACACGATTCTGTGTAAATTCAACTTATTATCTCGGAATTGGCAACCTGACCGGGAGTTCGTTCTAGATGAGGAGGTCAGGGGTTCGATNNCGATTCCCCTCGGCTCCACCAGGACCCTTTGCGCAGCCCTCAGTCCGCGCTGCTGAACGCCCCCTCCGGGCGGATAGGCCTGTACCAGGCCTCGACGAAGCCGAAAGCCCCGAAGGCCACCAGGCCCAGCGCCACCGCGGTCAGCGTCAGGTCGCCCAGCACCCGGGAATGCAGCGTCCAGAGCGCGCCGCCCAGGCCCTTGGCCTCCGAGGCGCGCGCGTGCCAGCCGGCGGCCAGCATGAAGAACCCCACCGGCAGCATGGCCACGCCGCGCCCGAAATAGCCCACCCGCGCCAGACGGCAGGCCCAGGCGGCGATCTTCGGGTCGCACCGGAGCGTCGAGCCGAAGTCATCCAGGCAGGCGCGGACCGCATTGCCCACGCCGCAGGCGACGATGAAGGCGCCCAGCGCCATGACCAGGGTCGAGCCCATCGGCCAGGCCATCACCGCCGCCACGGTGTCGCGGGTGCGGGCCTGTTCGCCCAGGTGGCGGATGTCGTGCAGGGTCTCGATCAGGTCGAAGATCGAGACGGCGAGGGCGCCATAGATCAGGCCGCTCAGCGCCTGGCCGACCCGGCTGGCGATCGCCTGCGCCCCCAGCCCCTGCCGGTCGGCGTCGAACAGCGACTGCAGCGCCCGCCAGCCGGCGAACCCCCAGAGCCCGACGCCGGTGAACCACAGGAGCGCCACGCCCAGGCGCCAGTGGGCCCAGGCCTCCAGCGCCTCCAGGGCGCCGCGGGTGTGCGGGGCCAGGTGCGCCACGGCCAGCAGCGCGATCAGGCCGATGCTCAGATAGACCACGCCCCGCGCCATATAGCCCAGCCGCGCGGCCATCTCCGCGCTGGCCCCCCAGGGCGCGACGGCGAAGCGGTGGCGCAGGCGCGCCACGATCCGCGCGCCCGGGCGCTGTGGGACGGTCGCGCCCGGCTGGCCGTCCATTTCACCTCATCCCTAGTGCGCGTCGTCCCAGTTGGCGGCCGCGCGCGCGTCCACCACGAGGGGAACGCTGAGCGAGACCGCGGGCTCCGGCGCCTTTTCCATGATCGCCTTGGCGACCGCGATCACCGCCTCGGCCTCCGCCTCCGGCGCCTCGAAGATCAGTTCGTCGTGCACCTGCAGCAGCATCTTCGCCGTCAGGCCCGCGTCGCGTAGCGCCTGGGGCATGCGCACCATGGCCCTACGGATCACGTCGGCCGCGGCGCCCTGGATCGGGGCGTTGATGGCGGCCCGGTCGCCGAAGGCGCGCTCGGCGGGGGAATGGCCCTTCGCGGCCGGGATGAACACCTTGCGGCCGAAGATGGTGGTGACGAACCCCTCGGCGCGGACCTGCCGCTGCATGCGGTCCATGTAGGTGCGGATGCCGGGGAAGCGCTCGAAGTAGGTCTTGATGTAGGCCCCGGCCTCCTCCCGCGGGATCGACAGCTGGTTGGCCAGGCCGAAGGCCGAGATGCCGTAGACGATGCCGAAGTTGATCGCCTTGGCGCGGCGGCGCGTCTCGGCGGGCATGCCCTCCACCGGAACCCCGAACATCTCCGAGGCGGTCATGGCGTGGATGTCCAACCCTTGCGCGAACGCCGCCTTCAGCTGCGGGATGTCGCCGATGTGGGCCAGCAGCCGCAGCTCGATCTGGCTGTAGTCGGCGCTGATCAGCACATGGCCGGGCTCGGCGATGAAGGCCTTGCGGATCTTGCGGCCCTCCTCGGTGCGGACCGGGATGTTCTGCAGGTTCGGGTCGGAGGAGGCCAATCGCCCCGTGGTCGCCGCGGCCAGCGAGTAGGAGGTGTGCACCCGGCCCGTCTTCGGATCGATCGCGGCCACCAGGTTGTCGGTATAGGTGCCCTTCAGCTTCGAGAGCTGCCGCCAATCGAGCAGGATGCGCGGCAGCTCGTGGCCCTGGGCGGCCAGGTCCTCCAGCATGGAGGCGTCGGTGGAATTGGCGCCGGTGGCGGTGGTGCGGCCCGAGGCCAGGCCCATTTCCTGGAAGAGGATGTCGCCGATCTGTTTTGGCGAGCCCAGGTTGAAGGGGTGGCCGGCGACGCGGTGCGCTTCCAGCTCCAGCTCGCCCATCCGGACCGCGAAGTCGTTGGAGAGCCGGCGCAGGGTCTCGGGGTCCACCTTGACGCCCGCCAGCTCCATCTCGACCAGCACCTTGGGCATCGGCCGTTCCAGGGTCTCGTAGACGGTGAGCAGGTGCTCGCGCGCCAGGCGGGGCCGCAGGTGCTCGTAGATGCGCAGGGTGACGTCGGCGTCCTCGGCCGCGTAGCAGGTCGCCGCCGCCAGCTCGACATGCTTGAAGCTCTTCTGCGCCTTGCCGGTCCCGGCCACGGTCTTGAAGCTGATCGGTTCGTGGTCGAGCAGGCGCTTGGAGAGCTCGTCCATGCCGTAGCTCTTGTGCAGCCCGCCTTCGAGGGCGAAGGCGATCAGCATGGTGTCGTCCATCGGCCCGACGTCGATCCCGTAGCGCTTCAGGACGGCGAGATCGTACTTGCCGTTCTGGGCGACCTTCAGGACGGCGGGGGACTCCAGCAGCGGCTTCAGCCGCGCGATGGCCGCAGGCAACGGGATCTGGGCGAGCTCCACCGGCGCGTCGAGCTGCAGCCCGCCCTCGTGCTCCTGCTCATGGCCCAGCGGGATGTAGCAGGCCTCGCCGGGCGCGGTGGCCAGCGACACGCCACAGAGGTTGGCGCTGGAGGCGGACAGAGCGTCGGTCTCGGTGTCGAAGGCGACCAGTCCCTTGGCGAAGGCGCGCGCGATCCAGCCGTCCAGGCTCGCCAGGTCGCGGACGCATTCATAGGCGTTGACGTCGATGGCGCCGTGGGTCGGGGCCTCCGCCGGCTTGGCGGCTGCTGGCGTCGGCGTGGCCGTGGGCGCGGTCCCTCGCGCCTCCGCCACGCGGCGGGCGAGCGTGCGGAACTCCATCAGCTCGAGGAAGGCCGCCAGGGTCTCGGCGTTGGGCTCGTCGACCGCGAGCTCGTCGATGGGTTGCGGCAGCGGCGTCTCGCAATCGAGCTGCACCAGCTGGCGCGACAGGCGGATCTGGTCGGCGAAGTCGATCAGGGTCTGGCGGCGCTTGTCCTGCTTGATCTCTCCGGCCCGGGCCAGCAGCGTGTCGAGGTCGCCGAATTCGTTGATCAGCAGCGAGGCGGTCTTGACGCCGATCCCCGGCGCGCCCGGGACGTTGTCCACGGAATCCCCGCACAAGGCCTGGACGTCCACCACCTTGTCCGGCGTCACCCCGAACTTGTCGAACACCTGCTCGGCGCCGATCTTCAGGTTGGGCGTCTTCATCGTGTCCAGCATGGAGACGCTGGGCCCCACCAGCTGCATCAGGTCCTTGTCGGAGGAGACGATCACCACCTCGCCGCCGGCGTCGCGCACCTTGCAGGCATAGGCCGCGATCAGGTCGTCGGCCTCGTAGCCCGGCAGTTCGATCGAGGGCACGCCGAACGCCCGCGTCGCCTCGCGCACCAGCGGGAACTGCGGCGCCAGGTCCTCGGGCGCCGGCGGGCGGTGGGCCTTGTACTGGTCGTAGAGCTTGTTGCGGAAGGTCGACTCGGAGTGGTCGAAGATCACCGCCAGGTGGGTCGGCGCCTCGGCCGAGGCCTTCATGTCGACGAGCAGCTTCCACAGCATGTTGCAGAAGCCGGCCACCGCGCCCACCGGCAGGCCGTCGCTCTTGCGGGTCAGCGGCGGCAGGGCGTGGAAGGCCCGGAAGATGAAGCCCGAGCCATCGATCAGATAGAGGCGCACGTTGGGCCCGTCCTGGGTTGGCCGCCGGGGGATTTCGTCGAGGGTCTGCGGCGCGGCGTCGAGGGTGTCGGTCATGGGGGGAAGATAGGACCGGGAAAGGCCGCGGTCATCTGGCGATACGCGCCTCCTACCCACCATCGTCATCCCACGGTGAGCCGCAGGCTGATCCGTGGGACCCAAGCTGGGTTGCGGAATGGGGCGAGGCCGCTTGGGTCCCCCGGATCGCGTCTTCGCGCGACCGTGGGATGACGACCATGGGGCGAGCGGTCGGGGGAAGGGAAGCGCCTCAGCCGTTCGCGTTGAGCAGCCCCAGGTAGCGCTCGAAGGATCCCCGCTCGACCGCGCCGGCCAGTTCCAGCCGCACGACGATGTGCCCGGCCAGATCGACGCTGCCGTAGCAATGATCGGCCAGGAGCGCGGTCTTCTTCAGCAGGAGCGGGTCCAGGTCCGGCACCTTCAGGTCGCGCGCGTAGACGATGTCGGCCTCCAGCAGCTGGTTGAAGGGAACACGGACATCGTTGTCCCGCAGGATCGGAGACACCGACCAGCGCTTCACCTCGGTGAAGCAGTGCGGAATGAACCCATGGGCCCGCATCCAGACGTCGATCTCGCCGAAGCCCGGCTGGCCCTCGTAGAGCGGCACGAAGGAGACCTCCAGGTGGATCACGGCGCAGCCGGCCAGCCGCGCCTCGCCGTGGCTCAGCGCCTGCAGCTCAGCGCCCTGGATGTCCATCTTCAGGAAGTCGAGGTCGGGCAGCCCCGGCACGTCGTCCAGGCGGACGGTCTGCACCACCTCGGTGGCGTGGATCTCCCCGAACCGCGTGAAGCCGTTGAAGAACTCCAGCCGCTGGGGGTCCGGTTTCAGGAGCGAGGTCATGCCCGAGGCCGGCGCCGCCAGGTGCAGGGTCTGCTTCGTGCCGTCGCCGATGATCTCGGTGTAGAGCGAGAGCGTCTCGCCGTAGGTCTGCCTGAGCTTGGCATGCTGGCGCTCGTCGGCGTCGAAGGCGTTCAGCCGCGCCAGGCCCGCGTCCAGCAGCCCCCGGTAGGGCGGCGTCTCGGCGATTTCGGCGGCCCCGATGTCGGCGACCTCCAGCGGCGCCTCCAGACCGAGGATGGCGGCGAGGGCTTTGGGGTCTGCGGACATGCCTCGACGCTAGTCGTCTCTGCCCGCGTCGCATAGGCCGCCGGCGTCGCCCTATTCGAACCGCTTGTTGAGGTTCCCGAGCCCCTCGGCGCCCGCGGCGAAGGCTGCCGGGTCGCCGTCCTGCAGGAAGGCCGCGGTCGCCTTGGCCACGGTGGCGTAGGCGGCGCGGAACGGCGCGGTCGCCGAGCTCACCCGCCGCACGCCCAGCGCCTGCAGCTGGGCGGCCTTCGCCAGCGTCGGCAGCAGCATGATGTTCAGCGGCAGCTTGATCTCGTCGGCCAGCCGCCCGATCAGGTCGGGGTCCGAGGGGCCGGGGACGAAGATGCCGCTGGCGCCGGCGGTGCGATAGAGTTCGGCGCGCCGGACGGTCTCCACATAGGCCGCGTGGCCCTCCGCCAGGCCCTTCAGATAGACGTCCGTGCGCGCGTTGATGAAGAGCGCCACGCCGGTGGCGTCGGCGGCCTTGCGCGCGGCCTCGACCTTGCGGGCGTGCAGGTGGGCGTCGCGGCGGCCGTCCTCCAGGTTGATCCCCACGGCGCCGGCGCCGATCACCGCCTTGATGGTATCGCCGAGCTGGGTGAGGTCGTCGGTGTAGCCGCCCTCGATGTCGGCGGTGACCGGCACGGCGCAGACGCGGGCCACGGCGCTGATCGTCGCCAGCAGCAGCGGCAAGGGCAGGGCGTCGCCGTCCGGATAGCCATGGCTCCAGGCCACCGCGGCCGATGAGGTGGCGACGGCCTTGGCCCCGGCGTCGGCCATCACCGCGGCGCTGGCCGCGTCCCAGGCGTTGGGCAGGATCAGGATGTCGCCGGTGTGGTGCAGGGCGGCGAACGCCTCGGCCTTGGTCTTCTGATCCATGGTTCCCTCCGGTGGCTTGGGTCTAGACGTAGGGCGCCCGGCGCGTGTGACAACCAGCGGCTGGCGGAAAGCGGACGTCAACAGGCTCTGCGCGCCTCGTTTCGCCTGGGCGCGCGAAACCCTGTAGAACCCCGCCGTGACCGCCACGGCCCTTTCCCACCTCACCCTGACCGACTTCCGCTCCTATGCGCGGGCCGACCTCGTGCTGGATGGGCGCCCGGTCTTCCTCGTGGGACCGAACGGGGCGGGCAAGACCAACCTGCTGGAAGCGGTCAGCCTGTTCACGCCCGGCCGGGGTCTCAGGGGCGCGAGCCTCGCCGAGGTCGGCCGCCGGCTGCCGGGGGAGACGCAGGGCCGCGCCTGGACCGTCGCCGCGGTGGTCCAGGCCGACGGCGAGGCGACCCGGCTCGGCACCGGCGTCGAGGCGCCGGGCGCGGCGCGGCGAACGGTGCGGATCGAAGGCGAGACCCTGCCGCCGGGGCGCCTGGCCGACCACCTGCGCCAGGTCTGGCTTACGCCCGCGCAGGACCGCCTGTTCCTGGAGGGCGCCGCCGAGCGCCGGCGGTTCTTCGACCGGCTGGTGTTCGCCGCCATCCCGCGCCACGCCGCCCACGCCCAGGCCTACGAACGCGCGCAACGCGAGCGGATGCGCCTGCTCACCGACGAGACCGGCCCGCCGGACGCCGCCTGGCTCGATGCGCTGGAGGCCCGTCTGGCCGAGGCCGGCGCCCTGATGGCCGAGGCCCGGGCGACGACGCTCACCGCCCTGCAGGCCGAGATCGACGTCCGGGGCGAGCGGCCCTTTCCCCAGGCGAAACTCTCGCTCACCGGCGAGTGGGAACAGATGTCCGCCGCCGGCGCCGAGATCGCCGACATCGAGGCGAAACTGGCCCGCGCGCTCGCCGAAGCCCGCCCCCGCGACGCCGCCGCCGGCCGCGCGCTCACCGGCCCGCACCGGGGCGATCTGGCCGTGATCCACGCCGAAAAGGACCGCCCCGCCGCCGAATGCTCCACGGGAGAGCAGAAGGCGCTGGTTCTGAACCTGGTTCTGGCCCAATCCGCGCGGCTTTCACGTGCAGAATCAGCGCCAAGCCCTATATTGTTGCTGGACGAAGTCGCAGCGCATCTGGACCGCACCCGGCGGGCCGCGCTGTTCGACGAGATCGAGGCGCTCGGCCTTCAGGCTTTCCTGACCGGAACCGACGAGCACCTCTTCGAAGACCTGAAAGGACGGGCCCAGGGCGTACGCGTGGACGCATCTGGCCTGACTCAGCTGGACCCCGAATGAGCGAAGAGAACGACCCCATTTCCGACGACCCGCACGGCCCCAACTCCTCCCACGGCCAGGGCCCGACGCCCGAGAACAATGGGCAGGACGACTATGGCGCGGAGTCGATCAAGGTCCTCAAGGGCCTGGACGCGGTGCGCAAGCGCCCGGGCATGTACATCGGCGACACCGACGACGGCTCGGGCCTGCACCACATGGTCTATGAGGTGGTCGACAACGCCATCGACGAGACGTTGGCCGGCTGGGCTACCCGGGTCGAGGTGATCCTCAACGCCGACGGCTCGGTCACCGTCACCGACGACGGTCGCGGCATCCCGGTGGACATCCACGAGGGCGAGGGCATTTCGGCGGCCGAGGTCATCATGACCCAGCTGCACGCCGGCGGGAAATTCGACCAGAACTCCTACAAAGTCAGCGGCGGGCTGCACGGCGTTGGGGTCTCGGTGGTCAACGCGCTCTCCGAGCGGCTCGAGTTGAAGATCTATCGTGGCGGCAAGTCCTACGAGATGGCGTTCCGGCACGGGGACTCGGTGTCCCCGCTGAGGGAAACCGGCGACGCGCCCATGCGCGAGAACGGCAAGCCGCTGTCCGGCACCGAAGTCACCTTTCTGCCGTCGCTTGAGACCTTCGCCTTCATCGACTTCGACCTGCACACCCTGGAACACCGGCTGCGCGAGCTCGCCTTCCTGAACTCCGGCGTGACCATCTGGCTGAAGGATAACCGCGGCGCGGCGCCCGTCGTGGAAGTCATGCACTACGAGGGCGGCGTGGAAGCCTTCGTGCGCCACCTCGACAAGGCCAAGACGCCCTTGCTCAAGGCCCCGATCGTGATCCGCGGCAAGCGCGAGAACGTCGAGATCGACCTCTCGCTCTGGTGGAACGACGGCTACCACGAGAACGTCCTCTGCTTCACCAACAACATCCCCCAGCGGGACGGCGGCACCCACCTGGCGGCCTTCCGCTCGGCGCTGACGCGGATCATCACCGGCTATGCGGAGAGCTCCGGGGCGGCCAAGCGCGAGAAGGTCTCGGTGGGCGGGGAAGACGCGCGCGAAGGCCTGACCTGCGTGCTCTCGGTCAAGGTGCCGGACCCGAAGTTCTCGTCGCAGACCAAGGACAAGCTGGTCTCCTCAGAGGTCAGGCCCGCCGTCGAGGGCCTGGTGGGCGAGGGCCTGGGCTCCTGGTTCGAGGAACACCCCGCCGAGGCCCGCCTGATCGTCCAGAAGATCGCCGAGGCGGCCGCCGCCCGCGAGGCCGCCCGCAAGGCCCGCGAACTGACCCGGCGCAAGTCGGCGCTGGATATCTCGTCNNAGGGCGATTCCGCCGGCGGCTCGGCCAAGCAGGCCCGCAACCGCGACAACCAGGCGATCCTGCCGCTCAGGGGCAAGATCCTGAACGTCGAACGCGCCCGCTTCGACAAGATGCTGGGGTCCGAGCAGATCGGCACCCTGATCACGGCGCTGGGCGCCGGCATCGGCTCGGAAGACTTCGATATCGAGAAGATCCGCTACCACAAGATCGTCCTGATGACCGACGCCGACGTCGACGGCGCCCACATCCGAACGCTGCTGCTCACCTTCTTCTACCGCCAGATGCGCGAGGTGATCGACCGCGGCTACCTCTATATCGCCCAGCCGCCGCTCTATAAGGCGTCGAAGGGCAAGTCGGTCCGCTACCTGAAGGACGACGCGGAGCTGGAAATCTACCTGATCGACGAGGGCGTCGACGGCGCCACGCTGGACCTCTCCAACGGCGAGCGGATCACCGGCGCGGACCTGCTGGCCATGGTGCAGACCGCGCGCGGCGCCAAGGCCAATGTGGAACGTCTGGCCGCCCGGGCCCCGGCCTTCGCCATCGAGCAGGCGGCGCTGGCGGGCCTGCTGGCGCCGGGCGGCGATCCGGCCAGGGCGGCGGCCCGGCTCGACCTCTATGCCGAGGAGGGCGACGGCGCCTGGACCGGCGCGCCGGGTGAGCAGAACAGCTTCGTGTTCTCCCGCGTGAAGCGCGGCGTCTCCGAGAAGGTCGTGCTGGACGAGCTCCTGCTGCACGCCGCCGACGCGCGGCGCCTGGCGGAACGCTCCAGGGAGCTGGCGGTGATCTTCGAGGGCCGGGCGACCTACACCCGCCGGGACAAGGCGACCGTGGTCCGCGGGCCCATCGACCTGGTCAATGCGGTGATGGACAACGGCCGCAAGGGCCTGGCCGTCCAGCGCTACAAGGGCCTGGGGGAGATGAACGCCGACCAGCTGTGGGAGACCACGCTGGACGCCGACGCCCGCACCCTGCTGCAGGTCAAGGTCAACCACGCCGACGACGCCGACGACATGTTCACCCGCCTGATGGGCGACCTGGTCGAACCGCGCCGCGAGTTCATCCAGGAAAACGCCCTGGACGCCGAGGTCGACGTCTAGCCCACGAGGTCGCGCAGCGCCGCCGCGTGCGCGGCGAAGGCCTTGCGGCCGGCGGAGGTAAGCCCCAGCCAAGTGCGCTGGCGATGGTCCGACGTGATCTTGCGGATCGCCACATAGCCTGCCTCCTCCAGCACCTTCACGTGCTTGGAGAGCACGGACTCGCTGACGTCGAGCATCTCGCGCATGGTGGCGAAGTCCACGGTGTCGGCGGCCGCCAGCATGGCGGCGATCTGCAGCCTCAGCGGCGCATGGATCACCGCATCGAGGAGCGCGCGCGGCATCAGGCGTCGGAGACGTCAAGGTCTCGCCGATAGGCCCAGAGCCAGACCCGGCCCGCTGCGGTGAATATGGCGGCGATCACCGCGCCCGCGATCAGATAGGCGTCCCGCATATGCAGCGCGATTTCCGCGAAGGCTGCGAGCCCGTAGGTCACGATGAACAGGGCGAGGGCGGCGAAGGCCACCCATCGGGTCCGGCCTCGCCGATAGCCGTTGATGAACATTCCCATCCGATTGCGCTTTGCCCTCACCAGCAGCAGCAACACCAAGCCGTACACGGGCAAGGCGGCGAAGGTCCAGATCGGCGGGCCTTCCCGTAGGGCGATCATGCCGCCGAGCAGCAGGCCAACCGCCAAGTGATATCACCACGGCGGATCGACGCGCTCGACCATCTGTCGGTTGGCCAATGCCATAAGGCGTAGGGCCTCGCGCCGCTCGTTTTCAGCTATCACAGCCATGACGAATTCCACTTTCTATCACGGAAAGTAAGGTCACTTTCCAATCTGTCAAGTGAGATCCCGCCGTTCAGGCAAAGCCCGCGACCACCTCCAGCACCGCGGCGCCATAGCGGGCGAGCTTGCCTTCGCCGACGCCGTTGACGTTCCCCAGCGCCGCGGGGCTGCCGGGCCGGGCGCCGGCGATCTCGGTGAGGGTGCGGTCGTGGAAGATCACATAGGGCGGCACGTGCTGGCTCTTGGCCTCGGCGGAGCGCCAGGCCCTGAGCGCCTCGAACAGCGGCTGGTCGGAGGCCGCCATGGCTGGCGTCTCGCGGCCTTTCCGCGCGCGGCGGACCTTGGCCGGCGCCTCGGTGCGCGTCTGGACCATCACCCTTCGTTCGCCGCGGAACACCGCGCGCACGGCCTCCGCCTCGCCCAGGCCCACCAGGGGCCGCCCATCGTTCGGGTCCTCGCGCAGCAGACCCTCGAACAGCAGCTGCTCCACCAGGTCGCGCCAGGCGTTGGCCGAAAGGTCCTGGCCGATGCCCCAGGTGGAAAGCGAGGCCTCGTGGTCGGAGACATCCTTGGTCTTGCCGAGCAGGTGGTCGACCAGCCGCCCGCGCCCGTAGCGGCCGGCCAGGCGGTGGGCCGCTGAGAGCGCCTTCTGGGCCTGTTCGGTGGCGTCGGTCAGGTCCACCTGGCCGGTGCAGAGGTCGCACTGGCCGCAGACCTCGACACCCTCCTCGCCGAAATAGCGGCGCACCGTGGCCGCCCGGCAGCCGGTCCCGTCCAGGAGCGCATAGAGCTGGCGGACCTTGCCCACCTGCGCCTGCTTGACGGCGGGGTCCATGTCGCGCTCGCCGATCCGGCGCAACGCCCAGCTCATGTCGGCCGCCCCGTAGAGCGTGATGCCCTCGGCCAGCTCCCCGTCGCGGCCGGCCCGCCCGATCTCCTGCCAGTAGGCCTCGATGGAGGCCGGTGGATCGGCGTGGATCACGAAGCGGACGTCGGGCTTGTCGACCCCCATGCCAAACGCGATCGTCGCCACCATCACCGCGGCGTCCGCCTGCAGGAACTGCTCCAGGCGCTCGGTGCGGACCTGCCGGTCGAGACCCGCGTGATAGGCCAGCGCCGGCACGCCCGCGTCGCGCAGCGCCTGGGCGAGCTTGTCGACCCCGTCGCGGGAGCCGGCATAGACCACGCCGGACCGGTCGGGCCGGGCGGTCACCAGGTCCACCACCCGCCTGTGCCCCGCGCCGCGCTTGCGCTCCGCCGACAGCACCAGCTCCGGCCGGGCGAAGCTGTCGACGAACTCCGCAGAGTCGGCCAGGCGCAGCTCGGCGCGGATATCCTCGCGGGTGCGGGCGTCCGCCGTCGCCGTCACGGCCAGGCGGGGAACCTTGGGGAAGAGGTCGGCCAGGCGCCCCAGCATCCGGTACTCCGGCCTGAAGTCGTGGCCCCACTGGCTGACGCAGTGGGCCTCGTCGATGGCGATCAAGGCCAGCGGAATACGGCCCAGCCGTTCCAGCATCCAGGGCTGCATCAGCCCCTCGGGCGAGGTGTAGAGGATGTCGAGCTCGCCGGCCTCGATCCGCGCCCAGGTCTGCGCCTTCTCCTCCGGATCGATGTTGGAATCGAGCCGCGCGGCGGCCACGCCGGCCTGCTGCAGCCCCGCCACCTGGTCGGCCATCAGCGCGATCAGCGGCGAGACCACCAGCCCCAGGCCCGGCCGGATCAGGCTCGGGATCTGGTAGCAGACGCTCTTGCCGCCCCCGGTCGGCAGCACCGCCATGGCGCTGCGCCCCGCAAGCACCTCGGCGATCACCTCGGCCTGCATCCCGCGGAATTCCGGGTGGCCGAAGGTCCGCCGCAGGATCTCGCGGGCTTCGTGCAGCGGCTCGGGATCGCGCTCGGCGACGGCGGAAGGCATGGGGCCCTTATGGGGGCGAATCGCGCGGATTGCGATGCGGCGCCGCGCCTTTCCCTCCCCTTTATGGGGAGGGTGGCGAGCGAGGCGAGACGGGTGGGGAAATGTGGGCCGGAGTTCCGAGTCGAAGCTAGAGCGCGATCTCCCCATCCGGCTGATGGTCGGCTTCCGGCTCCAGTGGGAGCCCATCCGGTTGCGGAACTGCTCGGGCCGGTCCGCCAGGACCTCGGTCTCCAGCCACAGGCGCTTCAGGTGCCGGACCTTGCCCGCCGCGCGGTCGTCCTCATAGGACTCGCGGCCATGCAGCACGTGATAGTTGTTGATGAACTGCATGTCGCCGGGCTGGAAATCCATCAGCACCGAATAGGCGCCGCCCTCCGCCTGGTCCTGCATCCAGGTGAGCGCCTCGATGGCCTTTTCGGTCAGGCGCGGGGCGTCGGGGTGGCGCTGCGAGGCCAGGATGTAGGGCCGGATCAGGCGGGTGAAGATGCGCTCGCCGTGGCGTGTGAACACCGGCATCAGGTACCAGCCGGGCTTCCCGGGCGCCTGTTCGCCGCGATAGTCAAAGGGCTGGGGCTTGTAGAGTTCGGCCGCCAGGTCCGGCCGCTCCCGGACCAGCCGGTTGTGCAGGGCGACGGAGTTGCAGACCGCTGACTTGCCGCCCGAGATCCCCGACTGCAGGCACATCAGCCCCACCAGGTCGGAGCCGTCGCAGTGGAAATCGAGGCCCACAAGCCCGATCTCGTTGCCGCGCGCGGTGGGGTCGCCGGGTTCCTTGCCGTGGTCTGTGACGTCGCCCAGCAGGTGGCCCTTGGCGTTCTGCGGCCATGGCCTGCCCAGGTGCGCCCCGATGCCCCAGTAGGCCATGCTCATCTCGTCGTTGGACCACCGCTCACGGGGAAGCCCGCGGATCAGCACGAAGCCGCGCCCGTCCATCAGCTCGCGTTCGATGGCCTTCAGCCGGGGTCCGAGCGTCGGCAGGGGGAATTCCGCCTTGCCGATCTTCAGGAAGTCATCGGAGAGGCTGAAGGCGTGCTGCACGGCCTCGTCCAGTTCGTCGACCTCGCCGGGCGACAACATTTCGGTCCAGGCCGAAGGATCGGCGACGTCCCTGGCGGTCCACTCGCAGGCGGTCTCCAGGACTTGCGGCCGCAAGGGCGTGACGTCGTTCATGGCCGCCTCCTATTCCGCCGCCATCGCCGTCGGCGCGGCCTGGGCGCCGCGCAGCAGGCGGCCGGGCAGGGCGTCGGTGGGCGTCCCGTCGCGATAGGTGACCTGGCCGGCGACGATCGTGGCCGTATAGCCCTGCGCGCGCTGGATCAGCCGGCGCCCGCCGGTCGGCAGGTCATAGGCGACGCTGGGCGCCATCAGCTTCAGGTTCGCATAGTCGATGACATTGACGTCGGCGCGGTAGCCCGGGACCAGCAGCCCGCGGTCGAACAGCCCCACCGTCTCGGCCGTGTCGCGGCACTGGGCCTTGACCATCTTCTCCAGCGGCAGCTTCGGCCCGCGGGTGCGATCGCGCGTCCAGTGGACGATGTTGGTGGTCGGGAACGAGCCGTCGCAGATCATGCCCACATGCGCCCCGCCGTCCGAGAGGCCCGGCACGACGCAGTCGTGCTGCAGCATCTGGTAGGCGGGATCGAGCGTGTTCTGGGCGTAGTTCAGCAGCGGCAGGTAGAGCATGCCCCGCCCGTTCCCCGCCCCGCCGTCCAGCATGTGGTCCAGCGCCACGGCGCGGGGATCGGCGTCGCGCGCGGCGGCGATCGCGGCGATGGAGGTTTCGGTCGTGGGCTCATAGTCGGGGCTGTCGATCCCCATCGGATAGATGCGCTCCCAGGCCCGCGCGGGCGACAGGCCGGGCGCGCGGGCGCTGTCCGGCTCGTCGGCCAGCAGGCGGGCGCGGAAGTCGGGGTCGCGCAGGCGCGCCACCCGCTCGGCAAAGGGCAAGTTCGCGATTTCGCGGTAGGTGGGATAGGTGCTGAAGGGATTGGCGGTCAGCTCCAGGCCGAACAGCACGCCCACAGGCCGCGTCGCCACCTGGGCGCGCATCTGCAGGCCGGCCGCCTTCGCCGCGGTCATCCGCTCCAGCATGTAGCGCCACTGCTCCGGATCGCGCGGGCTCTGCAGCAGGGAGTAGGAGAGCGGCCGGCCGGAGGTCTCGACGATCCGCTGGAGCATGTCGAACTCCGCCTCCGGATCGTTGAAGTCGCTGACCACCTGCAGGACGCCGCGGCCCGCGCCATTGTTGGCGGCCGCCATGCCCATGGCGATGCCGGTGAGTTCGTCCTCGCCGGCGGTGAGCGTGGCGATCGGCGAGCCGTCCGAGGAGCGGTGGTTGAGCGTGCGCGAGGTGCCGAAGCCAATGGCGCCGGCGTCCATGGCCCGGCGCGCGATCGCCGCCATGGCGTGGATGTCGCCTTCGGTGGCCGGCTCACGGTTGACGCCGCGCTCGCCCATGACGAAGACCCTGAGCGCCGCATGGGGAAGCTGGCTGCCGATATCCACGTCGAAGCGGCGGGTGGCGAGGCTGTCGAGATAGTCGGGATAGCTCTCCCAGTTCCAGGGCAGGCCTTCAGCCAGCACCGGGAAGGGGATGTCCTCGACGCCCTCCATCAGCTGGATCAGCCGGTCATGGTCGGCGGGCTTGCAGGGCGCGAATCCCACGCCGCAGTTGCCCATCACCACCGTGGTGACCCCGTGCCAGGACGAGGGCTGCATGCGGTGGTCCCAGGTGGCCTGGCCATCATAGTGGGTGTGGATGTCGACGAAGCCCGGCGTCACCACCTGGCCGCGGACGTCGATCTCCTCGGCGCCCGCGCCTGAAATCCGGCCGACCGCCGCGATCTGTCCGTCCTTGACGGCGACATCGGCCTCGAAGGGCTGGGCGCCTGTTCCATCGACGACGCTGCCGCCCCGGATCACCAGGTCGTAGGCCTTTTCCATGACGTTTCCCTCTCGGCGGCAGCCTTCGGCTGTCTCAGCGCCATTTTGCCGCTCAAGGACGGGGTGCGGTCAAGCCGCGAGACTGCGCGGCCGCAGGCGTTCACGAAACGTTAGCCGCCTTCGTTCCCGGCAAATTAAGGTGAACGAGCTAGACCATGGGTTCGCGTGAGATCGGTTGAGGGACCCATCGTGACGCTCAAGGCTTTTGTGACGGCAGCCATCGCGGCGGCGATCATTGCGGGCATCTGCCTGCCGGTGATGCTGCGCCAGGCCGAGCCGAAATCCCAGATCGATCAGATTGACGTGAGCCCGCGCTAGCGCTTGGCCCCTGGTTCCGCTCATCCCCGCGAAGGCCGGGACCCAGATGGAATGACTCAGATGCTGGTTCTTCCGGCTCAGAGCCTATCCAAACCGCCACCCAGTTCTGAGATCTGGGTCCCGGCCTTCGCCGGGATGAGCGGGTGGATTGTCCCCCCGCCTAACGCTTGCCCGCCGGCGCGCCCGCACAGCCGCTCAGCGGGGCTGTGTCCGGCAGCTGAACCTCCGCCGCGAACGGAAATCTCAGATCGCTCGACCCATCGGAGCAGGGGCTGGCGTAGAGTTTGACCTGCATCGCCCGCCCGTCCGGCAGCTTCGCGGTCCAGGAAGCCGTGTGCGCCGTGATCTCCGCGCCCGGCGCAGTGACCACGAGATCCGGCTGGTTCGGCCGGTCCAGCGTCAGCTGCTGACCCCGGATCCGCAAGCCCCACTGCGGAACATTTCCGCGCGCGTCGAGCGGCTGGGCGAAATTGCTGGCGACATCGGGCGGCGCCGGCGGGCGGCCTTGATCGCCGCCGCCGCCCCCGCAAGCGCCGAGCGCCAGAGCGGCGAGAACGATCAATCGGCGCATGCATGTGTCCTTTGGGATCGAGCGGCGCAGGATAGACTCAAACACGGCATGAGTCGGGCGCCCTTCACCTTCCACGAATTCTTCGCCGGCGGCGGCATGGCCCGGCTGGGCCTTGGCGCGGGCTGGGACTGCGCTTTCGCCAACGATTTCGACCCGCTGAAGGAGGCCACATACCGCGCGAACTTCGCCGATGCGGCCGACCATTTCCACGAAGGCGACGTGTGGAAACTCTCCGCCCGCGACCTGTCCGGGCGGGCCGATCTCGCCTGGGCCTCGAGCCCCTGCCAGGACTTCAGCCTGGCCGGCGCCCGGGCGGGGCTGGCGGGGGGACGGTCGGGCGCCTTCTTCGGCTTCTGGCGGCTGATCGAGGGCCTGGCCGCGGAGGGCCGCGGCCCCCGCGCTATCGTCATCGAGAATGTCAGCGGGCTCCTGACCTCGCATGGCGGCCGGGATTTCGCGGCCCTGGGCGCGGCGCTCGCGGCCCAGGGCTACAGCTTCGGCGCGCTTGAGATCGACGCCCAGGCCTTCCTGCCGCAGTCGCGGCCCAGGGTCTTCGTCATCGCCTCGCGTGAGACGCCGCCGCCGGCCCTGGTGGGCGAAAGCCCCTTCCACACCCGCGCCGTCAAGGCCGCGGCGGCGGGTTTGCCGCAGGCGCTCGCGGCCCGCTGGATCTGGTGGCGCGCCGCCGCCCCGCCGCGCCGCAACACCGACCTGGCCTCCCTGCTGGAGCCCGACGCCGCCGTGGCCTGGCATCCGGCGGAGCGGACGAAGCGCTGGCTGGAGCTGATGGCGCCGCTCCATCGGGCGCGGATCGAGGCCCTCACGGCCCGCGGCGGGCGTGCGGTCGGCGCGGTCTACCGCCGGATGCGGCTGGAGGACGGCCGTAAGGTGCAGCGCGCCGAGGCGCGGTTCGACGGCCTGGCCGGCTGCCTGCGCACCCCGCGCGGCGGCTCCTCGCGCCAGGTGGTGGTCGTGGTCGAGGACGGGACCGTCCGCACGCGGCTCCTGACAGCCCGCGAAGCCGCGCGCCTGATGGGCCTGCCGGAAAGCTACCGGCTGCCGGCCGCGGCGACCTCGGCTTTGCATGTGGCGGGCGACGGGGTGGCCGTGCCGGTGGTGCGCTGGCTGGCGCAGACGCTGCTTGAGCCGCTGCTGAGGGAGGAACTTACCCGTCCATCTCAGGCCGCAGCGGGTGGTCGATGACGATCGCCTGGCCATCATCCTAGCTGGGGCCGACCGCAGAATCCGCCCTCTTTCAATCTCATCGGGAACCCTTAGGTTCGCGCTCAACAGGGCAGCAATTTCCCGCGAAAGGTCCGATTCATGGACTCTACCCCCGACAAGATCTACGACGCCGCCCGCTATCAGCGCGCCGGCCGGGGCAAGATCTTCGATTCGATTCTCGACACCATCGGCGACACCCCGCTGGTGCGCCTGCCGCGCCTGACCGCGGCGCTGAAGCCCAAGGGCGAGGTGGTCGCCAAGCTGGAGTTCTTCAACCCGATCGCCTCGGTCAAGGACCGCATCGGCGTGGCCATGGTCGAATATCTGGAAGCCAAGGGCGTGCTGAAGCCCGGCGGCATGATCGTCGAGCCCACCAGCGGCAACACCGGTATCGCGCTGGCCTTCGTGGCCGCCGCCAAGGGCTACAGGCTGACCCTGGTCATGCCCGAAAGCATGTCCATGGAACGGCGCAAGATGCTCCTGATCCTGGGCGCCAAGCTCGAACTCACCCCGGCCGAGCGCGGCATGGCCGGCGCCGTCGCCCGGGCGCGCGAGATCGTCGAGGCGACGCCGGGCGCGGTCATGCCCCAGCAGTTCGACAATGTCGCCAACCCCCTGATCCACCGGGTCTCCACCGCCGAGGAGATCTGGAACGACACCGAAGGCCGCGTCGACGTGGTGATCTCGGGTGTCGGAACCGGCGGCACCATCACCGGCGTCGGCCAGGTGCTGAAGGCCCGCAAGCCCTCGGTCCGGATGATCGCCGTCGAGCCGGAAACCTCGGCCATCCTCTCCGGCGGCCCGCCCGGCCCGCACAAGATCCAGGGCATCGGCGCGGGCTTCGTCCCCTCGATCCTCGACCGCGGGGTGATCGACGAGGTGGTGCAGGTCTCCAACGACGACAGCTTCGCCATGGCCCGGCGCGTGGCGGCGGAAGAGGGCATCCCGGTGGGCATCTCCTCCGGCGCGGCGCTGACCGCCGCCTTCCACGTGGCCGCCCGCGACGACATGAAGGGCAAGCTGATCGTCACCATCATCCCCAGCTTCGCCGAACGCTACGTCTCGACGGCGCTGTTCGAAGGGCTGTAGGGGCGAACCCAGAGGTGTGTCGGGGGCCGGCGGCCACACCGCGCCATTGAACTCACGGCGGCCAGTATGCCTGTGGGCTTCAGCAACTCAAGGACGCGCCAACGCGCGCCGCTCTGCGGGCGGCCAAGGGCCGCTTCTTGACTTGCTGAAGCCCACAGGCTCGCATCTGCCATGAGATCAATGCCTAGGAAGCACCCCAAGGTGCTTCTCCACTCGGCCCACCCCCTATTCCGCTCATCCCCGCGCAGGCGGGGACCCATGCTGACGCCATGACCGACGTCTATTCGCCCGAGAAGCGCTCTGCGGTGATGCGCCGGGTCAAAGGGCAGAACACCGGCCCGGAACTCACCGTGCGCAAGGCGCTCACCCGCCTCGGCGCCCGCTACCGCCTGCACCGCAAGGACCTGCCGGGGAAGCCCGACATCGTCCTGCCGGGGTGCAGGCTGGCGCTCTTCGTCCACGGCTGTTTCTGGCACGGCCACGACTGCGCGCGCGGCGCCCGCGTGCCCAAGCAGAACCGCGACTACTGGGTCGGCAAGGTCGCGCGCAACCGCGCCCGCGACGCGAAGGCCCGCGAGGCCCTGGCCGCTCTCGGCTGGCGGGTCGAGACGATCTGGGAATGCGACCTGAGGGACGCAGTCGCTCTTGAGGCGCGGCTGATCAGCCTTCTGAACTAGGCCGCGACCTTTTCCTCCACCACGATCTCGGTCTTCACTGAATTGGCGATGAAGCAGACGTGGTGGGCCTTTTCGTGCATCTCGTCACGCTCGGCCGGCGTCGGCTGGCGGCCCTGGTAGGTGATCTCGGGGCGCAGCACGACCCGGCTCACCCACATCTCGCCGTCGTCGCGCTTGGTCATCACGCCCTCGGCCTCGTCGCGATAGCGTGTCACGACGAAGCCGGCCTCGCGGGCGATATGGAGGAAGCTCAGCATGTGGCAGGTGTTGATCGCGCCGACCAGCATCTCCTCGGGGTCCACGGCGTCCTCGACCGACCATTTATTGCCGACCACATGGTGCGAGGCGGTGCCGGGGACCTCGACGCCGGAGCCGAACACCAGGGAATGGCCGCGGCTGTAGCGCCCCTTCGGGAAGTCGCCGCCCGCCTCGAGGGTCCACTCCGAGGTCGCACGATAGGTCGCCATCCGCCTGGTCTCCTCCTCAGCCCAGTCTTCTCGTCAAAACGACTCCACGGGCAGCGCCATCAGGGCCTCCGCGCCGGTCTTCAGCTTGGCGAGCCGCCCCGCCGTCTCCGGCAGGACGCGGGCGATGTAGTAGCGGCCGACCGTCAGCTTCTCCTGATAGATCGGGTCCGTCGCCCCGCCGGCGATCTTGGCGAGCGCGGTCTTGGCCATCAGCGCCCACATGTAGGCCAGCGCCACGAGGCCGAAGAGGTGCATGTAGTCGGTGGAGGCCGCGCCGGCGTTGTCGGGGTTGGCCAAGCCGTTCTGCATCAGCCATAGCGTGGCCTCCTGCAGTTCGGCCTTGCCGCGCGCCAGGCCCTCGGTAAAGGGCTTCATGCCCTCGTCGGCCTCCTGGGCCTCGATAAAAGCGTCCAGTTCAGCGAAGAAGCCCATGACGCCGCGGCCGCCCTCGGCGGCCAGCTTGCGGCCCACCAGGTCCAGGGCCTGGATGCCGTTTGTGCCCTCGTAGATCAGCGCGATGCGGCAATCGCGCAGGTACTGGCTGACTGGGAAGTGCTCGGTGAAGCCGGATCCGCCATGAACCTGCATGGCGTCCGAGCAGACGTTGAACCCGCGGTCGGTCAGGAAGCCCTTCAGCACCGGGGTCATCAGCGCCATGTAGTCGTGGCCCTTCTGGCGCACGGCCTCGTCCGGGCTCGCCTCGGCGAGGTCTCCGTGCAGGGCGGTCCAGAACAGGAAGGCCCGGCCGCCCTCGACGATCGCCTTGGCGTCCATCAGCATCCGGCGCACGTCGGGGTGGACGATGATCGGGTCGGCCGGCCCGTCAGGGTTCTTGGGCCCGGTCAGCGATCGGCCCTGTAGCCGGTCCTTGGCGAATTCCGCGGCCGCCTGGTAGGCGGCCTCAGCCTGGGCGATCCCCTGCATGCCGACGCCGAGCCTGGCCTCGTTCATCATCACGAACATGATGGAGAGGCCCCGGTTCTCCTCGCCGATCAGCCAGCCGGTGGCCTCCTCGTGGGCGATCACGCAGGTGGCGTTGCCGTGGATGCCCATCTTCTCTTCCAGGCCCAGGCACTTCACCGCGTTGCGCTCGCCGGGATTGCCGTCCTTGTCGGGAATGAACTTGGGCACGATGAACAGGCTGATGCCGCGGGTCCCCATCGGTGCGCCCTCGATCCGGGCCAGCACTAGGTGGACGATGTTCTCCGTCAGGTCCTGCTCGCCGCCGGAGATCCAGATCTTCTGGCCGGAAATCTTGTAGGTCCCGTCGGCCTGCGGGACCGCCTTGGTGCGCAGCAGGCCCAGGTCGGTGCCGCAGTGCGGCTCGGTCAGGTTCATGGTCCCTCCCCACTGGAACGAGGCCAGCTTCGGCAGGTAGAGGTCCTTCTGCGCCTGGCTCCCGCCGACCTTGATCGCCGAATAGGCGCCGTGGGTCAGGCCCGGGTACATCGAGAACGCCATGTTGGCGGCCGAGCTCATCTCCGAGAAGGCCAGGTTCACGACATGGGGCAGCCCCTGGCCGCCATAGGCCGGGTCGGACCCGAGGCCCGGCCAGCCGCCGTCGACCAGCTGGCGGTAGGCTTCCTTGAACCCCTTGGGGGTGGTGACCGAATTGTCGGGATGCCAGTGGCAGCCCTCCTTGTCGCCGACGCTGTTCAGCGGCGCCAGCACCTCGGCGGTGAAGCGCCCGGCCTCCTCCAGGATCTGGTCGACCGTGTCCATGGACGCGTCGGCGAAGGCCGGCAAATTGGCATAGCGCTCCAGCTCCAGCACATCGCGCAGCAGGAAGGCGTAGTCGCGGACAGGCGGCTGGTAGGTCATGGGCGGTGCTCCGGTCGGACCGCCTGTTTAAGCGAACTCCGCGCGGAGGTCAGCCGCTAGAACCTATTTGGCCTCGCTATGCTCCACGCCGTCGAGGCGGCGGCGCAGCATCTGGTCGTAGTCGGCGGCGCGGGGCAGCAGGTCGGGGCGGGTCTCGGCCAGGCGGGACTCCATGGCCACGCAGCCGTCCTTCAGCTCCTTGATGGCGTTGTCGATGTCGACCTTCTGGCTCTCCAGGGCGACGATGCGCTCCTGGAATTTGCGAAGCGACTTGGCCGCCTGCTGGGCGCCGCCGTCGTCGACTTCGTAGAGGTCGAGGATCTCGCCGATCTCGGCCAGCGCCAGACCCACCCGCTTGCCGCGCAGGATCAGCTGCAGCCGGGCGCGGTCCTTGTAGGAATAGACCCGGTTCAGGCCGTCGCGGGCGGGGCTGAGCAGGCCCTTGTCCTCATAGAAGCGCAGCGCCCGGGGCGTGCATTTGAATTCCAGGCAAAGCTGGCGGATCGTGAAGGTCCTGACGGGGCGGCGGAGGTCGTTGAGCATGGGGGTCCTCGCGAGCTCGGGTTTCATTGACAACGTAAAACTACCCTTACGTTTACGTCAAGGCGGCTGACGCGAGGTCGCCCCGGACGAATTGCCGCGCGCAGGTCTGGTCCGGCCATGCCGCCGCGCCTAGTCTGGGGTTCCAGTTCGGGGGATCGACGCGTGAAATTTCCAGCCTTGGGCGGCGCGGCGGCCGCCGCTCTCCTGTTGACCGCGGCGCCGGTGTTCGCTTTCGCCGACAAACCGGCCGCGACGTCCGCCGAGGCCCCGGCCTCGAAAACCCCGGACCCCATCGCCGGCCTGGCCCGCCAGGATGGCCTGCTGCCCACCTATGTGGACAGGGACAAGGGCCGCATCCTGGTCGCCCTGCCCCCCGCCGACGCTTCC
Source organism: Phenylobacterium sp. (assembly GCA_003136395.1). GTDB lineage: Bacteria > Pseudomonadota > Alphaproteobacteria > Caulobacterales > Caulobacteraceae > Phenylobacterium. Next base: position 34,079 of record PLEH01000297.1, read on the forward strand.
GGGGTGAGCGGCCGGTTCCTCTACGTCACGGCGCTCAAGACCGGCCTCGGATCCGCCCCCATCGGCCTCGACCGCGCGCGGATCGGCCGCGGTGAGATTCTGGTCTTTCGCCGCATGGGCCAGAAGGTCATCGCCGAATATGAGAACCCCCGCTTCATCGCGCCGGGCGGTTCGCCCGACGAACAGGCCGCCGCGCACGACGCCTTCGCGGTCTCCACCGTCTGGGCCGGCAAGGTCGAGGGGCT
>PLEH01000311.1 GCA_003136395.1 Phenylobacterium sp.
ATGATCTTCTCCGTCGTGAGCGCCACGACATAGGCCCCCCGCCGAGGATAGAAGTCGACGAGGCGACGGCGGGCCAGGAGGCGGATGGCCTCGCGCACCGGCGCGCGGCTCACTCCGTATTCGCGTGCAAGATCCACCTCCGTCAGGCGATGGCCAGGAGCCAGGATGCTCTGCGCAATGGCCGCGCCGATCGCATCGGCGATCTGTTCTGGAAGCGTGAGAAGAAGACTGTGTCCGGTGTGGCGGTCGGCGCGGCTCGATTTTGAGACCTTAGCCAATCCCCGGCTCCACCCTCGGGCCGCGCCTCACCGCCGCAGCAGATTCACAGATTCGTCTTTCAGCCGAACGCCGCAATGCAAATTCCTTAGCAGATATAATTGTCGACATTCTACAGTAAGTCCTTGCCACGAAGCAACGATTCACAATCTCGAGCGATTCAGAAGGATTTGCATAATTGTCGACATCATGGGGCGGCGGCGGCCGCCATTCGGGCCTGCGAATGGACCGCTCCCGACTGAGCCTGTGTAAAAACGCGAAGCAGTTCAGACTCCTGACATCACGATGTCGGAGGCGCTGGGATGAGCCGCTTCGTCGAGGGTGAGGATCGTAGGCAGCCGACGCTCCTGCCGAGTTGCCTGGACGACTACGTGGGCGAGGACAATCCGGCGCGGGTGCCCTGCGGCGCCGCGCCTAGGATGAGAGGGGTCAGAGCATGACGGTGGTCGAACTGATTCAACGGCTGGGCGCATTCGAGCCGAACCTGCGTGTCGTGATGCCAGGCGAGGCGCAGGATTTCTGCGAGGTCGAAGCGGCGTACCTCGACTTCGTGGCTTGGGTGGACGGCGAAGCACAGCTTGCGGACGAGCGCGATGCTGACCGGACCCAGGTCGTCCGCCTCTTCGGCGAAGTCGGGGATTGACCGGCAGGACGCAAACTTCGGTCCCGCAACACCGCCGCCTCAGGCTCTGTCAGCCGGCGGCGCTCGAACGGATACCATCGGCCCCGCCAACCTGCCGCTCAGCTCACGCCAGTTGGGCCTTGAGAAACGCCCATGTATGGCCAGAGCGTGACGATGGACTAGGGATGCGTCCCGAAGGAAATCCTAGTCCGGGAGCTCGCGGACGAAGCGCCCGGCCTGCCGCCTCATGGGCAGCATTTGCCGGAAGGTGAGCGGGCGGTCGTGCAGGCGCACCCAGACCCGGAAGAGCGCCGAAGCCGTGGTGGTCTTGGACATGGCGAAACCTCATTCAGAACGATCGTCGATCCCCAGAGCCTAGCGTCACGACTCCGGGCCGGGGGCGATTCGCCTATCGCCAGGACAATTGATCCTTCGGCAGCCTCCCACTCGGGTCGAAGACGTCGACCTTGTGCGGTGGATCTTCGCCCCACCTCCACAGGACGAGATTGTGGTCGTCCACCGTGGCGCCCGGCGCATAGCTGGGAACCAGGATTCCGGCTTTCCCCTCTCCGAACAGCCGTCGAACGATCGGCCAGGTCGGCGGATCCTTCCCGGCGGCAAGAAGCGCGAACCAGGGGCAGTCCAGCTCCTTGAAGCCGATGCCCTCCGCCGCACATGCGGCCTCTGTCCGCAGGTCGGCGATGTCCTCACACACGATATCGTAGGAACACAGCACACACGGATCGATCTTCCGCGCGAACCCTTGGTTCGCCTCCTTGATCGCGCCCAAGATGTCGAGGCTGAGATAGAGAGCCGGCATGCCCTTGAGATTGAACCGCGCGCCCCGCCGGGCCGCGCCCTCGCCCGAGAGCGGCGTGAACGACCACCGCGGATCATGTGCGCGATAGGCCGTCCCCTCGAATCTCACGCAAATCCGCCCGTGGCGAGATGGTCGAGGTAGTCCCGAAGCGCACCCGCCTCCCCGGCCTTGACCAGTGACTCCGCGGTGCGCCCTCCGAAAGCCGGGATGGGCTGCGCGCGATACCACGCCATCGCCTGGTCCTTGCCCCCGGCCCAGTCCGAAACCCGGCTGACGATCTCGAGCATCTCACGCAGCCGGCCCTGGGTCTTCGCGGCGTTGCTGCGCGCCGCCTTGTGGAAGGTCTCGCGTCCAAGGCCGACCGTCTCGGCGAGCTGACCCTTGGACATCCCGAAGCTGTCCGCGACACGTCCGATCGCCACCTGACCGCCCGTATCGATGAACCGGGAGATCAGTGGCGCGCCCAGCGGCGATGTTGTGCGGAATTGCCCCGTGGACGTATTGCGTTTGTCCGCGAGGCCCCCGCTGGTCTTGGCCGGAATTCCGCTCTTGCGCGCGACAACCATTGTCCGTTCCTTTGCCCGATTTACAGGACAAAATATGCGCCGAAATGGGAGGGAGTTCAAGGTGCAAAGCCTGCCGGTCAGCGCGACACCGGTCGCGTCCGACGCTTGCGCACATCCGGAGCCGGGGCCCGGCTGAACTGGGCGGCGTCCGAGGCGTGACGGCGGGCGACTAGCCAGGCCTCCACCTCGGCCAGGTCCCACACCACGCAGCGCGCGGTGAGGTTGAACCGGCGCGGGAAGTCCCCACGCTGTTCGAGTTCATAGATGGTGGTGTCGGCGAGCGGTACGATCCGCCGCAACTCGGCGCGGCGGACCGTGCGCAGGGGCTGCGCGGACTCCACCGCCCGAAGGGCTGGCGCGCCGCTCACAGGCGACCTCCAGACTCCGTAGCACCCCTATGGAAATCTTGGCTTTTCATCGGAAGCTCCGAGGCCATCGGCCAGTCGAGGTGAGCCTACCTCGATTTTCTCCAATCGGTTGAGGCGTAACCCTACCCCGTGTCCGGACCGCGGCGCGCCGGCCCGCGCGCGCACGGACGAATCTCCGAGGCCAACAAGCTTCAGTTCGGCGCTTGCCGCCCTGCCCCGCGACGATGGTATAGGTAGGTTCGGCAAGCATAGGTTGTTCCAGTCCGATTCCCGATGAATGCATTGTCGCCCCCGCTCACTGCACGCCAGATGCTGCTTTCGCAGATCCTGAAGGCGATCCGCGTTCGCCGTGGCCTGCGGTCCTCGGAGGCGGCGCGTGCGATGGGCATGCCCCTGCGGTCGTATCAGCACTTCGAGTCCGCGCGGGGCCGGGAAGACGTCCCGACCATCCACGCTTTCGCCGATGCGGTGAACGCCGACGGTCACGCGATCATGCTGGCGCTGGAGATGCGGTCCGCGGACTTCGCGCTGGCCTGCCTCGACAACAAGCTCACCAGCGTCATGGTCCTCGCCGTCGAGCGCTTCTACCGCAAAGCCGGACAGGAGATCGCGCGCATCGATCCGCGCAGCGTGATCTCAGCGTTCGAGCAAGCCTTCGCCGCCCTTACCGCCAAGCTGCAGGAAGACGACGCCTACGTGGAGCGCTGGATGACGGATCCCGCCCTGGGCGGTGCGCCGTCCGATCCTGACGACGACCCCGAGGTCGCGTAGCGCTCCTCCTCCGCCCGGCGGCCGGGCCGCCGCAGCAGGCCGAGGTCCTGCGCCCGCAGCACCGCGCGCAGCTTGTTTCGGACGTTCAGGCGTAGATAGATGCGCCGCAGGTGCCCCTCTACGGAACGGTCGGTGAGGTTCAGGATCCGCCCGATCTCCCAGGCGGTCTTGCCTTCCTGGACCCAATGGAGGATCTCGATCTGGCGGCGCGTCAGGGTGTGGCTCCGATCCACCAAGGACGCCGCCCCCTGTTCCGTTTGGGAAGAAGATGATTGCTGAGCCATCAGTCGAACTCCTTGTTTACAGGAACCACGACTCGGTTCCCGGATGACGGCGCAATAAACAGAGAGACCTATCGTTCCCGAAACGAGTAGTTTTCGGCGTTTACTCTTTAATCCCGGCGCGCATCGCGCAATCACCTTGCGTGCCGGCGCAAGCATCCTGCGCAGAACCCGCCCAGAACCTCTTCCAACGATGATTTCGCGCGCAGAGGCGTAGGTCTACGCCCGCGAAGGCGTAGGCCTACGCCTCGAACGTCGCGGCCCGTTCCCGCAGTTTCCGGACAACACCGGAGACGCCATGCCCCTCGACCCCACCCTCATCCAAGCCCTGTCCGCGACCTGCGCACCGCAGGTGGCGCCCTCGACCCTACTGGCGATCGGCAAGGTGGAGAGCGGCTTCGATCCGCTGGCGATCGGTGTGAATGGCGCTCAACCGCGTCACATGACCTTCGCGACCCGTGACGCCGCGGCAGCCAAGGCCCACCGCCTGATCGACGCCGGCGCGAACATCGACCTCGGCCTCGGCCAGATCAATTCGCGCAACCTCGCCCCGCTCGGCCTCAGCGTGGAAGACGCCTTCGATCCCTGCCGCAACCTGGCAGCGGCCTCGCAGGTGCTGGCCGCCGGCTACCGCCGCGCCGCCCCGACGCCCGGCCATGAACAGGACGGCATCCGCACCGCGCTCTCCTTCTACAACACCGGCAGCCCCGACCGCGGCTTCGCCAACGGCTACGTCGCCAAGGTCACCGCGGCCGCGCAGGTCGTCCCGGCGCTGACCGCCTCCGACGGCGCGCCGCCGGCTTCCACGCCCACGCCGCCGCGCCCCGCCTGGGACGTCTTCGGCGCCGCCTCGCCGCGCAGTGGCTTCGTCCTCACCCCCACCTCTGGAGTCACCCCATGAGCGTTTCTTCCCGCGTGCAAAGCCGCGCCGCCCTGGTGTTCGTTCTGCTGGTCGCCGCCAGCCCGGCCTTCGCGCAGACCACGACCGGCGCCGGCGGCAGCCTCACCAGCTTGCTGCAGAACGTCGTCACCCTGCTGAACAGTGGCGTGGTGCGGCTCCTGGCGATCCTGGCGGTGATGGTCACGGCCGCCGCCGCGATGTTCGGCCGCCTCGACCTCCACCGGGCGCTGACGGTGGTGGTCGCCATCTCTGTGATCTTCGGGGCGGCGACGATCGTCGACGCGATGACCGGCGGGACGGGCGCCTGACATGCGCGACGCGCCCGAAGCCCTCGCAGAGGAGACACTCTTCCTCGCCTGCACGCGGCCGGCCCTGGTGATGGGCGTGCCGCTGGAGGCCATGGGCGTCAATGTGATGCTGACGGCCATGGCGTTCCTGGGCGGCAATTCGCTCTACTACCTGGCGGTCGCGCCGGCGCTGCACCTGGTGTTCCGGGCGATCTGCAAGTCGGACCCCAACGCCTTCCGCGTCCTCTACCTCTACCTCGACACCAAGGGCCGCGCCCGCAACGGCGCGCTTTGGGGCGGAAGCTCCCCCAGCCCACTTCGCCTGCGCCCGGCGCGGACGCTGAAGGACCTGCGGTATGGATGACGTCCTCACCGCGCCGCCGCAGCCCGGCCTGCTGCGCCGCGAGACCGGCGCCCAGGCGCTGCTGCCCTACGCCCGTCACGCCACCGACCGGGTGATCGCCCTCGACAGCGGCGCCCTGATGCTCTCGTTCCGGCTTGAGGGCGCGAGCTTCGAGACCGCCGACATCCGCGACCTCAACGACTGGCACGCCAAGCTGAACGGGGCCTGGCGCAACCTCGCCTCCGACCGCCTCGCGGTCTGGCACCACCTGGTCCGCCGTCCCTCTGCAGACTATCCGACAGGTGACTTCCGGTCGGAGTTCGCGCGAGAACTGGACGCCGCCTACCGCGACCGCGTCGGCGCCCATCAGCTATACGTCAACGACCTCTTCCTCACCCTGGTCCTGCATCCCGGGCGCGACACCGTCGACCGCGGGCAGGCCTGGCTTGCACGCCTGGGCGGACGCCCGGCCGCGCGGGACAACGAGGCCGAGCTGGTGACCCGGCTGGAGGACGCCGCGCGCGACCTGGCGCAGCACCTCGCGCGCTACATGCCCACACCGCTCGGCCTCTACGAGCGCGACGGGCTGCAGTTCTCCGAGGTCCTGGAAATGCTGCAGCTGGTCCTGACCGGCCGCGTGGAGCGCGTCCCCCTGGTCCGCGGTCATCTGGGTTCAGCGCTATACGCCTCGCGGGTGATCTTCGGCCGCGAGGCGCTGGAGATCCGCGACGCCGCCGGCCGCCGCTTCGCCGGCATGCTGGGCGTCAAGGAATACCCGGCCCGGACCCGCCCCGGCCTCTGGGACACGCTGCTGTCGGCGCCCTTCCCCCTGGTGGCCGCGCAGTCCTTCGCCTTTCTCTCGAAGACCGCCGCGCGCGCCGTCATGGAGCGCAAGCAGAACCAGCTGGTCTCCGCCCGCGACCGCGCCGCCTCCCAGGTCGACGACCTCGACGCGGCCCTCGATGAGCTGATCTCAAACCGCTTCGTGATGGGCGAGCACCAGGCCTCGGTGCTGGTCTACGGCGACAGTCCGGCGGACCTGGGCGAGCGGATGTCGCGCGCCCGCGCCCTGATGGCCGACAGCGGCCTGGTGGCGGCCCGCGAGGACCTCGGCCTCGAAGCGGCCTTCTGGGCGCAGTTCCCCGGCGCCTTCAGACACCGTCTGCGCCCGGCCACGATCACCAGCCGTAATTTCGCGAGCCTGGCCCCCTTCCACACCCATCCGGCGGGCAGGCCCTCCGGCAACCACTGGGGCCCGGCGGTGGCATTGCTGCGCACCTCGGCCGGCTCGCCCTTCTACTTCAATTTCCACGTCGGCGACCTCGGCCACACCTTCATCTGCGGGCCCTCCGGGTCGGGCAAGACCGTCGTCCAGAACTTCATGCTGGCCCAGCTCGAGAAGCTGAGCGTCCAGCAGGTGTTCATCGACAAGGACCGCGGCGCGGAGATCTTCGTCCGGGCCAGCGGCGGGACCTACCTGGCCTTGAAGCCCGGCGAGCCCACCGGGTTCGTGCCGTTCAAGGCGCTGGACGACACCCCCGCCAACCGCGCGTTCCTGGGTGCCTTGGTCCGCCGCATGGTGACCCCTTCGGAGGGTTCGCTCGGCGTCCAGGAGGAGACGGCGATCGACGCGGCCCTCGCCGCCCTCATGCCGATGCCGGCAGCCCGGCGTTCAATCACCGCACTTAGGAGCCTGCTCGGCCAGCGCGACGCCGGCGGGATCGGCGCGCGGCTGGAACGCTGGCGGCGTGGCGCGGCGTTGGGCTGGGTGCTCGACGGCGAGGCGGACGCGCTCGCCTTCGACGCCCGCTTCCTCGGCTTCGACATGACCCATGTGCTGGACGCCCCGGAGGTCCGCACGCCGATCATGATGTACCTGTTCCACCGCCTGCAGGGTCTGGTGGACGGCCGCCGGCTGGTCATCGACATCGACGAGTTCTGGAAGGCGCTCGGTGACGAGGCCTTCCGGGGCTTGGCTGAAGACGGGCTCAAGACCTACCGCAAACAGAACGCGGTGATGGTGTTCGGCACCCAATCGCCGGCCGACGTCCTGCGCTCGCCGATCGCCCACACGATCCTCGAGCAATGCGCGACGAAGATCTTCCTCCCCAACCCGCACGCCGCCGAGCGCGACTACATCGACGGCTTCGGCCTGACCCACCGCGAGTTCGCGCTGGTGCGTGACGAGTTGTCCGCCGAGCAGCGCCGCTTCCTAGTGAAGCAGGGCCTGAACTCCGTGGTGGTCGAGCTCGACCTCGGGGGCCTCGACGACGCGCTGGCCGTGCTCTCCGGACGCGCGGACACCGTCGAGCTCTTGGACCGGATCCGGGCCGTCCACGGCGACGACCCGCACGACTGGATCGCCCCCTTCCATCAAGCCCGAAAGGCCCGTCGATGAAACGCTTCCTGCCGCCCGCGCTGCTGCTTTGCGCCTGGACCGCCATCGGGTCCCCGGCCCGCGCCCAGGCCATCGTCCACGATCCGGTGAGCTACGCGAGCCTGGTCCAGCAGGCGCAGACCGCACTCAACGAACTCGAGCAGCTGAAGAGCCAGGTGACCCAGGCCACGCGCCTAGCCGACGGCCTCGCCACCAACTCCAACGTCAACGGCCTGGCCTCCAGCCTCGCCAGCCCGGCCCTTCGCGCCTTCGTCCCCGACATCGATCTCTTCATGGCCGCGGCCAAGGGCGACCTCACCGCGCTCGGGCAGATCGGCCAGCAGGCCGCGACCATCCGCCAGGCCAACCGCCTCTACACCCCGGCCGCGACGGACGCCGCCGGCCAGGACCTGGAGCAGGCCGGCAACCGCGCCGCCCGCGACCTGGCGTTCGGCCAGCAGACGACCACGACCGGGGCCTCCCGCCTCACCGGCCTGCAGCAACTGGTCGGGGCCCTCGATACCGCCGCCACTCCGCGCGCGGTTCTCGATCTTCAGGCCCGCCTCACCGGCGAACAGGCGATGATCGCCAACGACCAGATGCGCCTGCAGGGCATGGCCATGACCCAGGACGCCGAGGCGCGGGTTCAAGCCCAGCGGGCGCAAGAGCGGGTCGCCGCCGACAACGCGGCCCTGCTCGCGCTCTACAAGAGCAGCTTCCAATGAGCTCCGCCCGTATCACCGTGCTCGTGGGCGTCATGCTCGCTGGCTGCACGGGCGAACCCAGAAGCGCCAGCTACTTCGAAGCCCATCCCGCCGAGGCCCAGCGGGTGGCGGCGGGTTGCAAGGCCGGCGCCTGGCGGGGCCGCGAGTGCGACACGGCCCTTGCCGGCATTGCCGCGGCGGCCGACGCCGCACGGTTGGAAATGTATCGGAAGACCTTCTGATGGCGTCCGCCTTCCAGGTCTTCGAGCCGGCCTACACCTTCGTCGACGGCAAGCTGGACACCTTCCTCAACGAGCGGACGGCGTCCGCTATTGCTGTGGTGGCCGGCCCGTTGCGGGTCGCCCTGGTGCTCTATGTGCTGCTCTACGGGATCGCGATCCTGCGCGGCGCGATCTCCGAGCCGATCATGGACTTCGCGGTCCGCAGCCTGAAGCTGGCCTTGATCTACATGCTGGCCACCACCGTGGCCTACACGAGCTACGTCACCACACCCCTGTTCCACACCTTGCCGGACACCCTGACCCAGGCCATCAGCGGCGCCGGGGTCCCCGACGTCGGCGCCGCGTTCGACCAGTTCTTCGGCCGAGCGGCGTACATGGCCCAGAAGATCGGACAGACCGGCAGCGCCGTGAACCTGGCGCCCTGGATCCTGGCGGCTGTCGTCTACGTCGTGGGCGCAGCGGTGTCCGCCCTTGGGTTCGGCGTGGTGATGATCGCACAGGTCGCGCTCGCCCTGCTGATCGCGCTCGGGCCGATCTTTGTGGCCTGCTGCCTCTTCGACGCCAGCCGCCGCTACTTCTGGGGCTGGCTGTCGCAGGCGCTGAACTACGTCGTGCTGTTTGCGCTGATCATCACGGTCTTCCAGCTCATCCTCTCCCTCGTCGCCCAGGAGTGGGCCCAGATCGACGGCCAGAACCCGATGTCGGGCGGACTGATCTTCATAGCTCTGAGCCTGCTGGCCGCGATCTTCTTCCTGCAGACCCCGGCGATCGCCGCCGGCATCGCGGGCGGCGCGAGCGTTGGCCTCGCCGATTTCGGCAATGCCGCCGCCATGGGGCTGAAAGGCCAGGCGCCGTTCGCCTCCGGCGGCACGGGCGGCGGCCGCACCCAGACACCACGCCAGGGGGGCTCCCTGCGTCCTGTGAGCGCCAAGATATGAAAACCCTCCTCTCCCTGGCCGCGGCCGGCCTGATCCTGGCCGCCTGCGCGACCTCCACCGCCGGCAAGCCGCCGGCCTGCAGCGGACCCCGGCGTCCCGCCAACCCCTACGGCTCGGTGCTGTCGGACACGCCCGCCACGCCGCCGGCCGCAATTGCCCCGGCCGCGCCAGCGCCCTGCGCGGGAGACCCACGATGAGTGGCGTGCCCTCCCCCGACCTGAAAGCCTACTTCGCCGAAGCCCGGCGGTGGGACGAGGACCGGCTGCTGAGCGCGCTGCGCTCCAAGCGGTTGGCCTGGGTCGTGGCCGCCGGCGCGGGCCTGCTGGCGATCGCCGCCGTCATCGACGTCGCGCTGCATGCGAGCGGCCAGCCAGTCGCCGCCAAGGAGCTGGCGAGCCGCCACCGGCTGCCGCCGCGCCATCTCGAGCCGGTGCTGCAGGCGCTGGTGCGCCAAGGCGTCATCAAGGGCGTGCGCGGACCGCGCGGCGGCTACGAGCTCGCCCGCGAGCCGCGCCGCATCACGGCGCAAGACATCTTGCGCGCGGTCGGCACCATGGAAGAGACCGGCAACGGCTCGGCCACCAAGTCGCCCTTGCTGGCCGAGGTGGTGATGCCGGCACTGGCGCAAGCCGAAGGCGTGTTCTCGGGCGCGCTCGGCCACATCAATATCGAGGACTTGGTCGCGGCGGCGCAAACGGCTCAAAAACAGTCCGCATGAGACCGCGGGCACTTCCGACCCGCCGGTCCGCTCAACCAATCTTCTGCTCTTTCTTCAGCGCATCCAGCCACGGGCACTGGCCGGGCATCAGGGTGTAGTTGCCCTCAATCACCTGGACGGGCTGGCGCAGCCCCCCCTCGGCGGCCTGGCGGCGCAATTCGCGCGCCTCGATCTGCTTGTCGGGCGTCATCCAGGAGCGGTCGTGGCCCCACAGGCTCGCCCCGAACTTGCGCTCGAACGGTTGCCAGGTGGCGGGGTCGATGGATTGCGCGCCCCAGCCGTACTCGGTCATGAAGCCGGAGGGATTCCAGGAATAGAACGAGGTGATGTAGTCGCCCGAGTGGCGCCCGAGCGTGACCGCGACGCGTCCCTCCTGCGCCTGCGCCAGGTCGTAGCCCTGGCCGACGTCGTCGAAGCTGTAGAGCTCGATCATCATGTGATGGGCGGCGTTGCGGCCGGTCTCGATGAAAGCGAGGCTGTGGTGGCGCTGGTTGACGTTCATGAAGTAGCCGCGGAACGGGCGTAGCCAAAAATCGCTCAGCCGGAAGCCGAGCAGCTCGCGATAGAACGGCATGACGCGATCGATGCTGTCGACGTGCAGCACCACATGCCCCATGCCAAGCGGACCGGTGCGGAAGCCCGAGATGTTGCGCCCGGGCACGAACGGCTCGGACGCGGTTTCCGGCCCATGGAAGAATTCGAGCCGGTTGCCGGCCGGATCATGCAGCACGACGAGGTCGCGCACGTGCCGCTCGTCCGCGAGCGCCCGCGACCCCTGCGCGACCTTGG
>PLEH01000092.1 GCA_003136395.1 Phenylobacterium sp.
ATGTCCCGATCAATCCACTAGTGTGCTGGATCTGAAGTTCGCCGCACTCAAGGCCAGGCTCCGAGCGAACTTCAGATCCAAAGAAGCACACTAGGGACATAGGCTTCATAGTGTCCCTATCGATTCCGAAGTTCGTCCGGCGCTGGCCGCAAGCGCTTGCGAACTTCGGAAGCGGGACACTAGGTAAAATGTCGAGGCTGCGTCAGTGCAGGCGGAATTCGCCGCCGAGCGCCCTGAGTTCGGCGGGCTTGATCAGCCGGCAGTGGCCGACGGTCACCTTGAACAGCGGGCCTTCCAGGGTGCGGGTCCAGAAGTCGAGGAAGCCCTTGAGCACCGGAAACTCCGGGAAGAGGTCGTACTCCTGCCAGATGTAGCTCTGCAGCAGGGCCGGGTGATCGGGCATGCGGTAGAGAATCTCAGCGGTTGTCAGGCCGTAGCCCGCCAGCTGCTTGCGGAATTCCGGCGACGCCTGCATGGCCGACCTCAACGCTTTACCTACGCAGGAAGCTTAGCCGTGATTCGTAAACAAGTCGTCGCAAATTCAGTAGGTTAGCACTCAGCGAGCGGGACTGCTGCTTAAGGCCGCCGGGATCAGCCGCACCGGCACGGGCGTATCCAGCGGCGCCCAGGGGCGTGCGGCGATGACGTCGTTGCTCTCCCGCGCCTCGCGCCCATCGGCCAGCGACCAGGTGATGTGAAAGACCCCGCCGTCCGGCCGGGCCGAGCTGCCGTCGATGGCCACGATCAGGGCCTGGACGCCCGCGCCGTCGTCCACCTCGCCCACGATCTGGGCGGTCACCTCGCCCGGCGAACCAGCTTCGCCGCCGCCGAACTTCAGCGTCACGTGATGAGCGACGACCCGCTCATAGAGCGGCGGGAAGCGGGCGAGCAGGGCCTCGCGCTCAGCCGGATCCACCAGCCAGCCGGTGTAGAAAGAAGTGGGGTCCGACAAGGCCGTCTCCGTGCGCCTCGCAGTCTAGAGCGGGATTCGGCGGTTGGCGCCCGGCGAGGAAAGGTTATCGTCGTTCAGGAGACCGCTCGCAGAGGCGGCGCGCGACGGAGGCGGCCTATGAAGTTCACCTGGTTCAACCTGATGCCGTGGCCCTATCTGCCGGATGACTTCCGGGAGAAGAACCGGTCGGTCTGGGTGGACATCGACCAGAAGCTGTTCGACCCGGCCAAGAGCCACGAAGTCTACAACACCTACATGGACCTCCTGGAATACGCCGACACCCTCGGGTTCGACGGCGTCGGGGTGAACGAGCACCACCAGAACGGCTACGGCATCATGCCCAGCCCCAACATCATCGCCGCGGGTCTGGCGCGCCGGACCAAGGACGCCGCGATCGTGGTCCTCGGCAACTCCATCGCGCTCTACAATCCGCCCGTCCGCGTGGCCGAGGAGTTCGCCATGCTGGACTGCATCTCCGGCGGGCGGCTGGTGGCGGGGTTCCCGGTGGGGACCTCCATGGACACCAACTACTGCTACGGCCAGATCCCCAGCCTGACGCGCGAGAAGTACCAGGAAGCCCACGACCTGATCATCAAGGCCTGGACGACGCGCGAGCCCTTCGCCTTCAACGGCCGCTACAACAAGCTGCGCCACGTCAACATCTGGCCGCGGCCGATCCAGCAGCCGCATCCGCCGGTGCACATCCCCGGCGGCGGGTCGGTGGAGACCTACGACTTCTGCATCGACAACACCTACAGCTACTCCTACCTCAGCTTCTCCGGCTACCTGCGCGCCCAGGCCCTGATGAGCGGCTACTGGAAGCGGGTGGACGAGCGCGGAGTCGACAAGAGCCCCTATCGCGCCGGCTTCGCCCAGACGATCCTGGTGGCCGACACCGACGAGGAAGCCGAGCGGCTCTATTCCGAGCACGTGAGCTACTTCTACAACCGCTGCCTGCACGTCTATCCGGGCTTCGCCGATGCGCCCGGCTACCGCACGATCAAGACCATCCAGACGGGGGCGCTGTCGCAATACGCCCCGCCGCGCGGCGGCTACGCCGAGCTCACCTGGAAGGAGCTGACCGAGCAGGGCCACGTGATCGCGGGCAGCCCGGAGACCGTGCGCCAGCGGATGGAGGACCTGATCAAGGGCCTCAACGTCGGCAACATCTTCTGCCTGATGCACGTGGGGAACATGCCGGCCGACAAGTGCATGTATTCCACCAAGCTGTTCGCCGAGAAGGTGATGCCGAAGCTGCGCGGCATGTTCCCCGACTGGGCGGACGACAACCGCTTCTGGACCACGCCGCTGGACAAGCGCGTGGCCTCCGGGCGCCTGCCGAAGGAGGCGCCCACCGGCGCCGAGCTCGCCCGCACCTACGGCGTGGAGGCGTGACCATGGAGCTCAAGACCGTCCAGACGCGCCACGTCCCCGTCCGCTATTTCGAGGGTGGGCCCCCTGAAGGCAAGACTGGCCCCGCGCTCGTCTTCCTGCACGGCGCTGGCGGGGTCACCGCGGAGGACCCGTTCCTCAATGCGCTGGCCGCGAGCCACCACGTCTACGCCCCGTTGATCCCAGGCTATGGCGATAGCGAGGAATGTCCCGAAATCCGCGACATGCTGGATTTCACCCTGCACAGCTGGGACGTGGTCGAGGCCCTGGGGCTGAAGGACCCGATCCTCGTCGGCCACTCCATGGGCGGGATGATCGCCGCGGAGATGGCGGCCATCGCGCCCAACGACCTGACCAGGCTGGCCCTGATCGCCCCGGCGGGCCTGTGGGATGACGACCATCCGATCGTCGACATGTTCGCCACGCTTCCCTTCGAGATGCCGCAACTCCTTTTCCATGACGCCGAGGCCGGCGCTGCGATCCTTACCGCCGGCCGTAACGTCGAGGATCCCGGCTTCCTGCAGGCCTATCTGGTGACCAACGCCCGCCAGCTCGGCATGGCCGGCCGGATTCTGTTTCCGATTCCGGAACGGGGGCTCCAGCAGCGGCTCTACCGGATCAAGGCCAGGACCGTGATCGTCTGGGGAGACTCCGACCGGCTGATCCCGCCCGTCTACGCCCACGCCTTCAAGAAGGGCATCTCCGGCGCCCGGCTGGTCTCGATCCCCGAGGCCGGCCACATGGTCATCGTCGAAAAGACCGCAGCGGTGGTGGAGGCGGTTGAGGCATTGGGCTGAATCCACCGATCATTCCGGCGAAGGCCGGGACCCAGATCGCCAAGCGCCGATGTGGGTTGGTTTCTCGCTGAGCTCTTCGAGCCCGCGTCTGAGCTAGATCACCTGGATCCCGGCCTTCGCCGGGATGAGCGGCTTCAAGCGGCCCCGCCCTTCGGCTTCGGCGTTTTCAGCCGGCGCTTGTTGACATGGCTTGCCGGCGCAGGGCCGCCCCGCGCCGGGGGCTCGCCCTTGAAGTAGAAGCGCTGCCAGGATTCCTTAAGCGCGGCTGGATCGCGGTCGGTGAGCTTCTGGTTGAACTCCGCGCGGGAGCTCGACCAGGCCTCGTACTGGGCCTTCAGGTCCGGCTCGCTGTCGAGCGTGCGGATCACCGGCTCGATCTTCTCGGCCGCGTTGTGCTCCACCACATTGATGAAACAGAAGGGCTCGCCCTTATCGAAGCGCACGCGGCCGGGCGCGCTGAACAGCCAGTTCATCGTGAACGGGAAGGGCAGCCAGTCGGTCTCCACCAGGCCGTCCAGGGCCTGGATGCCGTGCTTGATGTGGTTCGGCGCCCCCGACGCCAGCACCGCCCATCCCGCCGGGGTGCGGAACAGGTAGCCGGTGTGGAAGGTCAGCGTCCCATAGGCGAAGTGGGAGACCACGAAGTGGCTCGGGTCGCCGACCGGTGCGTCGGGGATGATGGTGATGTCGCTGGTGGCCGCCCCGCCGTTCCACTCGGCGGTGAAGCCGAAGGGGCAGAGAATCTCCCAGCCGGTGGTGTTGGCCATGGTCAGCGGCAGGCAGCGGTAGGGCGTGCGCCCGCCGAAGGCGTCCATCCACGGCCGGTCGGGCCGGCCAGGCGCCAGCTCCGGCGGATCGGCCACGGTGGCGAAGCACTCAAGCTGCATCGGGAGACCATCTGGAAGCCATGGCGTCGTGGCAAGGGCCATTGATTGCCGCGGCGGGAGCGCGTCACCATGCCGGATCGAACGGCGCGCCATGACGCCGGACCGTTTGCGAGGACCACAAGCATGAAGACCCTGCTGATCGCCGCGACCGCCGCGGGCGCGTTGCTGACCGGCCAGGCGCAGGCCAGGACGATCGCCGTCACCCCGGGCGGCGACGTGCAGGAAAAGCTGCAGACCGCCCTGCTGGACGCCAAGCCGGGCGACACGGTGATGATCGCCGCCGGGCGTTATGAGCTCACCGACGGCCTGTCGCTGGACGTGGCGGGCGTGACGGTGAAGGGCGCCGGGCCGGCCGCCACGATCCTGTCGTTCGACGGCCAGAAGAGCTCCGGTGAGGGCTTCCTGATCACTTCCAGCCGCGTGACCATCCGCGACCTGGGCGTCGAGAACTGCAAGGGCGACGGGATCAAGTCCAAGGGCGCCGACCAGATCACCTTCAGAAACCTGCGCGTGGAATGGACCGCGGGGCCCAAGTCCACCAACGGCGCCTATGGCGTCTATCCGGTGGCCTCCACCAACGTCCTGATCGACGGGGTCGTGGTGAAGGGCGCGTCAGACGCCGGCATCTATGTGGGCCAGTCGAAGAACATCATCGTTCGCAACAGCGAGGCCCAGTTCAATGTGGCAGGCATCGAGATCGAGAACTCGATGAACGCCGACGTGCACGACAACCTCGCCACCCACAATGCCGGCGGCATCCTGGTCTTCGACCTGCCGAACCTGCCGCAGATGGGCGGACATTCCACCCGCGTGTTCCACAATCGCGTCGTGCAGAACGACACCCAGAATTTCGCCAGGAAGGGGGCCATCGTCGGCGACGTGCCGACCGGGACCGGCGTCATGGTGATGGCCAACCGCGACATCCACGTTTTCGACAACGACATCGACCAGAACCAGACGGCCGCGATCATGGTGGTCAGCTACACCCAGAACTACGACGACCTGACCTACAATCCCCTGCCCCGCGACATCGCCGTGCACGGCAACAGGTTCGGCAAGAACGGCTGGGCGCCGCAGTTCCCCGGCGGCGACGTCATCGCCAAGGCCATGGGCGGGACCATTCCGCCGGTCGTCTGGGACGGGGTGACCAACTTCACGCCCAAGGGCATGAGCGCGCCCGTGGCGGTGCACGTCCACTTCACCGATGGGCCGGTGGCGAACCTGCACTTCGCCGCACCTGGCAATGTGTTCAGCGCCAAGCCGCAGGTAACGCCCACCCTCGACGACGGCGCCATCGCCGAGCCGAAGCCGGTCGTCCTGCCGAAGGCGCAAGCCGGCCTATGAGACGAGCCCTCGCCGCGTTGGCGGCGGTCCTCTGCCTGGGCGCTGCGCCCGCGCCGCTGATGTGTGGGCCGGTCAACCTGGCGGCCCTGATGTCAGCGACGCCGGCCCCGACGCTTGCCGTCTACCGGCTGTTCACTGACGAAGACGCGGCCCACCCGAACGCCCGCGTGACGCCCTACGCGCTCAACACCCCCCTGTTCAGCGACTACGCCGAGAAGTCGCGCTTTCTTTATCTGCCGCCGGGAGCCCACGCAGTCTATCGGCCCACGGGCGCGCTGGATCTGCCGGTGGGGGCGACGCTGGTCAAGACCTTCGCCTATCCCGCCGACTTCCGGCGTCCGGCGGATAAGGTCCGTGTGCTGGAGACCCGCCTCTTGATCCATCGCCGCTCCGGCTGGGTGGCGCTGGCCTATGTCTGGAACAAGGAGCAGACGCAGGCGCGGCTCAAGCGGGCCGGTCCGCGGCTCGACGTCAGCTTCGTCGACGTCCACGGCCAGGCGCGGAGCGTCGACTACAAGGTTCCCAACCAGAACCAGTGCAAGGAATGCCATTCCCTCTCCGGCCACATCGCGCCCATCGGCGTGAAGGCCCGCAACCTGAACGGCGTCTTCGCCTATGCGGAGGGGCCGGAAAACCAGCTCGCCCACTGGACGCGGACCGGCCTGCTGACCGGTGCGCCCACCCCCGACAAGGCGCCGCGCACAGCGGTGTGGGACGATCCCGCCGAGCCGCTGGAGGCCCGCGGCCGGGCCTATCTCGACGGCAACTGCGGCCATTGCCACAACGCCCGCGGCATGGCGTCCAACACCGGCCTCTTCCTCAACCTGGAGGAGGCGCGACCCGCCAGGATCGGCCTCAACAAACGCCCGGTGGCGGCGGGCAAGGGCTCCGGCGACCTGGAGGTCGACCTGGTCCCCGGCCGCCCGGACGCCTCGATCATCGCCTACCGCATGGCGTCCGCCGACCCGGGCGTGATGATGCCGGAACTCGGCCGATCTCTGGTCCACGACGAGGGTCTGGCGCTGGTCCGCGACTACATCGCCAAGATGCAGAAGCCCGCCGCGCGATAATTTCCGATCCGGAATGAGTGTCGGACCGTGCGGCGCGATTATCATTCGCCGAACGCGCGCTATCTTGCTGTCCGCGCGGTCGCCTCAGGCCGCGCGACCCATTCGCCCCTCCCGCTGGAAGGCCCGCCCCATGCGCTCCATGTTCAAGACCCCAGGCCTCACGATCGGCGCCGTCGGCCTCGCCGCCGCGCTTGTCTTCTCGCCGCTCGCCGCCCAGGCCCAGCTGACCACCTCGCCCGCCGCCACCCTGGCCGGGACCTACAGGCTCGATCCGGCCCACGGCAAGATCACCTGGTCGATCACCCACTTCGGCTTTTCCACCTACGTCGGCCAGTTCGCCCACGTGGACGCGACGCTGAAGGTCGACCCCAAGGCGGTCGCCGCCACGAGCCTCGACGTCACCGTCGACGCCAACTCCCTGGGCACGCTCAACCCGGCGCTCGACACGCATCTGAAGTCGAAGGACTTCCTGGACGTGGCGAGCTTCCCGACCGCCACATTCCACGCGACCAAGGTCACCCAGACCGGCGAGAAGACCGCCGACGTCGCCGGCGACCTCACCCTGCATGGCGTGACGAAGCCGGTGGTGGTGCACGCGACCTTCAATCAGGCGGGCCCGAACCCGGTCGACAAGAAGTATGAGCTGGGCTTCGCTGGCAGCGCCGAAATCCTGCGCTCCGAGTTCGGCATCAAGAGCTATCTGCCGGTGATCAGCGACAAGGTCACCCTCACCATCGAAGCCGAGTTCAAGGCCGCGCCGGCCGCCTAACTCTCATTCTTGATCGTCATGGCCCGGCTTGTCCGGGCCACCCATGATCTCCGTGCTTGCTGGATGAGTACGCCGCCAACGCGCACCTTGCGTCTTGGAGTTCATGGGTTCCCCGAACAAGCCGGGGGATGACGAAATGAGAGAGGGCAGCGTCCTAGAGCAGGTCTCCGCCGGCGGCCATCGCCGTGGTGCCGTCCTTCTGGAAGGCCTTGATGACGTTGCGGCCGACAGTCCAGCGGTGCACCTCGTCGGGCCCGTCCACCAGCCGCTGCGAACGGATGTGGGTGTACCAGCCGGCGAGCGGCGTATCGCGGCTGTAGCCCAGAGCCCCGTGCAGCTGGATCGCCGTGTCGACCACGTGGTGGACCATGTGCGCGAGGTAGACCTTGGCGATGGAATTCTCCTGCCGCATGTCCATGCCCTTCTCGGCCTTGTAGGCGATGTGCAGCAGCATCAGGCGCGCGATGTAGAGCTGGGTCGCGCACTCGGCGAGCATGAACTGGACGGCCTGGCGCTCATGCAGCGGCTTACCGAAGGTCTCGCGCTTGGTGACGTGGGCTGCGGCCATGTCCAGCGCCCGCTGGGCCATGGCGACATTGTGCATCCCGTGGCGCAGGCGCCCGTAGGCCAGGCGGTGCTGGCCCATGTCGAAGCCGTGGCCCTCGCCGCCCAGGAGGTTGTCGGCCGGGACCACCAGATCCTTGATCTCGATCTCCGAGTGGCCGCCGCCCATGATGTGGCTGAGCGGGCTCTCCATGGCCATGGTCGCGATGTCGCGCTTGATCTTGTAGCCGGGGTTCGGCAGCTCGACGATGAAGGTCGAGAACTGCTGGTGGCGCGGCGCGTCCGGGTCGGTGCGGGCCATGACCAGCGCCAGGTCCGCGGCGCTGGCGGCCGAGGAGAACCACTTCTCGCCGTTCAGGACGTAGTTCTCGTTGCCGTCCTTGACCGCCGAGGTGCGCATGCCGGTGGCGTCGGCGCCGGAGGCCTTCTCGGTCATCGAATAGCAGACCCGCTTTTCGCCGTTCAGAAGGGGCTTGAGGAACTTCTCCTTCTGGTAGTCGGTGCCGTGCGCGAGCAGCGTCAGGATGGTGGCGTCGTCCGGACCCTGGCTGTTCATCGACAGAGCGCCCAGATGGCTCTGGCCGAGCTCCATCTGGACGAGCGCGTTGGCCAGCGGGCCCAGGCCCATGCCGCCATATTCGGTGGGCACGAAGGGGAGCCACAGGCCCTGGGCGCGGGCCTTGGTCCTGAGTTCCGCCAGGACGGCCTTGTAGGACGCCTCGTCCTTGATCCGCGCCTCGGCGGGAATGCACTCGTCCTTCACCCACTGGCGCACGCGTTCGCGGACGGCCTTGGCTTCCGGCGGGATCTCGAAATCGATGGACATGGCGGTTCCTCAGGTTTTTCGTTGACGCCAGCGTCGGTCCGCCAGCCGCGCGGGGCAAGGGCCATCGTCCGGCGGGTGCAAGGGGCGGAATAGACGCGCTCTATTAGTTCCATAAAATAAAACGATTAGCTCTATTATTCGGAATGATCATAGTGCGCCATTGAAGCCAAGGGCCGGCGCCAGTCGCGCGCCGGCGGACAGCCGAAATGGAGACGACGATGAGCCTGGCCACCAGCAAGACCCTCGACAACCTCAAGGCCGCCTTCGCGGGCGAAAGCCAGGCGAACCGGCGCTACCTCTATTTCGCCCAGAAGGCCGACGTGGAGGGCTACAACGACGTCGCCGCGGTGTTCCGCTCGACGGCGGAGGGCGAGACGGGCCACGCCCACGGCCACCTGGAGTTCATGGAGGCCGTCGGAGATCCGGCCACGGGCCTGCCGATCGGCGGCACCTCGCTGAACCTCAAGGCCGCCATCGCCGGCGAGACCCACGAGTACACCGACATGTATCCGGGCATGGCGCGCACCGCGCGCGAGGAAAACTTCGACGAGATCGCCGACTGGTTCGAGACGCTCGCCAAGGCCGAGAAATCCCACGCCGGCCGCTTCCAGCGCGCCCTCGACACGCTCGACTAAGACGACATCCAAGGGGCGGCGGCTCAGCCGAGCCGCCGCCGCGCCCTCAACGCGGCAGGTCCAACGTGAGCGACAGCAAGACCGACTCGGCGGGGGGCCCTCCGCGCGAGGGCAGCCTCGGCGCGCCCTTCCGCCATCCCATCGCCTGGAAGGACGAGGCCTACTACGACCTCGCCAAAGTCGAGGCCGAGATGACCCGGCAGTTCGACGTCTGTCACACCTGCCGCCGCTGCTTCAACCTGTGCGACAGCTTCCCCAGGCTCTTCGACCTGATCGACGAGAGCAAGACCGGCGAGCTCGATAGCGTGCCTGTGTCCGACTACGCCAAGGTCGATGAGGCCTGCACGCTCTGCGACATGTGCTTCCTGACCAAATGCCCCTATGTCCCGCCGCATCCCTTCGACATCGACATTCCGCACCTGATCCTGCGCTACCGCGCGGCCAAGCGGAAAGCCGGGGCCCGCGAGTTCGTGCGCGAGCAGCTCGGCCAGACCGATCGCAACGGCAAGCTCGCCAAGCCCTTCGCCGGCCTCGTCAACGCCATGAGCGCGCGCAAGAACACGCCGCTGCGCAAGCTGCTGGAGGCGATCGCCAAGATCGACGCCGAGGTCGAGCTGCCGACCTATCACTCAAAGACCGCCACCGATCGGCTGAAGAGCCCGCTGGCGCCCAACCCCGCGGGGCCGGCCTTCGGCCGGCGCAGGGTCGCGCTCTACGCCACCTGCTTCGTCGATTACAACGAACCCGACACCGCCGTGGCCGCGGCTCGGGTCCTGGCCCTCCAGGGTGTCGAGGTGAAGCTGGTCTATCCGGAATGCTGCGGCATGCCCCAGCTCGAGGCCGGCGACCTGAAGGACGTGGCGGGCCGGGCCGGCCGCGTGGCGGGGATCTTCGCCCCGCTTATCGAAGACGGCTATGACGTGGTGGCGCTGACCGCCTCCTGCGGCCTGATGATGAAGTTCGAGTGGCCGCTGATCGAGCCGCAGAACACGGCGGTCCTGGCTCTCTCCGCCGCGACCAAGGACATCTGCGAATATGTCGTCGACCTGCAGAAGAGCTTCGGCCTCGCCGAGGGCCTCAACCCGGTCGAGGGCGGGATCACCCTGCACCACGCCTGCCACGCCCGCGCCCAGAACATGGGCGCCAAGTCCGCCGAGATGCTGCGGCTGATCCCCGACACCCGCGTTGAGCTGATCGAGCGCTGCTCCGGCCACGGGGGCACCTTCGGGGTGATGAAGTCGACCGCGCCGGTCGCCCGCAAGGTCGGCAGGCCCACCGCCAAGCAGGTCGCCGCCAAGGCCACCGAAAACCTCTGCTCGGACTGCCCGCTGGCCTGCAAGCACCTGGGTCAGCTGCTCACCGCCGAGACCACGCCAGAGCCTCACGCGCCGCCGCGTCAGGCCCACCCCATTGAAATCTTCGCCCGCGCCTACGGGGCGTTCTGAGAGCCCAGCGCCTACGGCGCGTTCTTTAGCGAGTAAGTCATGCCCGCCACTCTTCGCCAGATCACGCCTTCCGACCTGATCCCCGACGCCGACTACGCCCGCGAGCGGCGCGAGCGGCGCCTGGCGCTGTTGCCGGTCAAACGGCTGCGCCGCGTCGCGCTGGGCCCGGTCTGCACCCTGATCTTCGAGAGCTACGACACCATGCTCTTCCAGGTGCAGGAGATGCTGCTCACCGAGAAGGGCGGGGCGGAGCAGATCCCCGATGAGCTCGCCGCCTACAATCCGCTGATCCCGCAGGGCTCGGAGCTGGTGGCCACGGTAATGTTCGAGATCGACGATGAGGTGCGGCGAGAACAGACGCTCGCCCGCCTGGGTGGCGTCGAGGACACGTTCTTCATCCAGGTTGGGGCCGAAAAGGCCATGGGCGTCCCCGAAGGCGATGTCGAGCGCACCCGCGACGACGGCAAGACCTCCTCGGTCCACTTCCTGCGCTTCGGCCTGACGCCCGACCAGATCGCCCGGTTCCGGGATCCCTCGACCCAGATCATGGTCGGCTGCGGCCACGAGGGCTACAGCCACCTGGCCGGCCTGACGCCGGCCACCCGGGCCGAACTCGCCAAGGACTTCGCGTAACCTCCGCTCATCCCCGCGCAGGCGGGGATCCAAGCTGACTCGGTGACGCGTTGAACGCATCGGGAAGGCCCTCGCGTCGCTTGGATCCCCGCCTTCGCGGGGACGAGCGGAATGGGGGTAGCTTGTTTGTTGCGCTCATCCGCGCTCCACTCTC
>PLEH01000170.1 GCA_003136395.1 Phenylobacterium sp.
GTCAAGGACCGCGCCAAGGCCTGCGTGGCGATCCAGGCGGGCGGCTCGCTCTATCTGGTCGACGTCGGACCCGAGTCCACCGAGAACATGATGGCCTGGCGCATGCCGATGGCCACGGCCAAGGCGGTGTTCCTCACCCACCTGCACTCCGACCATATCGGCGAGGTCGGTGAGTTCAACATGCAGAGCTGGGTCGCGGGACGGCCCGCGCCCCTGGCCCTGGTGGGCCCGCCGGGGACCGACAGGGTGGCGGCCGGCTTCAATGAGGCCTACGGCCCCGACCACGGCTTCCGCAACGCTCACCACGAGCACGGCGCGGTGAAGCTGCCGATCCCCGCGGGCCTGCTGAAAGCCCAGGTGGTCCCAGTTCCGGTGAGCGGCGCGGCGGTCGTCTGGCGGCAGGACGGCCTGACCGTCACCGCCATCGTCGTGCACCACAATCCGGTGACGCCGGCCTACGGCTACCGCTTCGACTACAAGGGCCGCTCGGTCGTGGTCAGCGGCGACACCATCAAATGGCCGCCGCTCGCCGCCGCGGCCAAGGGCGCCGACATCCTGATCCACGAGGCGCAGAACGCCGACATGACCCGGCAATTGTCGCAGGCGCTGCAGATGATGGGCAACCCGCGGATGAGCTCGATCATGGCCGACACCCTGACCTACCACACCACGCCTGCGGAGGCGGCGGACATCGCCCGCATGGCCGGGGTCAAGCGGCTGGTGCTCTACCATATCACCCAGGCCGGCCTGCCGATGTACAACCCCGAGACCTTCACCAAGGGCATGGACGCCGGCGGGCCGCTGGACTGGCGCATTTCGAAGGATGGCATGACCATCGAGCTGCCGGCGGGCGGGTCCGACATCAAATTCGGCCAATTCTAGGGGCCCCGGTCAGGCCCTCGACGCGGCGCCCAGGTTCATGGGCGGCTGGTGCTGCTCGATGAGATCGTGCCGCTCGGCCTCGCGCACCGCCCGGGTGACGTTGAGCCGGGTGAGGATCGCCGCGTCGGTATAGGTCGCCCGCGCTTTTTCCAGCGCCGCGCGCCAGGTTTGGTTGGCCAGATTGTCGGTTTCGCCGGCGTAGATCAGGTTTGGCCCGTCCGCCGTGATCCTGGCGATCACATAGTTGGCCCCCGCCGGCGGCAGGAAGCGCTCCTCCTCGAAGGAGGAGTAGCGGTAGCGGGCGCCGGACTTGCCAGCGAGTTCATATTGGCGGGTCAACGCAACTCTCCACCCCGGAATAGCCCGAGCTTCGGCCTGCTGGCCGGCTCTGGTGTCATGGTGCGACGCGGGCTTGACCAAAAATGGGCTCAGCTTGGCTATGGCGATCTCTCCTGCCCGGCGCGGCCGCTTGAGGACGGCAAACGGAACAACCTGCGCCGTAAGACGTTCGGGCGTTGCGCCGCCTCTGTTAGGGTCACATCTCCCGGGGGAGCGCGACTCGAAAGTCGGGCCACCCGACAACGGAGCCCGCGAAGACTGTGGAGAAACCGGCCGAGTTCAGCGTCAGAAGCGTTAGCGAGCGGCCAACCGTGGTCCTCGCCGGCGACTGGACCGCCAACAGCCTGGGCGACGCGCCGGCGCGAATCGCCGAGACGGTGAAGACCCGCGGCGACGTCGGCGTCGATATCCGCAAGGTCCGCCGCTTCGACACCGCCGGCGCCTACGCCCTGGTCCGCGCGATCGGCCACGACTACGACCTGAAAACCGTCCAAGCCCGGCCGGAGAGCGCGCGGCTGCTGGAGCTGGTGGGCGCGGCCGTCCACGTGAAGCCCGTCACCGTGACCCCGCCTCGCGGCTTCCACGAACTCACCGTACGCATCGGCAAGGGGGTGATGGATGTCGGTTACGAGTGGGTCGACACGCTCGCCTTCCTTGGTCATCTGCTGGTCGTGGTGGCGCGGTCCATCGGCTACCTGTTCACGACCCCCAAGCGCATCCGCTGGGCGGCGATCTTCTCGCTGGCCGAGCGCGCCGGCCTCGACGCCATCCCGATCGTGGCGGTGACGTCCTTCTTCATCGGCGCGGTCGTGGGCCTCCTGGGCGCCAATATGCTGCGCCAATTCGGGGCCGAGGTGTTCGCCGTCGAACTGATCGGCATCGCGGTGCTGCGCGAATTCAACATCATCATCACCGCCGTGCTGCTGGCCGGCCGCTCCGCCTCCAGCTTCGCCGCCGAGCTCGGCTCGATGAAGATGAACCAGGAGATCGACGCCATGCAGGTGATGGGCGTCGACCCGTTCGAGGCCCTCGTGCTGCCGCGTTTCCTGGCGCTGTTGCTGACCATCCCGCTGCTCACCTTCGTGGCGACGCTGGCGGGGCTGTTCGGCGGCATGATCGTGGTCTGGTCGGTGCTGGACCTCAGCCCCAGCTTCTTCCTTGAGCGGATCATCGACAATGTCGGGGCGACGCACTTCTGGGTCGGCATGTCCAAGGCCCCGGTGATGGCCGCGGTGATCGCCGGCATCGGCTGCCGTCAGGGTCTGGAGGTCGGCGGCGACGTCGAATCCCTAGGCCGGCGGGTGACGGCGGCCGTCGTACACGCCATCTTCGCGATCATCACGCTCGATGCGGCCTTCGCACTGCTTTTCATGCACCTGGACATATGACCGAGACCGAGCCTCCCCCCAGCGTCAACGAAGACGACCTCTCCGACGACGAGCTGCTCGACAATGAGGGCCCGGCGGTGGAGGTGCGCGGCCTGACATCGGCGTTCGGCGACAATGTCGTGCACAAAGACCTCGACATCACCTGCGAGCGCGGCGAGGTGCTGGGCGTGGTCGGCGGCTCGGGCTCCGGCAAGTCGGTGCTGCTTAACACCATCATCGGCCTGCGCGCGCCCCAGGGGGGGTCCGTAAGGGTCTTCGGCCAGGACATCCAGCATGCCTCCCGCCGCCGCTGGACGGCGATCGAGCGCCGCTGGGGGGTGCTATTCCAGCAGGGCGCGCTCTTCTCCAACCTGACGGTGCGCGAGAACGTCGCCGCCCCGATGTACGAGCACACGACCCTTTCCCGCCGCGAGATCAGCGACCTTTCGGACCTGAAGATCGCCCTGGTGGGCCTGGGTCCCGAGGCCGGCGACCTGAAGCCCGCGGAGCTGTCCGGTGGCATGCGCAAGCGCGCCGGCCTCGCCCGCGCGCTCGCCCTCGACCCCGAACTGCTGTTCCTCGACGAGCCCACCGCAGGCCTCGACCCGATCAGCGCCGCGGGCTTCGACGAACTGATCAAGGACCTCTCCGACAGCCTGGACCTGACGGTGTTCATGATCACCCACGACCTCGACACCCTGTATGAGATTACCGATCGTGTGGCGGTGATCGCCGACAAGAAGGTGGTCGCCATCGCGCCGGTGCGCGAGCTCGAAAGAACGGATCACCCCTGGATCCGCGAGTATTTCCTGGGACCCCGCGGCCGCGCCGCGGCCAAGGTGAAGACGAAAGCCTGATGGAAAAGAACGCCAACTACGCCCTGGTGGGCCTCTCCTCGCTGATCCTGTTCATCGGGCTGGTGATCTTCGTCGTCTGGCTGGCCCGGATCTCGTTCTCGCAGCAGTTCGACCTCTACGACATCGTCTTCGACGGGCCGGTCCGCGGCCTGAGCCAGGGCGGCGAGGTCCATTTCAACGGCATCAAGGTCGGCGAAGTGACTCGCATCGCGCTGGACCGCACAAATCCGGCGCGGGTGATCGCCCGCGCCCGGGTGACCTCAGACGTGCCGATCCGCATCGACAGCTACGCGACACTTGAGCCCCAGGGCATCACCGGCGTGAACTACGTCCAGATCACCGCCGGCACCCCGTCCAAGCCCCTGCTGAAGGTCGCCGAGAAGGCCAAGTGCCAGTCCAANNCTGGAGGGCGGAGGCACGGTGCTCACGCGCACCATCGAGGCTCTGGATCGGGTCAACCGGGTGCTCTCCGACCAGAACATCAAGACCTTCTCGGCGACCCTGTCCGACGCCCAGGCGGTCTCAGCCGAACTGCGGGAGCGCAAGGAGATCATCGGCGACGCCCAGAAGCTGATCCAGGACCTCGACACCGCCACCCAGCACGCCGACGGCATCCTCACCTCCACGCAAGGGCTCATCGACGGCGACGGCAAGCGCAGCGTCAAGAACATCGCCGACGCAGCGGATGAGGCCAAGGCCGCCGCCCACGACCTGCGCGGCGTGATCGACAAGCTGCAGGGCCCGACAGCTGACTTCGCCAACAACGGCCTGCCACAGATCACCTCCGCCGTGGTCGAGCTCCAGCGGGCGGCCCAGTCGCTCCAGCGGCTAGTCAACGAGATTCAGAAAAGCCCGACGGGGGCGCTCAGCAAGCCGCCGGCCGAAGAACTGAAGGTGAAGCCATGATCCGTCACGCCCTGCGCCTCTTCGCGATCGGCGCCTGCGGGCTGGTTCTGGGAGGCTGCATCTCTCTGCTGCCCAAGACCCAACCCGCCCAGCTCTACAGATTCGGGGCAGCCCCAGCCGCCCCGCTCTCGCGACCCAGCTCGGTGGCGGTGTTCCGCACCATCGGCCAGTTCCAGGAGGAGGCCTCAGACGACCGGATCTTGACGGTGGCCGGTGGCAAGGCGGCCTACATCGCCCAGAGCCGGTGGGTCGCTCCGGCCGAGACTCTGTTTAACCAGGCGCTGTCGAATGCATTCGACGCGAGTCCGATACGCCTGGTCGCCCGCGGTCAGCAGGGCCGGTTCGCCTATGCGCTGCGCATCGACGTCCGCAGTTTCGAAGCGCGTTATGACGCCGGCGCGTCCGCCGCGCCCACCGTCGTCGTGCACGTCCACGCGGTCCTGACCAAGTCCGATCAGAGCCCCATCGGCGAAGAGGAGTTCGAAGCGCGCGTTGCCGCCTCCGACAATCGCGTCGCAGCGATCGTCGGGGCCTTCGACAAGGCCGTCGGCGAAGTGATCGGCAAGATCGTCGGCTGGACCGAGACCAAGGCCGTCTAGGCTTCGATGCCTGCCAGCCGCTTGGCGGCGGTGACGGTGTTCTGCAGCAGGACCGCGACGGTCATCGGGCCGACGCCGCCGGGCGCCGGCGTGATCCAGCCGGCGACTTGGCTTGCCTCCTTGAAGTTGACGTCGCCGACCACCTTTGTGCGGCCGGCGGCGGCCTTCACCGGGTCGTCGAAGGGCACGCGGTTGATGCCGACGTCGATGACCGCAGCGCCCGGCTTGATCCAGTCCCCGCGGATCATCCTGGGCCGCCCGACCGCCGCCACCAGGATATCCGCCTCCCGGCAGATGGCGGGAAGGTCGCGGCTCTTGGAATGGGCGATGGTGACGGTGCAGTCGGCCTGCAGCAGGAGCTGGGCGATCGGCCGGCCCACCAGCACCGAGCGGCCGACCACCACGGCGCGCAGGCCGGTCAGGTCGCCCACCGTCTCGCGCAGCAGGATCATGCAGCCGAGCGGCGTGCAGGGTGTCAGCGCGGGCTCGCCGGTCGCGAGGCGCCCAGCGTTGATCACATGCAGGCCGTCGACATCCTTGTCCGGGTCGATCAGCGCCGCCACCGCCCGCTCGTCCAGCGACTTCGGCAGCGGCAGCTGCACCAGGATGCCGTGGATCAACGGGTCGGCGTTGAGCTCTTCGATGACCCTCAGAAGCTCGCTCTGCGGCGTGTCGGCCGGCAGCAGGTGGGTGACCGAATGCATGCCCGCCGCCAGGGAACGCTCGCCCTTGGAGCGGACATAGATCTGGCTCGCCGGGTCGTCGCCCACCAGGACCACCGCCAACCCAGGCTGCAGGCCGTGGTTCGCCTTGAGCTGCGCCACCTCGTCGGTCACCCGGGCCAACAGCCGCTCGGCGTAGACCTTGCCGTCGATCAGCTTGGCGGTGGACTCAGGCATGGGCGCTCCGGGTTTCGGCGCCTCGACTACCCCGTCAGGCCTCCTTGCGCAAACGCCGCAGCCAGGCAGCGACGGCCCAGGCGTGGGACTCGCGATCGAGCGCCGCCAGCGCCTCATGCGGCGTCATCCATTCCAGCGCGTGATCGTCCTCGATCTTCAGCTCCGGCGCCTCGGCTGCCAGGCGGGCGGCGAAGAAGGCGCCGCGGGTATTGACGGTCTCTCCGTCCTCGCCCCGGAAGAAGTGGTCGGCGTGGGCGAAGGGCTCGACCTCCGCCGCCACCCTCAGCCCGACCTCCTCGCCGCACTCGCGCGTCGCGGCCTCGGCCGCCATTTCGCCCGGATCAATTCCGCCGCCCGGCAGGTCGAGGCGCCCGCCGCCGCTGGCGTAGGTCACCCGGGCCACGGCGATCCTGCCGTCGCGCTCCACCACCACGAACGCCGCCGGCCGGTCGGGATAGGCGCGTCCGGGCTCAGGCTCTCCGAACTGCGGGACGTTCATCAGTCGATGCCGTAGAGCCCCGGATAGGGGTCGACCTTGCCGGCGACGACATCGGCCACGGAGAAGGCGTTGGGCTTGTAGCCCAGGGTCTGGGTGGCGCTGACCTGCCAGGCCTCGACGATCAGGTCGCGAAGCTCCGAGGCGCCCACAGCGATCCGCTGGGCCGCGAACGCCGGGCCGCGCGGGTCCCCGGCCACGAGGCCGCCGGCCTTCTCCAGCTGGTAGAGTGGGACCACCAGCGCGCCCGTCGCGGCGAGATAGTCACTCACTCTTTTCTGGAGTGAGCAGTGGCAGTCGTTGGGCGGCAGCATCTTCGCCGCCACGGCGGCCTCGGTGACGCTGGCCTGGACCAAGTCGCTCTCGAAGGGGGCGTGGATCTTTGCGGTCGTATAGCCGCCGGGGTTCGGGAAGTCGCCCCAGCCGTTGAAGTGGACGGTCACGTGCAGCGGCTGGCTGCCGTCGCCCACGAAATGGGACAGCTCCCCGATCGTCACCAGGATCTGGGCTTCGCGTCGGCGGCGGTCGGCGGTGAAATAGGCCCTGTGCGCGCTCCAGGCCGGATTGGCCTCCGCGGCGGTCAGCACGCGCCAGTAGGCCATGGATTTGGCCAGTTGCTCCCAGCGGTCGATGATCGAATAGGGAAGGTAGCCCGACTTCCAGCTGTCGGCGCCGGCCTTGCGCACCGCTGCGTCGAAGTCCGCCCGGGTGGCGGGCAAGGCGGAGAGCGCCGGGCCGCCCAGCACCGTGCCGTCGTCGTTGAAGTCGAGGAAATGGCCGGGGTCGCGGTCGCTGTCATGCACCCGGCCCGCGCCCTTGGAGCGGTCGGGTTCGCGGGAATATTCGCCCACATCGAGGGCTGCCTGCGGCGTGCGCAGGAAGGCCGGGGTGTCGGCAGGCAGGCTGCGCATCGCCACTTGCCCGATGAACCGGTGCCCGGTGCTGCCCCAGCCAAATACGGCGCTGGGAAGGGCGACGAGGAGGACGGTGAGGCCGGTGGCGAGGACACGTTTCATGCCCTCCGGTTTGTCGGCTCGCGGAGCCGAACGCAAGAGCCTCAGGCGGCGATCTTCAACGCCTGTTCGACGCGCGCGATCCAGGCCCGGATGCGGGGATAGGCGCCGAGGTCGAAGCCGCCGCCTTCCTCGGCGACGCGGGTGTAAGCCACAAGGGCGACGTCCGCGAGACTGAGGGCCTCGCCAACCAGGAAGGACGAGCCCGCCAGGCCGTCTTCCATGCGCTGCAGAGCCGCCACGCCGCGCGGGATGACCTTCGGATCCAGATCGGCGAGCGTCTTGCCGAGGTGGGCCAGCTGGAACCGCGCCACGGCGATGTAGGGTTCGTGGCTGTACTGCTCCCCGAACATCCATTCGAGCATCTTGGCGCGCTGGTAGGCGTCCTTGGGGATCAGGTTCGACCCTTCGGCGAGATGCAGGATAATGGCGTTGGACTGCGCCAGGGGACGGCCATCATCGAGGATCACGGTGGGGACCTGGCCCGCCGGATTCATCGCCAGAAAGGCCGGCGTTCGGCTCTCGGCCTTGGTCACATCGGTCTCGATCCAGTCGTAGGAAAAGCCCAGCGAGTCGGCGACCCACTTCACCTTCAGGCAGTTTCCGGAGATGGAATCCCCATAGATTTTCATGAGCCTTGCCCCCTGAATCCGCTGCGGGATAAGGCGGCGATCCCCCCTGAGGACGCAAGCGATCTCGTCTGCAGGGGCCTGTTAGATATGCTGACAAGGCTAGAGCGCGGCGGCCATGCGGGGTTGTGCAGGCCTTTGGAGACCGGCTAAAACCGGGGCTACACCAGTTCAACGACGAAGGAGGAGCCGTCTTGCGACGCCGCCTCGCCGCTCTGGCAACCCTTCCGCTGCTCTTCCTCGGCTCCAACGCACAGGCCGCGTCCTCCGATCCCGTGGGCGACCTGATCATGTCGGTGGTTTCTGGCGCCCTGCCCTCCGGCCCGGGCTGGAACCTGAAGGCGACGCTCTATCACGCCGGCGCCAAGGGCGTGGGCGCCCTGGACGCTCTGGGCTGCAAGGTCGTGGCCATGCGCACGGTGGCCGTCGACAAGACCCTGATCCCCAAGCGCAGCGTGCTGTTCATCAAGGAAACCGTCGGCCTGAAGATGCCCGACGGCTCGGTGCACGACGGCTACTGGTACGCCTCCGACGTCGGCAGCGGCATCAAGGGCGAGCGCATCGACCTCTTCACCGGCTCCGGCGCCAGGTCGATGGGCGCGGCACGCGCGCTCAACCTCGCCAGCCTGACCGCGGTGAAGGTCGGCGAGTTCAAGGGCTGCCCTCCGGGCTAGAGCGTTTCGCTCGCCCGACAATTCTCTCCGGACTGCGCCAACGCCGAATTCCCGGCGCATCTCAGCATGTCTGGAGAATATCTTGATTAATAAACCGAACTTCTTCCTCTTCACTGGCGGACCCGGCGTCGGCAAGACCACCCTGCTGCGCCACCTCCAGGGCCTGGGCGAACAGGTCGTCGAAGAGACCCATCGCGCCGTGATCGCCGAACAGATGGCGGCCGGCAGCCGCGCCGTACCCTGGGATGACTACGTTGCCTGCTGCGAGCTCTGCGTGCGGCGCGACATCGCCAAGTTCGACGCCTTGGCGGCGGACACGGCCCGCGTCTTCTTCGACCGCGGCATCCTGGACGGCTTCGATCCGCGATGGACGCCACCCGCTGACCTGCTCGCCGCCGCCCACGCGCGCCGTTACAACGCCCGCGTCTTCGTCTTCCCACCCTGGCGCGAGATCTACGAGACCGACGCCGAGCGGCGACAGGACTGGGCGGAGGCCGAGGCCACCTTCGGCCGCATCCTGGGCGGGCTGGACCGCTTCGGCTACGAGGCCGTGGTGGTCCCGAAGGGCAAGGTCGCGGCGCGCGCGGCCTTCGTGCTGGAGCACGCCTTGCAGGACCCGGCGAGTCCGACCTAGGGTCCCGCCACCCTCCTCCACCGGAAGCCCCAGATGCCGCCCAGGCTGGACGCCACCGCCCACGCCCGGGGCGACCTGCACCACGTCGTCGTGGTGGGCGCAGGCTTTGGCGGGCTGGAGGTGGTCAAGGGCCTGGCGGGCGCGCCCGTCGCTGTCACCTTCGTCGACCGGCGCAACCACCACCTTTTTCAGCCCCTGCTCTATCAGGTCGCCACCGCGTCGCTTGCCACCTCCGAGATCGCCTGGCCGATCCGCGCCCTGCTGCGCGACCGGCCGGAGGTCACGACCATGTAATCGCC
>PLEH01000329.1 GCA_003136395.1 Phenylobacterium sp.
ACGAGCAGTGCTCGTTCCACATGGCCGAGAAGATGCCGAGCTCGGTGAAGGTCGGAGGCCGGCCGATGAGATCGAGGAGCCGTTGATACTCCTGCGGCTTGAGGCCGTGCTCGGCGACCAGCTCGGGGGTGATTTTGGGTTCGTTGCCAATCATCACGATGATCTTCAAGCCGCCCGCTTGAAATGATCCACCAGCCCTAAGAACAATCCGCGGCCGTCGGTCACGCCCAGCTCCGCCTCGATGTGATTCTCCGGATGCGGCATCATGCCGAGCACGTTGCCGCGCTCGTTCACGATCCCCGCGATGGCATTGGTGGCGCCGTTGACGTTCCAGGCGGGATCGAGCTCGCCCGACGGCGCCACATAGCGGTAGAGCACCCTGCCCTCGCCTTCGAGCCGCGCGATGGTCTGCGCATCGGCGACATAATTGCCCTCGCCATGCGCGACCGGCACGCGGATCACTTGGCCGGCATTGTAGCCGCGGGTGAAGGCGCTGTCGGAGCGCTCAACCTTGAGATAGACGTCGCGGCAGATGAACTTGAGCGCGGCATTGCGCATGAGCACGCCCGGGAGCAGCCCGGCCTCGCAGAGAATCTGGAAGCCGTTGCAGACGCCCAGCACCAGGCCGCCGCCCGCGGCGAAGCGGCGCACCGCGTCCATGACCGGCGCGCGCGCCGCGATCGCTCCGCAGCGCAGATAGTCGCCATAGCTGAACCCGCCCGGCACCACCACCAGATCGGTGCCGGCCGGCAGCTCCGCATCCGTATGCCAGACCATCGCGGTCTCACGGCCCGACACCAGCCGCAATGCGCGCGCCATGTCCCGTTCACGATTGATGCCAGGAAAAACCAGGACGGCAGATCGCATCAGATGCCGTTTCCGCCGAGTTCCGCCGCGGCCCAGCGCTGCACCGGTTCGGAGCCGAGAAAATCGAGCGCGAGATGCTCGGCTTCGCCCAGCCGGGCCGCATCGGCCACCACCGTGGCGACCGCGACGTCGCATTGATCGTTGCACCCGATGGCCACCATGTCGCGCGGCGCGGCGTACGGAATGGTGACGTGATAGAGCCGGCTGCGTCCCTGCATGCGGCCGACGCTGACCGGCCGGCCGTCGGTCAGTCCCACGAACTCCTGGCTGAACAATTCGAGATCGCTGACGCGATCGAGATCGGCATTGTCGGAGACCCCGGTGGCGCAATGGGCCGCGAAGCCCGCGGCGCGCAGATAGAGATCGACCAGCCGGGTGTGGCTTTGCGGACCTGAATTGCGCCAGACAGCCACCGCCTTGGTCGGAAAGCAGCGGTTGGAGAAGCTGACTGCCAGCGGCGCGCCGGGGCGCAAGGTCCGGGCGATATCGGCCATCACCGCCACCGGCTGCTGCAGATACTGCACGCCGACGCAGATCATCGCCGCATCCAGGCTGGCCTCGGCCAGCGGCAGGACGGGATTCTGGTTGAGATCCTGGATGAACCAGCGGTCGAGGCGCGGATTGGCGGCGAGCATGGGGGGCAGGCTCATGCGCTCGCCTCTTCGCGCAGGCGCCGGGCGGCGAGCGCCACGGCGTCCAGAACGCGGTTGTGCACGCCGCAACGGCAGAGGTGGCCGTCCAGCGCCTGGGCGATCTCCGCGCGGGTCGGATCGGGGTTGGCGTCCAGCAGCGCCTTGGCGCCGAGCAGAATGCCCGACAGGCAATAGCCGCACTGGCCGGCCTGCAGCTCCAGGAAGGCCGCTTGCAGAGGGTGAGGCGCCTGCGGCGTCCCCAGGCCCTCGACGGTCGTGACCGCGCATCCCGCGACGGCGCCGATCTCGGTGGCGCAGGCGAAGACCGAGGCCCCGTCCACCAGCACTGCGCAGGCGCCGCACTGGCCCGCGCCGCAGCCGAACCGCGCGCCGCTGAGGCCCAGGGGTCCGCGCAGGACGTCGAGCAGCAGCTCGGTTTCCGCGACCTCAACCCGGGCCGGTCGGCCATTCAAGGTGAATTCTATGCTCTGCGGCACGCGCGGCCTCCAAGGAGGGCGCACTACATCGCCCCTGACGGCGGCTGGCAACCGTCTCGCCTTGTGTTCTTGCGGGTGTTATAGAATAACACCTCATGTCCGCCGCCCAGCCCACCTGCGCCCACACGGCCCTCGACGCCTTCCAGGCCGACCGCGCCTACCTGGGCGCGGACCACCGCCGCAACGAGCGGCGGACCTGGATCGTGACGGCGATCTGTGCGGTTACGCTCGTGGCCCAGGTGGCGGGCGGAATGCTATTCCGGTCCATGGCCTTGACCGCGGCGGGCCTGCACATGGCCGCCCACGTGGCCGCCCTGCTGGTCGCCGCCGGCGCCTATGGGCTGGCCAGGCGCCACGCCGCGAGCCCCAGGTTCGCCTTCGGAACCGGCAAGATCGGCTATCTGGCGGGGTTCGCCAACGCGCTGGTGCTCGGCATGACCGCGCTCCTGATCGCGGTGGAGAGCGTTCAGCGGCTGCTGGCGCCTGAAGTGGTCGACTATGCCTCGGCCCTGCCGCTGGCGGTGGCGGGCCTGGTCGTGACGCTGATCTGCGTGTGGCTGCTGAAGCCCACCGAGCACGGCCGCGACGACCTCAATATTTCCGCAGCCCACCTGCACCTTACCGCCGACGCCCTGTTCGGCGCCCTGGCGATCGCCGGCCTGCTGGCCGGCCAGCGCCTGGGCTGGCGCTGGGCCGATCCCATGGCGGGCCTGGCCGGCGCGGCCCTGGTGGCGCAGTTCGCGGTGAGCCTGATCCGTCGGGCCGGCGCGACCCTGCTCGACATGAACCCCTCGCCGGGTCTCACCTCCGAGGTGCGGGCGCGGCTGGAGGCGGAGGGCGAGCGGGTGGTGGACCTGCACCTGTGGCGGCTCGGGCCCGGCCACCATGCCGCGGTCGCTGTGGTCAGCGCCGCCAATCCCCTGCCGCCCCAGGCCTATCACGCCCGTCTGAAGGGCCTGGATGGCCTCAGTCACGTCACCGTTGAGGTGCAGGGCCTCGAAAGCGACTGAGTTTGATGATCTACAGCGGCGCATGACGGCTTTGATTTCGCGATTCTGGTCTGCGCTTGGCACGCGTCCGAGGCTGATGGCCCTGGCGGCGCTTCTCATGCTGGCGGCGGGTTTGGGCGGCGGCTGGTGGGCCGCGAGCCACGCGGCCGTCCAGAAGGTGGCCTACACCAAGGGCCCGCTGACGCCCCTGAAGCACGTGACGCCGCCGCCTGGACCGCCGGCCTTCCAGGCCGAGATCCAGCGGCTCGCGACGGCCTATGGCGAGCCGGTGGGCATTTCCGTCAGCGAGGTGGCCCAAGGCTGGACCGTGGCGGTGGACGGCGACATCACCTTCCCGCAGCAGAGCGTCTCCAAGCTGTGGGTGGCCCTGGCAGTCATGCAGGCGGTGGACGACGGGCGCCTGTCGCTGGACCAGACTGTGCTGATGAGGCCTGAAGACCGATCGGTCTTCTACCAGCCGCTCGCCTCGCGCATCCGCGCCACGCGGCCCCTTTCGATCACCGTTGCCGACCTTCTGCGGCACGCCCTGATCGAGAGCGACAATTCCGCCAACGACATGCTAATCCGCGAGGTCGGCGGTCCCGGCGTCGTCACCCGCGCGATCGCCGCCAAGGGCCTCGCCGGCCTGGCGGTCGGTGGCACCGAGCGCGAGGTCCAGACCAGGACCGCGGGCCTGGAGTGGAAGCCGGAGTACGGCCAGACCTGGATCTTCAAACAGGCCCGCGCCGCCCTGCCGGACGACGTCCGCGACCAGGCGCTGGCCAACTATCTGGCCAATCCGCCGGATGGAGCGACGCCGGTCGGGATCGTCACGGCGCTGGCGGCCCTGAAGCGCGGCGAGCTGCTCAGCCGCGCCTCCACAGACTTCATGCTGGACCTGATGGGTGAGGCGCGCACCGGCGCGCTTCGCCTGAGGGCTGCGGTCGCCCCCGGCTGGACCCTGGCCCACAAGACCGGCACCGGCCCCGACTGGCGCGGCGCCTCGGTGGGCATCAATGACGTGGGCCTGCTGACCGCGCCGGACGGCCGCGCCTTCGCGGTCGCGGTCATGGTTCGCCAGACCCGCCAGGGCCCTTCGGCCCGTCACAAGCTGATGCAGAGCGTCGCCCGCGCGACCGAGGCCTACTGGCGCGACAGCGCCTCGCCGGCCAACGGCCAGCAGCAGGCGCAGACCGAGACCGCCGCCCAGGCGGGCTTCTAGGGCCGTTCGTCGGGTCCAGAGCCGGACGGCGCTAGGCGGGGTATTTCTCGATATGGCCCTTCACCAGCTTCAGGCGGATGGGCGTGCCGGTGGGGTCCCTGGTCTCGATGCCGGTTTGAGGATCGGTGGGGAAGACCTGACAGAGGCTGCCGAACAGGCGCGGCTTGGACTGGCTCATGCAGACCTTCCCGTCCTTCGCGGTCCACTTGCCGGCCAGGTCAAGGCCGCGGCGGCTGAGGCCCGTCCAGGAGCCGTCGGGCCGCAGCCAGATCTTGCGCGACCGGCCGTCCGGATCGATGGACACCACCGTATTGCCGAAGGCTGCGGCGACATTGGCCGAGGGCGCGACGGCCCCCGCGCTGACAGGCGCGCCGAGGCTGAAGGCGGCGAGGGCGGCGGCGAAGCTGAGAAGGGTCCGGTTCATAACGGCCTTCAACGCGCGAAGCCGCAATAGGCGCCATGAGCGCCTGTCCGCGCGCCGGGCTAGCTGGCGAGCGCGGCGCCGGCTTCGGCCGGGGTCAGGGCGTGCTCCACCCGGGCGTCATCCCCCCGCCAGGCGTGAACCTGCTGACAGACCGGGCAGCGGAACGACCGCGGCTCGACGATGGCGGCGAGGTCGAAGTCCTGGGTGCGGTGACCGGTGGGAACGTCCGCGCCGGTGGTTGGGCAGGTGATAATGATCCTGGGCATGCAACCCTAACGGATTCAAACAGATAAGGTTGCCTCCCGCCGCGAAGATCCTAGTAGCCCGGCGGCCGACGGAAACCCCCGAACTCGCGTTCGGCCAGGCCTGCGAAGCCGATGGTCGTGCGGTCCTCGAGGTACGGCCCGATCACCTGTGCCCCGAAGGGCAGGCCGCCGCGGGTCTGACCGAGCGGAATGACCGTTGCGGGCAGGTTGCTGACCGTCGCCGGACCGGCCCAGGCGGCGGCGGCGAAATAGGGCGTCGGCTTACCGTTGATGGTCAGCGTCCGCTTGTTCATGTCCGGCTCGTCGTCGTGCGGGAAGGCCGGCGTCGCGTGCACCGGCGTCAGCACCACGTCGAAAGCCTCGAACAGTCGCGCCCACTGGCGGCGGATCTGCGCCTGGGTATCCAGCAGCGCCATCCATTCATGCGCCGAGATGGTCTGCACGCCCGGCTGGCTACGGGACACGGCCGGCATGAGCAGGCCCATGTAGACCGCCTGCATCTGAGCAAGGTCGGGCAGGAGCTCACTGGCGCGGGCGACCTTGGCGCCGAGCTTCTCCAGGCGGTCGGCCAGCCCTTCCAGTCCAGCGCGGATTTCGTCGTCGAGCGGGGTCAACGGATGCTGATCGACCAGCAGAGCGCGGTAGTCGGCAAGGCGATCATGACGAGCCGGCGGCAGGGCCAGGCGATAGCCCACGGCCTCGGCCTCGTCGGGTCCGGCCAGCACGTCCAGCGCCAGGCCGAGGTCGGCGGCGGTGCGGGCGAGCGGCCCCACGACCGCCAGCACCACGCCCGCGCCCTCGGGCGTCATCGGGGGCTGATGGCCCCGCACAGGGATGAGGGCGTAGCTCGGCTTGTGCCCATAGACGCCGCAGAAGTGGGCCGGCATTCGGATCGAGCCGCCGATGTCCGAACCGAACTCCAGCGGGATCATGCCGGCGGCCAGCGCCGCGGCTGACCCGCCCGACGACCCGCCCGGTGTGCGGGTCAGGTCGTAGGGATTGCGGGTGCGTCCGTAGATCGGGTTGTTGCTCTGATAGTCCGAAAGCCAGGGCGGGATGTTGGTCTTGCCGAGGATCACCGCGCCGGCGGCCTTCAGCCGGCTGACACCCAGGGAGTCGGCCGGGGCGATCGAGTCCTTCAAGGGCTCGAACCCCCAGGTGGTCGCCAGGCCAGCGACGTTGTGGGATTCCTTGACCGTCATCGGCAGCCCGAGCAGCGGCGCCCGTTCGCCCCGCGCCAGCGCCGCGTCGGCCGCGCGGGCGGCGTCGCGGGCGCGGTCGAAGTCGCGCACCACCACGGCGTTGACGGCGCTGTCGCGGCTCTCGATGCGGGCGATGGCGTCGTCGGTCAGTTCCAAGGCGCTGACGCGTCGGGCGGCCAGGGCCTCGACCAGGTCGGCGGCGGACGCGTCCAGGGTGTCGCGGCTGAGCGTCTCGGACATGATGGGTCTCCCTTTGCGCCCAAGGGGACCACCGCGCGGCGTGCAAGTCCATGACCGGGGTTGCTCTGTCTCGACCAGAAAACCTATCGGCGCGGTGTCGATTAGTTGACTGCTGAGCGGCCGGGGCCCGGGCTATAGTTCTGGGTCAGACAGGGACCAGATCGATGTTCATCCGCGCCCCGGAGGCCCATTCGAGGTCGTTCTTCAAGGCCGTCAGCTGGCGAATCCTCGGCAGCATGGACACCTTCGTGATCAGCTATTTCGTCACCGGAAAGCTGGTGTTCGCAGCCTCCATCGCCTCGGTGGAGACCTTCACGAAGATCGTCCTTTTCTATGGCCATGAGCGCATCTGGGCCACCGTGCCCTGGGGCCGGGCCGATCAGATCGCGCCCCACGCTGCGCCCCACGTTGCGCCTCCGGCGGCCGCCGAGCTCGCGGTCGCCGCTG
Source organism: Phenylobacterium sp. (assembly GCA_003136395.1). Lineage (GTDB taxonomy): Bacteria > Pseudomonadota > Alphaproteobacteria > Caulobacterales > Caulobacteraceae > Phenylobacterium. Next base: position 6,787 of record PLEH01000329.1, read on the forward strand.
AGCCCGCAGTCGCCAGGACGGCCTCACGCCCGAAAAGCGTGAAGCCGAAGGAGCTCGCGCTCTAGACGACCTGTCCGGCCGCCTGGGTGCGGTGGGCGCTGTCCACCGACCAGATTTTTTCGATGTTGTAGAAGCTGCGCACCTCGGGGCGGAACAGGTGGATGATCACGTCCCCGGTGTCGATCAGCACCCAGTCGCAGCTCGGCAGGCCCTCGACCCGGGCGCGGCCGTAGCCTTCGTCCTTCAGAGCGCGCAGCAGGTGGTCGGCCATGGCGCCGACATGGCGGTGCGAACGCCCGGAGGCGACCACCAGACCATCGGCGATGGCGGACTTGCCTTTGAGGTCGATGAACACGACGTCCTGCGCCTTGTCGTCGTCCAGACGGGCCAGGATCATGTCTTCCAGGGCGCTGATGCGGGCCTGGACGTCTTGGGAAGGCTTGTCGCCTCCCTGCGCACGGGGCGCAGCTTCACGGGTCAGCGGGGTAACTCCTTTAATCCTCGCAAGGTTCACCCTAGCACGCGGATGGGGCCCGGTCAGCCGTCCTCAGGCGCGCAGGCGTTTCAGCCGCTCTCGAAGGGCTGTCGAGCTTTGGAAATTGAAGCGCCCGAACAAAAAGACCCAGGCCGGCGGCTGGGTTCCCGGCAGCGTCGGGGCCTGGGTGGAGCGCCGGCGGAAACGGGCAAACCGCAGGGCGGCGGGCGAAAACCGGCTCCTCAGCGAAATCCACGGCCGGGAGACCACCGCCACCGGAACCTCGCGCATGATCTGGGTCCAGCCGCGCCAGCGGTGGAAGCTCGCCAGGCTGTCGGCGCCCATGATCCAGACGAATTTCACGCGGGGGAACCGCTGCTGGAGCGCGCGGACGGTGTCGATGGTGTAGGCGCTGCCGAGCCGGGTCTCGACATCGGAGACGATCATGCCGGGGCCCTTGGCCAGCGCCCGGGCGCCGGCCATCCGATGCTTGAGGTCGGCGGTCTCGTGGGCGGTCTTCAAGGGGTTCTGCGGCGAGACCAGCCAGATCACCCGGTCGAGCCGCAGGCGGCGCCTGGCGGTCTCGGCCACGTGGGCGTGGCCCTCGTGGGCCGGATTGAACGAGCCGCCATAGAGGCCGACGCGCATGCCCGGCGCCAGATGGAATCCGGGCCTGAGCGCGGCAGGGCGTCCCCCTTCAGGGACGCGTCTGGCCGGTCCCGCGGACCACATATTTGTAGGTTGTGAGTTGCTCCGCGCCCACCGGTCCGCGGGCGTGCAGGCGGTCGGTGGCGATGCCGATCTCGGCGCCGAAGCCGAACTCCGCCCCGTCGGCGAACTGGGTCGAGGCGTTGATCAGGACGATGGCGCTGTCGACCAGGGTCGCGAACCGCTCGGCGGCCACGCCGTCCTCGGCGACGATGGCGTCGGTGTGGGCCGAGCCGTACTTGGCGATGTGGGCCGCCGCGCCCTCGACCCCGTCCACCACGGCGACGCTCATGATCGGCGCCAGGTATTCCGTGCCCCAGTCCTCTTCGGTCGCCTCGGCCATGCCGGGGACCAGCGACCGCGCGCGGGCGTCGCCGCGCAGTTCGCAGCCGGCCTCGGCCAGCGCCCTGGCCACTGGCGGCAGCAGACGCTGGGCGTCGGCGCTGTCCACCAGCAAAGTCTCGGCCGCCCCGCAGACCGAGACCCGCCGCATCTTGGCGTTGACGGCGATGGCGACAGCCTTCTCCAGGTCGGCGCTGGCATGCAGGAAGACGTGATTGATGCCTTCCAGGTGGCCCAGAACCGGGGCGCGGGCCTCCTGTTGCACTCGCGCGACCAGGCTCTTGCCGCCTCGGGGAATGATCAGATCGACGCAGCCTTCCAGCCCGCCAAGGATCAGGCCCACGGCGGCGCGGTCGGTGGTGCGCACCACCTGGACGCAGGTGTCCGGCAGACCGGCCTCGGCGAGCCCGCGCGCGACCGCGGCGTGGATGGCGAGGTTGGAGGCCAGGCACTCCGAGCCGCCGCGCAGGATCGCGGCGTTGCCCGAACGCACGCAGAGCGCCGCGGCGTCGGCGGTGACGTTGGGCCGGCTCTCATAGATGATGGCGATCACCCCGATGGGGGTGCGCACGCGGGCGATATCGAGCCCGTTGGGCCGGTCCCAGCGGTCGGTCTCGGCGCCCAGAGGGTCGCGGATGGCGGCGACGGTTTCCAGGCCCTGGGCCATGGCCTCGATCCGGGCCTCGTCAAGCCGCAGCCGGTCGACCATCGCCGGCGCGAGGCCGGCGGCGTGCGCGTCGGCGACATCGCGGGCGTTGGCGGCGAGGATTTCGGGGCCGGCCGCGCGCACGGCCACGGCCATGGCGACGATCGCCCGGGTGCGGGTCGCCGCGTCGGCCAGACGCAGGGCCACAGCGGCCTGGCGGGCCGCTCGTCCCATCGCGCCCATCTGGGCCTGCAAGCTCGCGCCCGCGTCGTCCATCCCAAGCCCCATATGCTCAGACTGAGCCTTACCTAGCCGGTTTGTGACGGCGAGGGCTAGGGACTCGTCCGTGAACGCCCACCAGCGTGCGTTCGGAGGGCTGGAGCCTGGACGGGTTCAGCCGCCTGTGAAAGCCGGGCTGCGCTTCTCGACGAAGTGGGCCACGCCTTCCTTGAAGTCCGCCGAGGAGAAGCTCTGGCGCATGTCGGCGTTGGCCGCGTCGATCGCTTCGCCGAGGCCCTGGAACTGGGCGTTCCAGATCTCGCGCTTCATCTCGCGGAGCGAGCGCGGCGAGACCTCGGTGGCGAGCATGGCGGCGTAGGCCATCACCTCGGCTTCAAACTCGGTCAACGGGATCACGCGGTTGACCAAGCCCATGGCCAGCGCCTCGGCCGCGCCGAGCTTGCGGGCGGAGAACAGGAGGTCGGCCGCGTTGGCCATCCCGACGATCCTGGGCAGCAGCCATGAGACGCCGTGCTCGGCGATCAGGCCGCGGCGGGAAAAGGCGGTGGTGAAGACCGCGGTGTCGGCGGCGAACCGGATGTCGGCGTAGAGGGACAGGACCATTCCCAGGCCTGCGCAGGCGCCGTTGATCGCCGCGATGATCGGCTTGGGGACGGCGGGAAAGTAGGAATACTGGCGCTTGAAGTCGTCGCGCGCGGCGTCGTCGAACGGAGCGGGGGCCCTGGCCGCCGCCGCCGGGGTCGACCCTGCCTGCCCGGCGTCGACGGTGGTCTGCAGTAGGCCCATGTCGGCGCCGGCGCAGAAGCCGCGGCCGGCGCCGGTGAGCACGATCACGCGCACTGCGTCGTCGTCGGCGGCCGCGCGCATCGCGGCGCGGACGTCGCGCTCCATCTCCGCACGCCAGGCGTTCAGCCGGTCGGGGCGGTTGAGGGTGACGACGGCGACGCCGTCCACTACGCGATAGAGGATGTCCGAATAGGTCATGACTTTTCTCCCTCGGCCTTATCCAGCCAGGCGTTGAATTTCGGGGCGCGCTTCTCGCGGAAGGAGGCGCCGCCGTCCCTGGCGTCGGGGTGGTGGTCGGTGACGGCGGTGCGCACGGCGATGTCGTCGAGCGCCTGGGCGAAGCTCGACTCCGCGGCGTTGTAGAGCGAGCGCTTGAGCATGCGCATGGCGACCTGCGGGCCCTCGGCCAGCTCGGCGGCGAGCGCCATGGCGGCAGGGACCAGGGCGTCGGGCTCGACCAGCTCGGTGAGCAGGCCAAGGTCGAGGGCCTCCTGGGCGGTGGCTATCCGTTTGCGGAGCACGAAGTCGAGGGCGCGGGCGAGGCCCAGGTGCTGGACCAGGAGGTAGTGGCCGCCCTCGTCGGGAAGCAGGGCGAAGCGCAGGGTGGCGCTGCCGAGCTTCGCCGCCGTCGAGCCGATGCGGAAGTCGCAGCAGAGCGCCAGGGAAAGACCGGTCTGGATGGCCGGGCCGTTGATCGCCGCGATGGTCAGCTTGTCTAGGTTGCGGACGGCCAGGTTCAGCGCCTGGGAGTAGACCCTTAGCGCATCGACCGTGCCGATGCCGGTGGCGTGGCCGGCGCCGATCCTCGGCACGCTGACGGGATCGGCTTTCTGATAGCCGCCCATGTGGTCGCCGGCGCAGAACGCCCGGCCCTCGCCCGTGAACACCAGCACGCGGACGGCGTCGTCCATCTGGGCCTGGGTGACGAGCTCGATGAGGTCGCGCTTCATCGCCTGGTCGAGCGCGTTCATCCGCTCCGGCGCATCGAAGGTGATCACCAGCACGCCGCGGTCGTGCAGCTGGGACTTCAGGCCGGCGCAGACCCGACCGTAGGACGCGGGGAATTGGCTCATGACGGGCGCTCCTTTCAGCCCATCGTGAGCGAAATATCCCCTCGGCGCATCAACTGAGCGCGGCCAGTCCCCAGGTCTTCACGAACGGCAGGGATGTCGTCGGGGGCTGGCCCATGGCCAGCAGGGCGTTGGCCACCGCCGGCGCGATCCCCGGCACGCCCGGTTCGCCCACCCCGCTGGGCGGCTTGGACGAGGGCAGGATGTAGGTCTCCACCGTCGGGGCCTCGTTGTGGCGAAGCACGCGATAGCCGTCGAAATTGCGCTCCTGCACCTGGCCGTCCTTCAGCGTGATCTTGCCGAAAAGGGCGGCCGACAGGCCGTAGCAGGTCCCGCCCTCCATCTGCGCGGCCACCTGGTCCGGCGCGATCGCCGTCCCACAGTCGATGGCCACCACCACCCGGCCGACGCGTGGCTCGCCGTTCACCAGCTTCACCTCGGCCACATGGGCGACCACCGAGCCGAAGCTCTCGTGCACCGCCACGCCGCGGGTCCAGCCGGCCGGCGCGGGCTTGTCCCAGCCGGCCTTATCGGCGGCGAGGTTCAGCACGGCCAGGCGCCGGTCCGCGCCGGCCTTGGCGTAGAGCACGCGGCGGTAGGCGACGGGATCCTTGCCGGCCTTCTTCGCCAGCTGGTCGATGGTGTGTTCCATGACGAAGGCCGTGTGGGTCGCCCCCACCGAGCGCCACCAGAGCACCGGCACGCCGGCGTCGGGCAGGATCACCTGGGCGTCGACGATGGGCGTGGCCTTCAGGTACGGCGAGCCCTTGGCGCCTTCCACCGCGGTGTCGTCGAACTTGGGCATGCCGGTGGGCGAGCCCTTCATGATCGACTGGGTCACCACGCGCTGGCGCCACGCAGCCGGGAACCCGTCCTTGTCCAGCGTCACCCGAACGGCGTGGTGGACCAGCGGGCGGTAGTAGCCGGCGGCCATGTCATCCTCGCGGGTCCAGACCAGCTTCACCGGGCGGCCCTTGCCGACGTGTTTAGCAATGTGGACGCACTCGGCGGCGTAGTCCGACTGGAAGTTGGCCCGGCGGCCGAAGCTGCCGCCCGCGAACAGGGTCTCCACCTCGATGGCGCCCGGCAGGGCGCCGACGATCTTGGCGGTGTTGAGCTGGTCCACCGTGGGGATCTGCGAGCCGTGGATCAGCTTGGCCGAATGGCCGTCGACGATCGCCACGCAGTCGAGCGGCTCCATCGAGGCGTGCGCCAGGTAGGGGAAGTCGTAGGTGGTCTCGACCGCCGCCGTCCCGCCCGCCGCCATGGACGCGTCGCCCTTGGAATCGAAGGGCTTCCAGGCGAGCTTGGCGTCAGCCGGGGCCTTGCCCGCGGCGAGCGCCGTAAACTCGGCCCTGAGCTGGTCGGAGCCGCGTTTCTCGGCCTTGGTCTCGTCCCACTTCACCACCACCGCGTCGCGGCCCTTGCGGGCGGCCCAGGTGTTGTCTGCGACGACAGCCACGCCGGTGGCGATCTGGAAGACATCGACGACGCCCGGGACCTTCCGGGCCGCGCTCGCGTCGAAGGAGGCCACCGTCGCGCCGAACCTCGGCGGGTGGGCGACCATGGCGGTCAGCATATGGGGCAGATGGACGTCCTGGGTGAACCGGGCCGTCCCGGTGGACTTGGCCGCGGAGTCCTTGCGCCGCACCCGGTCGGTTCCGATCAGGGTGAAGCTCTTGGGGTCCTTCAAGGCCGGCTTCTGCGGCGGCGCGACCTTGGCGGCGGCCGCCACCAGCTCGCCGAAGTGGGCCTGCTTGCCGCTGGCCACGTGACTGACCACGCCGTCCTTGACCGAGATGTCCTTGGCCGGCACGCCCCAGGTGGTCGCGGCGGCCTGGACGAACATGGCGCGCGCCGCGGCGCCGGCGTTGCGCAGCTGCATCCAGCTGTTGGAGATGGCCGACGAGCCGCCGGTGCCCTGCACCCCCATGCCGAGATTGGCGTAGGCGCCGGCGTTGGCGGGGGCCTGCTCGACCTTCAGCTTGTCCCAGTCGGCGTCCATCTCCTCGGCGGCGATGGCGGCCAGGCCCGCGTGGTTGCCCTGGCCGAATTCGATGTGCTTGGAGACCACGGTCACGGTCCCGTCGGCGGCGACCTTGATGAAAGGTCCGAAGGCGTCGAAGTCGTGCTTGGCCCCAAGGCTCATCATCTTGCCGAGCGCATTGGGCGAGCAGCCGATCAGCAGCGCGCCGCCGGCCAGCGTCGCGCCGATGCCCAGCGCCTGGCGGCGGGTGGGGACGGGGAGGACGGGGGTCTTGAAGAAGCTGTTCATGGCGCGCTCCTCAGACCTTGGCCGCGGACTTGGCCATGTCTGGCTTCGGGTGGGTCTGGCCGGAGGCCTCCTTGATGGCCGCTTTGATCCGTTGATAGGTCCCGCAGCGGCAGATGTTGCCGCTCATGGCCGCATCGATCTGCTCGTCGGTGGGCTTGGGCGTCTGGGCCAGCAGGGCCGTGGCGCTCATCAGCTGGCCTGACTGGCAGTAGCCGCACTGCGGCACATCATTCGCGACCCAGGCGACCTGCAGCGGGCTCGACCCGCCCAGGCTCTCGATGGTGGTGATCTTGGCGCTCGCCAGGGCTGCGATCGGCGTCGAGCAGGACCGGATCGGCTGGCCGTCGGCGAGCACGGTGCAGGCGCCGCACTGGGCGATGCCGCAGCCGTACTTCGTGCCGGTGAGCAGCAGTTCGTCGCGCAGGACCCACAGGAGCGGCGTGTCGGCCGCGGCCTGCACGGACACGGCCTTGCCGTTGATGTTGAGCGTCGTGGTCATGCCGGGGGTCTCCGCGCCGAGTGTGGCCGCATCCTAACGATGTTCAGACTGTGAGGTAAGTGGACGTTGGCGTGGCTGCGCGGGCTCGGCTATGTGAGGGCCGTCCCGCCCGGAGGCCCCGCCGCCGATGCACGCCTTTCCTGCCTTCTTCCCCCTCGCCGGCAAGACCGTGGTGATCGTGGGCGCGGGCGAGCCGGCCGAGGCCAAGGTCCGGCTGTTCGCGGGTTCGCCGGCGGTGATCCTGCGGCTTGAGGGCGAAGCGGCGCTCAAGCCCGGCTCTTACGAGGGCGCGGCGCTGGCCTTCATCGCCACCGAGGACGACGCGTTCGCGCAGGCCGCGGCCGGCGCGGCGCGCGCGGCCCATGTGCCGGTGAATGTGGTCGATCGTCCGGCGCTCTGCGACTTCACCACGCCGGCGGTGATCGACCGGGGCGAGGTGGTGGCCGCCATCGGCACCGGCGGCGCCTCGCCGATGCTGGCGACCCTGCTGCGGCACGACATCGAGGCCCGGGTTCCGGAGGGCGCCGGAAAGGTGGCGGCGCTCTTCGCCGGCCTGCAGGACGAGGTCCGCAAGGCCCTTCCAGAACCTCATCGTCGCCGCGCGTTCCTGCGCGCGGCGCTCACCGGCCCAGCGGCCGAGGCCGCCATGGCCGGTGAGCAGGGCGAGGCCGTGCGGCTGCTGCGCGAGGCCCTGGGGCGCGACGGGCCGACAGCCGGATCGGTGCTGTTCATCGACGCCCGCGGGCCGGCCGACCGCCTGACGCTGCGCGCCGCCCGGGCGCTCGCCTCCGCTGACGTCCTGGTCTGCGACGAGGGCGCCGACGCCGATATTCTGGCGCTGGCCCGCCGCGACGCCGAACGCACCGGGCCGCAGGCGCCCGGGCGCCTGGCCGAACTGGCCGCCCGGGGGCTCAGGGTCGCCCGGCTGATCACCGGTACGGCCTGGCGCACCGAAGTGGCCGCTCTGGCCGAAGCCCAGGTCGAGGTAGAGGTCCTGCCGATCGCGGGCTAGATTTAACCCGTTCAATATTGACGTGATATTATAACCGGGTAAATAATGATTCCACACCGGAGCCACGTCATGCCGAGCCCCTTCCACGAGACCCACCGCGCCGCCGTGGACCGCGCGCTGATGACGGCGTTCGGGACGACGGAGCTGGACGCCGCCCACGCGCTATCGGGCGGCATGAGCGGGGCGGGGCTCTGGCGCATCCGGGTGGGCGGCATCGCCTATGTGCTGAAGATCGACGAGCCCCAGAACGCGGTGAGCGGGCCTGAGCGGGCCTACGCCTGCATGCGCACCGCCGCGGCGGCATACCTCGCCCCGCGGGTGCGTTACGCCGAGCCCGCTGACGGGGTGGCGATCATCGAGTACGTGGCGCCCGTGTCCCTGGCCGAATATCCGCAGGCTGGCCACGCGCTGATCGTCGAGCTCGCCCAGAGTGCGCGCCTGCTGCACGAGACCCCGGCCTTCCCGCCGCTCACCGACTACCTCGACGGCGTGGGCGGCCTGATCGACCAATTCCCGTCGCTGGACATTCTGGAGCCTGCGGCCACCGATGAGCTGTTCGCGCGCTTCGCAACTTTGCGCGCCGACTACCGCACGCCGGCCGGCGATCTGGTCTCCAGCCACAACGACCTCAATCCCGGCAACATCGTCTACGACGGCGCGCGCCTGTGGCTGGTGGACTGGGACGCGGCGTTCCGGGCTGACCGCTACGTGGACCTGGCGACGCTCGCCAACTGGTTCACCCGCGACGCGGCCGGCAAGGCGGCGTTGCTGGCGACCTACTTCGGCCGCGCGCCGGAGCCTGAGGAACGGGCCCGGTTCGAGGTCATGCGAGTGGTGAACCACCTCTTCACCGGCGTGATCTTCCTGAACGTCGCGGCAGGCGAGCGGCCCGAGGCGCGTCTTGCGGACCGCACCTTGGCGGGGCCCGGCCTCGCGGACCTGCACGAACGCCTTCGCACCGGCGAGTTCGCGATCCTGCAATGGGAGAACCGCGTGACCTACGGCAAGGCCCGACTCGCCGCGGCTCTGGAGGGCCTGAAGGCGCCCGCTTTCGGCGCGGCCGTGGCTCAGCTCGCCGCCTAGACGGACCGCCCAAGCGCTAGTCCCTCAGCGACCGCCCCTTGGTCTCGGGCAGCAGGAAGAGGCAGGTCAGGACCGAGATCGCGGTGAAGGCGAACGGGTACCAGAGGCCGGCGTAGATGTTGCCCACCGCGGCCACGATGGCGAAGGCGGTGAAGGGCACGAAGCCGCCGATCCAGCCGGTGCCGATGTTGTAGGGCAGCGACATGGCCGTGTAGCGGATCCGCGTCGGGAACAGTTCGACAAGGCAGGCGGCGATCGGACCATAGAGCGCCGTGGCGGCGATCACGAAGATCAGCAGAATCCCGAAAGCGCCGGCGAGGTTCATCCGTTTGGGATCGGCTTTCGCGGGATAGCCGGCGCGCGCCAGGCCCTCCTTGATCTTGCCTTCGACGCGGGCCTTGATCGCCTTGGCGACCTCCTTCGGCGCGCCGCGCGCGTCCAGCGAATCGATGGTGGCCATGCCGACCCGGACCATGGCCGCCTGGCCGGCCGGCGCGGCCTCGTTCACATAGGACACCCCGGCGTTGGCGAGCGCGCTCTTGGCGATGTCGCAGGAGGAGGTGAAGGCCGCCTTGCCGATCGGGTCGAACTGCAGGGAACAGTCCGCGGGGTCGGCGAGCACCGTCACCGGCGTGCGCTGTTCCGCCTCCGAGAGGGCCGGATTGAGCGTCGCGGCGAGGCCGTGGAAGGCCGGGAAATAGGCGATCAGCATCAGGGTCATGCCGAACAGCATAACCGGCTTTCGGCCGATCTTGTCGGACAGCCAGCCAAACAGCACATAGCCCACCGCGCTGACCGCAACGGCGGCCATCATCAGGCCGTTGATGGTGGCCGGCTCGACCTTCAGGAACTTCTCCATGAAGGTCTGGACGTAGAAGAAGGCCGTGTACCAGACGGCCCCCTGCGCCGACATGATCGCGAACAGCGCCAGGAGCACGATCTGGAGGTTCTTCCACTGGCCGAAGGCCTCGGTGAAGGGCGCCTTCGAGACGCCGCCTTCGGCCTTCATGGCCGCGAAGGCCGGGCTCTCGGCCAGCTTCAGCCGCATATAGATCGAGATCGCCAGGAGGCCGGCCGAGAAGAGGAACGGAATGCGCCAGCCCCAGCTGTCGAAGGCGGCCGGGCCGAACGCCTTGCCGAGCGTCAGGCGGGTCACAAGGATCACCAGCAGGGCGGCGAACAGGCCGAACGCCGCGGAGGTCTGCACCCAGCCGGTTGATCCGCCGCGCGCGCCCACCTTGGCGTGCTCGGCGACATAGATGGCCGCCCCGCCATATTCCCCGCCAAGGGCAAAGCCCTGCACGATGCGCATGGCGAGCAGCAGGATGGGGCTGAGCAGGCCGACCTGCCCGTAACTTGGCAGGAGCCCGATCGCAACGGTCGCCCCGCCCATCAGGGTTACGGTCACCAGGAAGGCGCCCTTGCGGCCAACCCGGTCGCCGATCCGGCCGAAAACCAGCGCCCCGATCGGACGAAACAGGAAGCCCGCGCCGAACAGGGCGAGCGCCGCGGCGATCCCCGCGGTTTCCGGAAGTCCCGAGAAGAACGTCTTCTGGATGACGCCGGTCAGGCTGCCGAAGACGAAGAAATCGTACCACTCGAAGGTGGTGCCGGCCGAGGAGGCGACGACGACGGTGCGCAGGCTGGGGGCCTTCACCGGCGCCTCAATCCCGTCCGCGGCGATTTCCGTCATGCCGTCATCTCCCCCGATTGATGTGGGGATGGATTAGCACTCGTTCGCGCAGCGGTGGAAGGGCGTCGGCCTAGCAGGTCTTGTGCTTGGGCGCGCCCGGAATGGCGGGCAGGGCGTGGATGTAGGCCGCGATCCCGGCGACGTCGGCGTCGGAGAGCTTGCTGGTGGACACGATCACGTCCTTCATGCCCATGGGCTCGTTGAAGCACTTGTCCGTGCCCGACTTCAGGAAGTCGGCGATGTCCTGTTCGCTCCAGTCGCCGAGCCCGTCCTTGTGCGGGGTGATGTTCGAGGCGAAGCGGCCCCCGGCCTCCAGGTTCGGCGCCCCGGCGTAGAGCTTGGCGAGCTCCGGTCCGCCCAGCGCGTTTCGCGCCGTGTGGCACTCGGCGCAGTGCGCCGGCCCCTCGGCCAGGTAGGCTCCGCGGTTCCAGGCGGCGTCCTTCTTGGGATCGGTCACGAACTTATGCGGCTTGAAATAGAGCAGCTTCCAGAAGCCGACGGCGGGCCTGAGGTTGAAGGGGAACTTGAGCTCATGCGGCGCGCTCGCCTTGGCCACCGCCGGCAGGGTCTTGATGTAGGCGAAGAGGTCGCGCACGTCCGACGTCTTCATCAGGCTGTAGGCCGAATAGGGGAAAGCGGGGTAGAGGTGGCTGCCTTCGTCGTCGACGCCGCGCTTCATGGCGTTGACGAAGGCAAGCTCGCTCCAGCCGCCGATACCGAACTTGCGGTCGGGCGAGATGTTCGGGGTGACGAAGGTCCCGAACGGCGACTTCAGCTTCAGGCCGCCGGCCAGCTGGGTGCGGTCGTCCTGCCCGGGCGTCGCATGGCAGGCCGAGCAGTTGCCGGCGATGAACATCGCCTGGCCGTTGGCGAGGTCGGGGTGATAGCCGGCGGCGATCTCCGAGGCCGGCAGCGGCTTGGGCGCGATCAGGAACCAGATGGCGACCGCCATGACGACGGCCAGAACGGCCACGAAGATCAGTGCGCGCCTAAGCATCCCGGACCCCCGAACCTCGACCTGTGGCTCAGGTCGTCTTCTTCTTGCGATAGACGTCGTGGCAGGACTTGCAGGTGGCGCCCAGCGCCGCATAGGCCGGCTTGAAGGCCTCCGCCGTGGTGGTCTTGCCGGCCGCCGTGGCCGCCGCGCCCATCTCGGCCAGCTTCTTCTCGAAGTCGGCCTTGTTTTCCCAGATCTTCGGATCGGCGGCCGACTTGGGGTCGTCGCCGCTGCCGGGCGGGTAGAGGCCCTTCAGCTTCTTGGCGGCGGCGGCGACCGACTCCATCGCGGTCTTGGCCTTGGCGGCGTCGAAGGTGGCCGCTGAGTTGAGTCCGGCCCCTTCCTTCATCGACTGGCCGACGGCCTTCATGGTCGCCTGGCGCTCTTCCATAGGATTGCCGGCCGAGACCGCGGCGAAGCCGAGGCTCAGCGCCAGACAGGCGCCGCCGGCCGCGGCCCAAAGAACAATCGACGCACGCTTCATCCCAAGGCTCCCGGCAGCATGAGGTTATTCCGTTGTGTCAGCGGACTACCGCGCCCGCGCGGACGCGACAAGGGGCAAGGCTTGACCGAGCAGAGCGTACCGAAATTTCGAATCTATCCGGCTCAGGGCTTCAACGTCATCAGGTAGTCGGCCAGCGCCTTGGAGGTGGCCGCATCATTGCCCGGGTAGTCCATCTTGTTGCCGGGGACGGTCTTGGCGGGGTCGGTGATGAAGGCCGTGAGCGTGTCGGCGGACCAGATGGTGGCGGACGCCTTCATGGCGTCGGAATAGTCGTAGTCCGGCGCCGCGCCCGCCTTGCGCCCGCCAACCCCGAAGAGGTTCGGACCGACGGAGGGACCAGCCGTGGCCGTGCTCTCGTGGCAGGCCTGGCAGACCGCGAACAGCGGCGGCGGCGTCGCCGGAGCCTGGGCGAGCGCGGCGGTGGCCGAGAAGGTCGCGGCGAACAGGCTGGCGGCGGCGAGAAGACGGGACTGCATGTCGGCTCCTGGAAAATCCGGCGCCCTCACTAGCATTCGATCGCGCAGGCTTGGAAGCCTCAGGCCGCCTCGGTTTCCTCGGTCGTTTCGGCAGGCGCGCTGAGGCGGGCGATTTCGCGCAGCAGGACGCCGGGCGAGATGGGCTTTCCGACCACCCCGTCCATGCCGGCGTCGAGATAGGCGCGGCGCTGGTGGGCCAGCACATTGGCGGTGAGCGCCACGATCGGGGTTTCGGCCGCGGCGCCGCCCAGGGCGCGGATGCGGCGCGCGGCCTCCAGGCCGTCGATGCCGGGCATCTGCACATCCATCAGGATCAGGTGGAAGTCGCCGGTGGAGGCCGCCTCGACGCCCAGATAGCCGTCGGCGGCGGTGGCGACGTCGCAGCCCAGGCTCTCCAGGAGCTTCGTGGCGATCATCCGGTTGGTGGCGTTGTCCTCGACCACCAGTACGCGCAGCCCCTCGAGCACCGGCTCCAGGGTCTCGCTGGTGGCGGCGACCGCCTCGGCCGGCTCGGCCTTGACCTCCAGCCAGAAGTTCGAGCCGAGGCCCTCCTCGGACGTGAAGCCGACGTGGCCGGACATCATCTCGGCCAGCTTCTTGGTGATCGCCAGGCCCAGCCCCGAGCCGCCGAACTTACGAGTGGTCGACGCATCGCCCTGGTCGAAACGCTGGAAGATGCGCTCCTGAGCCTCGGCCGGGATGCCGACGCCGGTGTCGATCACCTCGTAGCGCAGGAAGCCGGGGCGAGGCGCGGTGCAGCGCACGGTGACCGAGCCGCGCTCGGTGAATTTCACCGCATTGCCCACCAGGTTGAACAGCGCCTGGCGCAGGCGCACGGGGTCGGAGCGCACCCAGCCCAGGCTCGGGTCGCAGTCGAGCCGCAGCAGGAGGCCCTTGCCGTCGGCCTGGGGCCGGAGCAGGCGCACCACGCCCTCCAGCACGCCGCGCGGGTCCAGAGGCTCGTCGGCAAGCTCGAGCATGCCGGCCTCGATCTTCGAGAAGTCGATGACGTCGTTGAGCAGCTCAGCCAGCATCTGCCCGCAGTTGAGCGCTTCCTCGAGCATGTGCCGGCCGTCCTCGGTCAGCTTCTCGGTTTTCAAGAGGTGCAGCACGCCCATGACGCCGTTCATCGGCGTGCG
>PLEH01000125.1 GCA_003136395.1 Phenylobacterium sp.
GTCATGGCGTAGGCCTTGGAGACCCCGTTCATGGTGAGCGTGCGGTCGTAGAGCGCCGGCTCCACCTGGGCGATGGTCGAGAATTCGAAGTCGCCGAACACCAGGTGCTCGTACATGTCGTCGGTGAGGATCCAGACGTGCGGGTGGCGCAGCAGGACGTCGGCCAGCGCCCGCAGTTCCGTGCGCGTATAGGCCGCGCCCGAGGGGTTCGACGGCGAGTTCAGGAACAGCCAGCGGGTCTTGGGCGTGATCGCCGCCTCAAGATCTGCGGGGCCAAGCTTGAAGCCGGTCTCGGCGCTGGTGGGCGCGGCCCGGGGCGTGCCCCCTGCCAGCAGGACGATGTCCCAGTAGCTCACCCAGTAGGGCGTCGGGATCACCACCTCGTCGCCGGGGTTCAGCGTCGAGATCATGGCGTTCCAGATCACCGGCTTGCCGCCGGGCGAGACGTTCACCTGGCTCGTCTTGTAGGTCAGGCCGTTCTCGCGGGCGAACTTGCCGACGATGGCCTCCTTCAGCTCGGGGATGCCGTCGACGTTGGTGTATTTGGTCTTGCCGTCGCGGATGGCCTTGATGGCCGCTTCCTTGATGTTGTCCGGCGTATCGAAGTCGGGCTCGCCGGCGGCGAGGCTGATGATGTCGCGCCCGGCCGCTTTCAGCTCACGCCCTTTCTGGTCGGCCGCGAGCGTGGCGGACGGCTTGACGCGGGACAGCGCGGCGGATTCGAGCGACATGGCGGGGAGGGCTCCCGTGGGGTTCGAGTTGACGGAACGGCGTCGCTTTAGCCTAAGCCGCCCCGTCGGTGAACCCGGCGTGTTGCAGTGCAGCTTGACCCTCCCTGCCTGATCGGCGACCTCAGGGGCCACATGCGCCGCCTCTTCCAGGTCCTCACAAACATGGACGCCCAGGCGTGGCGGACGCTGGCGGTCACGTTCCTGTTGTTCGGCGGCGTCGGGCTGGTCTTCGTATTCGGGGCCCCGTTGCTGGGGCTCAACGAGGCGACCGTGCAGGAGTGGCTGCACGCGGCGCCGGGGGCCTGGTCCCTGCCGGTGGCGGTTCTGGCCTTCGCGGTGCTGGCTTTCGTCGGCGTGCCGCAGATCATGCTGATCGCCGCCGCCGTGGTGGCCTTCGGGCCGGTGACCGGCTTCGCCTACAGCTGGGTGGGCACCATGGTCTCGTCGCTGGTGGGCTTCTGCCTGGGCCGGACGGCGGGCGCCAAGACGCTTGAGCGCTTCTCCGGCGAGGGCGTGAAGCGGTTCATGGAGCTGGTCGGCCGCAACGGGTTCTTTGCGAGCTTCATCGTGCGGCTTGTGCCGTCCGCGCCCTTCATCGTGGTCAATATGGCGGCCGGCGTGACGCCTATGCGCGTCGTGGACTTCACGCTCGGCACCGCGCTCGGCATCGTGCCGAAGATCGTGCTCACAGCCTTCGCCGGCAATTCCATCGTGCGGCTGATGAAGGGCGAGATCGGCAAGGACGCGCTCTGGCTGGTGGCGATCGCCGCGGCCTGGGTGGCGATCGGCCTGGTGGCGCGGGCGTGGCTGAAGAGCCGGGAGAAGGAGAGCGTCTGATGCTGAAGCTGTTCCACGCCTGGGGGTCCTGCTCGCTCGCCTCGGCGATCGCCCTGGAGGAGGCCGGCGCGGCCTACGAACTGGTGGTGATGGACACCAGGGCCGGCGACCAGCGGAAGCCCGAATACCTGGCCGTCAATCCCAAGGGCCGGGTGCCGGCCCTGGTTACCGAGCACGGGATCCTGACCGAGACGCCGGCGATCCTGGCGTTCGTCGCCCAGAGATTTCCGGCGGCGAACCTGGCGCCGCGGGACGACCCCTACGCCTTCGCCCAGGCCCAGGCGTTCAACAGCTACCTGTGCTCGACCGTCCACGTGGCCCATGCCCACAAGCACCGCGGCTATCGCTGGACCGACGACGCCGCGGCCCAGGCGGCGATGACCGCCGCCGTGCCGAAGAACGAGATCGCCTGTTTCCAGCTCATCGAGGACGAGATGCTGGCCGGACCCTTCGTTCTGGGCGAGGCCTTTTCGATCTGCGACGCCTACCTCTTCACGCTCACCGGCTGGCTCGAAGGCGACGGGGTCGATCGCCGGCAATTCCCCAAGGTGAGCGCGCTCTACGACCGGGTCGGCGCGCGGCCCGCCGTGCGCAAGGTTCTTGCTCAGGAAGCGGTCTAAGGCGCCAATCGACGCAAGATGGTTGCGCCATTAACCCCCATTCGGTAGACGCTGTGTCCATGCGCACGCGCACCGCCAGCCTGCTACTTCTTTCGCTGGGGCTTAGCCGCCCCTGGGCGCCTCTCTAGGCTGCGCGTCTTCGCGGCCGGGCGCTCAGGGGTTTTCTGAAGCCGCCCGACCCCAAGAAACCTCCGCGAAGAGACCTCAAGCCATGACCACCCCCGCAAACGAATCCGCTCCGCGCACCGAGCGCGCCCAAGGCGACGCGCAAGATCGGGTCATCGTCTTCGACACCACCATGCGCGACGGCGAACAGTCGCCCGGCGCCTCCATGTCGCTGGACGAGAAGATCGAACTCTCCAAGATCCTCGAGGAGATGCGCGTCGACGTGATCGAGGCGGGCTTCCCCATCGCCTCCAACGGCGACTTCGAGGCCGTCCGCCAGATCGCCGGCCTGGTCACCGAAAGCACCGTCTGCGGCCTGGCCCGCGCCGGCATGGCCGACATCGAACGCTGCGCGGAGGCCATCAAGAAGGCCAAGCGCGGCCGCATCCACACCTTCCTGTCCACCAGCCCCAGCCACCGGGACCACATCCTGCATGCCTCGCAGGAGGACATCCTGGAGATGATCACCAAGTCTGTAACCCACGCCCGCAACCTCTGCGGCGACGTGGAGTGGTCGGCGCAGGACGCGACCCGAACCGAGCAGGATTTCCTGCGCCGCTGCGTGGACGCCGCCATCAAGGCCGGCGCCGGCACGATCAACCTGCCGGACACCGTGGGCTACAGCTACCCCAGCGAATACGCCGACATGTTCCGCGACATCCTGGAGCACGTGGAGGGCGCCGATAAGGTCATCCTCTCCACCCACTGCCACAACGACCTGGGCCTGGCGGTCGCCAATTCGCTGGCCGGCATCCAGGGCGGCGCGCGGCAGGTGGAGGTCGCGATCAACGGCATCGGCGAACGGGCGGGCAATGCGGCGCTGGAAGAGATCGTCATGGCGCTGAAGGTGCGGGGCGATGCGCTCGCCTTCCACACCGGCGTCGAGACCCAGCACATCACCCGCGCCAGCCGATACGTCTCGGCGATCACCGGCTTCCCTGTGCAGTTCAACAAGGCGATCGTCGGCAAGAACGCCTTCGCCCACGAGAGCGGCATCCACCAGGACGGGATGCTGAAGGACCGCGGCACCTACGAGATCATGAGCCCGGAGACGGTGGGGCAGGGCGCGTCCAACCTGGTGATGGGCAAGCACGCCGGCCGCGCGGGCTTCCGCGAGAAGCTGAAGGAGCTGGGCTACGAGCTCGGCCAGAACGCCCTCAACGAGGCCTTCCAGCGCTTCAAGGACCTGGCCGACAAGAAGAAGCACGTCTTCGACGACGACATCATCGCCCTGGTGGACGACGCGCTCGCCTCGGGCGCCGACCGCATCCAGGTGAAGACCCTGCGGGTCATCGCCGGCACCGAGGGGCCGCAGGAGGCCTTCCTGACCATCACCGTCGACGGCGAGGAAATCTCCGCCAACGCCACCGGCGACGGTCCGGTCGATGCGGTCTTCAACGCCATCCGCAAGTGCGCGCCGCACGAGGCGACCCTGCGCCTCTTCCAGGTCCACGCGGTGACCGAGGGGACCGACGCCCAGGCGCAGGTCTCGGTCAGGCTCGAGGAAGACGGCCGCATCGCCACCGGCCAGGCCGCCGACACCGACACCCTCACCGCCTCGGCCAAGGCCTACATCAACGCGCTCAACAACCTTGCGGCGCGCAAGGAAAAGACCGACCCCGGCGCGATCGCCAGCGGGTTCTAAGGCGCAGTCCCCTCCCCAAACTGGGGAGGGTGGCGAGCGAAGCGAGACGGGTGGGGGAGTCGCGTTCAGGCGCTGACTCAGCACTCCGGCCCGCACTTCCCCACCCTGGCCGCTGCACGGCCTGTCCCTCCCCATCAGGGGAGGGGAAGAGGACTGAATGCTCTGGATCCTGATGACAGCCGCGGCCGCGCCGCTGCAGGTGGCGCGCAACGCGCTGCAGCGTGGGCTGGTGGGCGACGCCGGCCCATGGGGCGCGACCCTGGTGCGCTTCCTGTTCGGCCTGCCGTTCTCTCTGGCGATCTTCGGCGCGGTGGCGCTCGCAACCACGGGCGCGGCGCCGCATCTGTCGGCGCGTTACGTCGTCGCGGTCAGCCTGGGGGCGATCGCCCAGGTCGCCGCGACGGCCGCCCTGCTGGTCGCCATGCGCCGCTCTGGCTTCGCCGTGGCGACCATGATGCAGCAGGCCTCGCTGCCGTTTTCCGCCGTCGTCGGTTGGCTGGTGCTGCGCGACCACATCAGCGCCCAGGCGTGGGCCGGCATCATCACCACCACGGCAGGCCTGGCCGTCCTGTCGTGGCCGCGGCGCGACCAGATCGCGGGCGCGGCCCTCGGCACCGTGCTGGGCCTCGCCTCGGGCATGGCCTTCGCCGTCGCGCTCAACGCCTATCGCCAGGCCGGCGTGGCTCTGGAGCCGCACCACCCGATCTACTCAGGCACGGCCTCGGTCTGCGTCGCCCAGGCCATCCAGACGACGATCCTGCTGGTCGCGCTGGCGATCTGGCGGCCTGCGGCCCTGCTGGCGGTCGCGCGCTCCTGGAGGCCGTCCATGGGGGCGGGCTTCTTCGGCGCGGCGGCCTCGGCCTGCTGGTTCGCGGCGCTGGCCATGGCGCCGGCCGGGCCGGTGCGCGCCGTCGGGGTCATCGAGGTCCCCATCGCCGCGGCCGCCGGACGCCGGCTCTTCAAGGAGCGCCTGTCGATCCGGCAGCTGGCGGGCGGGGTGTTGGCGGCGCTCGGGGTCGTGGCGACCGCGCTCGGCTGAGACGCGCGCATCCGATCCGCGCCGCATCCAATCGGGTCGGGGGCGGCGACTATCCGAGGCCAGCCGGGTCGGACATAGTCGCGGCGGTCCAAGGGTTCCGCATGACTGACGCGCTCGCCATTCGTGGCCTCTCCAAGACCTTCGGCGGCAAGGTCGCCGTCGACAACCTGTCGCTCAACGTCAGGGCCGGCGAGCTCTACGCCCTGCTGGGCCCCAACGGCGCCGGCAAGACCACGACGCTCCGCATGGTCGCGGGCCTCCTCAAGCCCAATTCCGGCGAGATCAGCGTCTTTGGCCATGACGTGCTCACCGATCCGGCCGGCGCCAAGCAGATCATCGCCTGGGCTCCGGACGAGCCGATGCTCTACGACCGGCTGACGCCGATGGAATATCTGGAGTTCGTGGCGGGCCTCTGGGGCGTCGAGGCCGCGGTCGCCGCGCCCAAGGCCGAGGAACTGCTGCGGTGGCTGGGCCTCTGGGACAACCGCGGCGAGCCCTGCGAGGGGTTCTCGCGCGGCATGAAGCAGAAGACGGCGCTCGCCGGCGCCCTGATCCACGACCCCCAGCTCCTGATCCTCGACGAGCCCTTGACCGGCCTCGATGCGGCGGTGGCGCGGCAGGTGAAGGATCTGCTGCAGGCCCGGGTGAAGGCCGGCGCGACGGTGATCCTGACCACCCACATCCTGGAGGTCGCCGAACGGATGGCCGACCGCATCGGCATCATCCAGAACGGCCGGCTGGTGGCCGACGGCACCCTGGATGAGCTGCGCACCCGCAGCGGCGAGGGGAAGGCCACGCTGGAGGACTTGTTCCTCGAGCTGACCGGGACGGGCGAGACCGCCGAGGGCGTTTCCCCCGAAGGCATTCAGGCGTGATCGCGCCGGCCGGCTCGACGCTGTGGCTGATGCGCCATGAGCTGCGTCTGTTCTGGCGCGGCATGGCGCGCCGGCGGGGCGGCGGGCGGATGCGGCGGATCTGGCTGACCATCGCGCTTCCGCTGATCCTCATGGTGGCCGCTGGCCTGCCCCTGGGCTTCGCACTGCGCCGCATCCATCAGATCCCGCCGACGCCGGCCGTCGGCCTGATCTCGACGGCGGTGCTGGTGGCCCTGTTCACCCTGATGCTGTCGCAGACCCTGGGCGCGGCGATCACGGCGCTCTATGAGCGCGCCGACCTCGACCTGCTGTTCTCCTCGCCGCTCGCGCCCCGGCGGGTTCTGGCGGTGCGGTTCCTGGCGGTCAGCGTCAACGTCTTCTCCATCTTCGCGATGATCCTGACGCCGATCCTGCTGCCGATCGCGGTGATGGGCCATCCGACGTGGCTCGCGGCGCTGGTGGTGCTGTTCGCCGTGGCGCTGGCCGCCAGCGGCGCGGGCCTGTTGCTGGCCGCGGCGCTGTTCCGGTTGATCGGCCCGCGCCGGACGCGCACGGTGGGCCAGGTGTTGGCCGCGGTCATCGGCGCGGCCTTCTTCCTCACCGCCCAGGCGCGCAACATCCTGGGCGGCGCCAAGACCGCCAGCGTCTGGGCGGTGGTGCTGGAGACGGCGCTCAATCCGCGTTTTCGCGGGATTCCCGGCCTGAGCTGGCCGATCCGCGCCATGGTGGGCGAGCCCTTGCCGCTGCTGGCCACGGTCGGCGTCGGCGGCGGCGTGTTCCTGATCGCCAACCAGCTCCTGGGCGCCCGTTTCGCGGCCGACGCCGCGGCCGCAGCCGGCGCCGGCGTGGGGAGCAGCGGCCGGCGCGCCCGGACCGGCGGGCGGACGCGGTTCTCGGCCAGCGCCTTCAACGCGACGCTGCTGAAGGAGCTTCGCCTGATCGCCCGCGACCCGGCGCTGATCGCCCAGGTGCTGCTGCGTGTGCTCTATTTCGTCCCCGTCGGCTTCATCGTCCTGCGCTCCGCCGGCCAGGGCCAGAGCTTCGCGCTCCCGGGGAGCGCGGCGGCGCTCGCCCTCATCACCGGCCAGATCGCCGGCAGCCTCGCCTGGATTACCGTCTCGGCCGAGGACGCGCCGGATCTCTTGAGCTGCGCGCCGACGCCCACGCGCACCCTGCGTCAGGCGAAGATCGCCGCCGCCGCCCTGCCCGTTGCGATCCTGCTGGTTCCGGTGATCGTCCCGCTGCTGTGGCTGTCGCCCCTGACCTCCATCGCCGCGGCCCTGGGCTCGGCCGCCTCGATCGCCATGGCCGCCATGATGAACATCTGGTGGCAGCGGCCCGGCAAGCGCAGCGACTTCCGCCGCCGGCGGCAGTCGTCCTGGCTGGTCGCCGTGGCCGAGCTGATGCTGGGGCTGGTGATCGCGATCGCCACCGGCCTGGCGGCCGCGGGCCTCTTCGGCTGGGCGCTGATCCCGGCGCTGCTGGCCCTGGCCGGCGTCCTGATGCTGCGGCGAACCGACGCCCAGATCGCCCAGGCCCTGCGCACCGCCAGCTGAGCGATGACAGGCGGCAAATCGCTGATAGAGTCGTTGTGCAGTCCGATCGCATAACGAGGCGACCTGGTGTCTTCCGTCCTCAACGCCGCTCTGTCCCTGCGCCGAGGCGACGGATCCCGCGTCGGAGCCGAACGGATCGCTCTGCTCGAAGCCCTGGGCGAGGCGGGCTCGATCCGCGTCGCGGCCGAGCGGACGGGGCTCAGCTATCGCGGCGCCTGGGACGCGGTGCAGGCGCTGAACAATCTCTTCGACGCCCCCTTGGTCACGACCCAGGCGGGCGGCAAACAGGGCGGCGCGGCCGAACTGACCGCCGCCGGCCGCGCCGTGATCGCGGCCTTCCACCGGGTCGAAGCGGAGCTGGCCGAGGTCATGGACCGCCTCGACCAGGGCCTTGGCGGCGCCCCTGCCGATGATCTCGGCCGTCTTTTCTGGAGCCTCGGCATGCAGACCAGCGCGCGCAATGCCTTACGCGGGACGGTGACCCGCGTCACCGACGGGACGGTCAACGCCGAGGTCAGCCTGAGCGTGGCCCCTGGCGTCGAGATCGTCGCCATCGTCACCCGCGAAAGCGTCGCGGCCCTGCGCCTGGCCGTGGGGCGGTCAGCCATCGCGCTCATCAAGTCGAGTTTCGTGGTGCTGGCCAAGGGGGAGGGCCTGGTCACTTCGGCGCGGAACCAGATCAAGGGCCTGGTGAGCGCGCGATCGGACGGCGCCGTCTCCACCGAAATCACGCTCGCCATCGCCGAGGGCAAGACGTTGACAGCCACTATCACCCGCGAAAGCGCCGAGGTCATGGACCTGAAGGTAGGTAACCCGCTGACAGCGCTGATCAAGGCGCCGCACGTCATCCTGGCGGTCGAGTAGCGCGGTCCACGATCCGGCAACGCTTGAACTTCGCGTGAGGCGCGAATGCGCGCAGCACTCTTTATGCCTTGAATTCGACCAGAGGGCAGGGCAGGGAACGCCCAGGCAGCCGGGAATTGGTAACGACTCGACGCTAGATTGAGCGTACGCGATGTCGTTTCGGGTCTTCGGCAAAGCTATCCCATTCCAGCCCCCCAGTCCTCAGGGCCTTCCATGATCTCTTCGCTCTTCGGCGCCATCTCCAACGACATCGCCATCGATCTCGGCACCGCCAACACCCTGATTTACATGAAGGGCAAGGGCATCGTGCTCAACGAGCCCTCCGTTGTGGCGCTCCGCAACGTCGGCGGACGCAAGGTCGTCCACGCCGTGGGCATAGAGGCCAAGCAGATGCTGGGCCGCACGCCCGGCCACATGGAAGCCATCCGCCCCATGCGCGACGGGGTCATCGCCGACTTCGAAGTCGCCGAGGAGATGATCAAGTACTTCATCCGCAAGGTTCACAACCGCAAGGGCTTCGTGAACCCCAAGGTCATCGTCTGCGTGCCGTCCGGCGCCACGGCCGTGGAGCGCCGCGCGATCAACGACAGCTGCCTGAATGCGGGCGGCCGGCGCGTGGGACTGATCGACGAGCCCATGGCCG
>PLEH01000139.1 GCA_003136395.1 Phenylobacterium sp.
CGGCATCTGCAACGGCTTCCAGATCCTCTGCGAGGCCCGGATGCTGCCGGGCGCCCTCCTGCGCAACGAGCGCCTCAAATACGTCTGCAAGGCCGTCGAGCTGGAGGTCACCAACGCCCAGACCCGCTTCACAGCGGGCTATGCGGGCCGCCGCCAGGTGGCCATGACGGTGGGCAACGGCGAGGGCAACTTCTTCGCCGATGAGCCCACGCTCGATCGGCTGGAAGGCGAGGGCCAGGTGGTCTTCCGCTACGTCGACAATCCCAACGGATCTGCGCGCGGCATCGCCGGCATCGTCAACGCCAAAGGCAACGTGCTCGGCCTCATGCCCCACCCCGACCGGGCTTTCGAGACCGAGCTCGGCTCGGCGGACGGCGCGATCCTCTTCCAGAGCGCGCTCGCCAGCGCCTAGGCGCCGGCCCCGCGCGCTGTTATGTTCGGGGTGGCCGTCGAGCGGCCGCCTGTCCGCGCAAAGGGCCTAGCCCGCTCGCCAAGACCCAAGTCATATCACCCTGACTTCCAGCCCGTTCGTGCGGACACCGGGCGTCCTTCGGAAGGAAGGTTCTGTCATGCCTAATCCCAACACTGGGACTGTCGCCGCGCGCACCCTGCCGGCCAAACCCAACCTCGAGCACCTGAAGAACGAGGCCAAGCAGCGGCTCGATCTGCTGCGAGCGGCACAGCCTGTCGCCAAGCTCGCCCCCAAGCTCGCAGAGGCCCAGCACCAGCTGGCCCGTGAGTACGGCTTCGCCAACTGGCGCGAACTGAAGGCCGCGGTCGAGGCTGGTTCCGAGGTCCAGCTATCACCCCTCGCCCGGACCGCCCTCGGCGACTGGATCGGTGATTTCGCCGGCGACAGCCGCGTCGCTATGCATGTGCGCCGCGGTGAGGACGGCGGCCTAGCCGTGGCCATGGATACCATCGACTTCGGCTTCTTCGATATGCCGGCCGATGACGTTGTCCTCGCGGACGGGAGACTGTCGTTCACCCTGATGGCCCCGCTCGTCACGGGAAGCCAGCAAACCTTCTATGAGGCTCGCTGGGACGCGGAGCGCGACCGCTGGATCGGTGAATGGACCGCCCACGGTATGACCGTTTCGCTCGACTTCGTCCGCGGCGAGCATCCCCCAGCGCCGCGGTTCGAGGGTCTGGATGGATTCTGGGACGCCCGCCTCGAGACCAAGAATGGTCTGATCCGCCTGAGCATCCGCTTCAAGACCGACCGCCACGGCACCTACGCCTGGATGGACAGTCCCGACCGCAACCTGCTGGGCCGCCCCGCGGCCTCCATAAATCGCGAAGGGCGCAAGGTCACAGTGGTCATGAAAACCGTGCGGATCGAGGGAGAACTCAGCGACGACGGCCAGCGGATCGAGGGCCGCCTGACCAAGGGTGGGGCCGTCAACCCGGTCACCTTCTTTCACCGGCCGCCCGGCGCGGCGGCGCCTTTGCCCCAGCGGGCGCCGGCCATCGAGCTGTCGCCGGAGGCCCTCGCGAGGTTCGCCGGCCGCTATGAGTTCCAGACCGGCGTGGTCATGAGCGTCACTGTCGGGGACGGCCGCCTCTGGCTGCGGGCGCTGGGCGGCGAAGTGACAGGATCGGACGGCAATCGGCGGGTGCAGCTTGCCAGCCAGTTGCGCCAGGACCTGCTGCCGTCGTCGGCGACGAAGTTCTTTTTCCGGCAGTACGACGCCACGCTGGAATTCGAGCTCGGTCCGAACGGCGAGATCACCGGCCTCGTCCAGCGCCAAACTGGCCTCGAAACCCGCGCCAAACGGCTGGCCTAGCGACAGCGGGAGCGGAGGCCTTCCCGGCTTCCGCTCTTCCGGGCCTGCGCCTAGCTACCTACCGACCACCAGGATCAAGAACGACCCGGGCAGCATCGGCCCACGCCGGGGCCTGGGCGGCGGCGCGCCGGGGGCCGGCGTCGGGGCAGGCGGCGGCGGGCCGTATTCGGCCGCGATCAGCAGGACGTGGCCGGTCTTGGCGTCCAGCGTCAGGGTCTTGGCGCTGATCTGGGTCTGGACGGTCTGCTCCACCTCGAAGCTGGTCGGGCTCAGTTCCTTGATGACCGTCAGGGTGCCGTCGCCCTGCGAACTGAAGGCCTCCTTGGTCGCCGGATTGAACGTGGCCCCATCCACGCCCACTCCGATCGGCAGCACCGCCAGGATCTTGCCGGTGTCGGAGTTCAGCATGGCCATCACCGCCGGATTGCGGCAGGCGACGAAGAGCACATGGGTCTTCACGTCGAAGGCCAGGCCCGCGGGCGTCCCGCACTTGCCGTCCAGGCCATAGGCGCCGGTCTTGGTCATGGTCTTGGCGTCGACGACGGCGACCTGATCCTTGTCTTCCAGATCGATATAGAGGTGGCCCTTGCCGTCGGTGACCGCCTGCTCGGGCGCGCCGCCGATGTCGACGGTCCCGGCGATCGTCCCGTCCACGGCGTTGATCGCCGTCACGTTCGGAGCGCTGTGGCTCAGGATGTAGATCCGCTGGCTGGCGGGATCGCCCAGGATGCCGTCTGGAAAGCCCTGCACCTCGATGGTCTTGATCGGCGCGAGCGTCTTGGCGTCCCACATGGCCACCGGCTTGCTGCTGGCGAAGCCGTGGCCGGACTTCACGTCCACGGCCGCGCCGTGCCCGCCGGCGGCCGGGATCTCCTTGAGGAGCTCCAGCTTGTCCAGGTCGAACACCGTCACCCGACCAGCCGCCCCCGCACGCGGGACGTAGAGCCTGCGGTTGGCCGCGTCGGCGTAGACGTAGTCGAAGCCGCCCTCGCCGCCCACCTTGGCCGTCTTCAGCACCTTGTAGGGCCCCGCCGCGGCGGCCGGCTGAGCCGAGGCCGCCGAAGCCATCAGGCCGATCGCCAGTACGCAGGTCGCCAGAAGGGTTTTCATCGCATGACCTCCATCGCCCGGCTTCATTGGTGCGTCCGGGCTTCCGTTGGGGACACCTTGCGTGGTGTTGGCTCCGGACGCCACCGCGATTCCGCGGCGCCCTCTTCTCAAGCCCGCGCCATCGACTACGGTCAAGGCATGATCCAACGCACCCTGCTCGCGGCCCTGGCCGCCGTTCTCGCCCTTGCCGCGCCGGCCGCAGCCCAGGCGCCGCCGCCGATCACCCCCGACATCCCGCTCAGCTTCGAGAAGCCGACGGCTCAGAACGACTGGGTCAAGCGCACCGCGATGATCCCCATGCGCGACGGGACCCGGCTCTACACGGTGATCGTCATGATGAAGGGGACCAAGGACGCCCCGATCCTCCTGACCCGGACACCCTACAACGCCAAGAAACGCGCCGAACGGTTCGCCTCGCCGCATATCGAGGCTGAGCTCGCCCAGCTGGACGAGCCCTTCGTCACCGACGGCTACATCCGCGTCTACCAGGACATCCGCGGCAAGTGGGGCTCGGAGGGCGACTATGTGGTCACCCGGCCGCTGGTGGGCCCCCTCAACACCACCACAGTCGACCATTCGACGGACACCTGGGACACCATCGACTGGCTGGTGAAGAACATCCCCGAGACCAACGGCCGGGTGGGCATGATCGGCTCGTCCTACGACGGCTTCACCACGCTCATGGGCCTGATCAATCCGCACCCGGCGCTGAAGGCGGCCGTGCCGCAGTCGGCCATGGTCGACGGCTGGATGGGCGACGACTTCTTCCACTACGGCGCGTTTCGGACCACCAACCTCGACTACCTCGCGGGCCAGATGACCGCCCGCGGAGAAGGCGTTGTTGTTCCTCGTGAAAGCTTCGACGAATACACCGACTTCCTGCGCGCCGGATCCGTCGACAACTACGCCAGGGCCGCGGGCCTCGACCAGATCCCTTACTATCGCAAGCTCACGGAACACGCGGCCTATGACGCCTTCTGGAGCGAGCAGGCGCTGGACAGGGAACTGGCCCGACAGCCGCTGAAGGTGCCCACCATGTGGGTCGGCGCGCTCTGGGACCAGGAGGACATGTGGGGGACGATCCACGCCTACCTGGCCACCGAGCCCAAGGATGCGAACAACGACATGAACTACCTGGTGCTGGGGCCCTGGCGGCATTCCGGCGTCAACTACGAACAGCGGCAATTGAACGCGCTGAAGCTGCCCGGCGACACCGCCACCGAGTTCCGTATGAAGGTGCTGAAGCCCTTCTTGGACGAGCACCTGAAGACCAATGGCCCCAAGGCCAACACCCCGCCGGTGTTCATCTTCCGCACCGGCGCCATGGAGTGGGACCGCCTGCCCAGGTGGCCGCTCGCCTGCGAGGACGGGTGCGGCGCCAAGATGAAGCCGCTCTATCTGGAGCCGGGCCTAGGCCTCGGCTTCCAGGCGCCCGCGTCCTCGGGGCCGGCCTTCGACGAATACGTCTCCGACCCCGCCAAGCCCGTGCCCTATGTCCGTCGCCCGGTCCGCTCCGACGACGGCGACCAGTGGCGCTACTGGCTGACCACCGACCAGAGGCACGTGGACGGCCGCACCGACGTGCTCACCTACACGAGCGATGTCCTGACCGCTCCGCTGCGGATCGCCGGCGCGCCCATCGTCAACCTCTTCGCCTCCACAAGCGGCACGGACTCCGACTGGGTGGTGAAGATCATCGACGTCTATCCGGACGTGGTGCCAAGCCAGGTGGAGCTCGGCGGCTACGAGCTGCCGATCGCCATGGACATCTTCCGCGGCCGCTATCGCGAGAGCTTCGTGACGCCCAAGGCGATCCCGGCCAACACCGTCCAGAAATACCGCTTCGTCATGCCGACCGCGAACCACGTCTTCGAGCCCGGCCATCGGATCATGGTGCAGATCCAGTCGAGCTGGTTCCCGCTCTACGACCGCAACCCGCAGACCTTCGTTCCCAACATCTTCTTCGCCGAGCCCGCGGACTATCGGAAGGCGGTCCAGCGCATCTTCCACTCAGGCGCCCAGGCGACGAACATCGAGCTGCCGGTGGTCGAGGCGCATTGATCGGCTAGGCCGGATCAGTATGTTGCCCCGCGCGTCGCATCGCGGTTTGGCAACAATCCGAAATCCTGGTGTCGAGTTTTGCAAAGACCCTTGTCACCTTGCCTTCACCGAACGATGAGACTGCCGCTTCCTCCCACCGACCTCTCCCGGGTCGTCCTCTGAACTAGGTCCTGCGGGTGCTTACCCTGAACAAGCTGTTCCATCTGCCCGCGTTGGCGTTCGTCCTGCTGCTCTCGGCCTGCGGCGCGAACGAGGCCAAGAAGCCCCCGCCCCGCGTCCCCGAGGTCGGCTACGTCGTCATGGTCCCCCAGACCGTGCCGCTGCAGATCGAGCTCGCCGGGCGGACCACGGCCTATGAGACCTCCGAGGTGCGGCCCCAGGTCACCGGCGTGATCAAGGCCCGAAGGTTCGTCGAGGGCAGCCTCGTCAAACAAGGTCAGACCCTCTACGAGATCGACCCCAGCCTCTACCGCGCCGCCGTCGCCCAGGCCCAGGCCAACGTCCAGAACGCCGAGGCCAACCGCGACTCCACGGCCGCCAAGGCCGCCCGCTACAAGCCGCTGGCCGCCATCGAGGCGGTCTCCAAGCAGGACTACACCGACGCCCAGGCCGCCGCGAACCAGGCCGTCGCCGCCGTCGCCCAGACCAAGGCCGCGCTGGACACCGCCCGGATCAACCTGCGCTTCACCACCGTGCCCGCGCCGATCACCGGCCGCATCGGCCGCTCCCTCGCCACGCCCGGCGCCCTGGTCACCGTCGGCCAGACCAACGCCCTGACCTCCATCCAGCGGCTCGATCCGATCTTCGTCGACATCCAGCAATCCAGCGCCGACCTCGTGGCCCTGCGCCGCACGCTCGCCGCAGGCGGGGCCACCTCTTCCTCGGCGGCGGTCCGGCTGACCCTGGAGGACGGCTCCGACTACGGCCTCCCCGGCAAGGTCGAGTTCTCCGAGCCCGTCGTCGACCAGAACACCGGCACGGTCACCCTGCGCGCCACCTTCCCCAATCCCGCGGGACTGCTGCTGCCCGGAATGTACGTCCGCGCCCGCCTCTCGCAGGCCACCGCCCAGAACGCCATCCTCGTCCCGCAACAGGGCCTCACTCGCGACCCCAAGGGCTCGGCCACGGTCTATGTGGTCGGCCCGGACAACAAGGCGATGCTCAGGATCGTCAAAGCGGACCGCACGGTGGGCGACAAGTGGCTGGTCACCGAGGGTCTCTCGGCCGGCGACAAGGTGATCACCGAGGGCCTCGACAAGGTGAAGCCCAATCAACCCGTCCGCCCCGTGCCGGCCGGATCCGCGCCGCGGCGCCCGCCCGGCGGCGGAGGCGGACGCGGCGGCGTAAGCAGCGGCCATGACCGGCCGGGGCGCTAGGCCCGCATGATCTCCCGCATCTTCATCGACCGTCCGGTCTTCGCCTGGGTGATCGCGATCGCGATCATGCTGGTGGGGCTGGGCTCGATCCGCGCCCTGCCCGTCGAGCAGTATCCCGACATCGCCCCTCCGCAGGTGAACATCCGCTCCAACTATCCGGGCGCCTCGGCCGAGGTCATCGAGAACAGCGTCACCCAGATCATCGAGCAGCAGCTCACCGGGATCGACGGGATGATCTACTTCTCGTCCAATTCCAGCTCGACCGGCCAGATCAACGTCACGGTAACCTTCCAGAAGGGGGTCAACCCGGACATCGCCCAGGTCCAGGTGCAGAACAAGGTCCAGACGGCCCTCCCCCGCCTGCCGCAGGAAGTGCAGCAGCAGGGCCTGGTCGTCACCAAGGCCAACCCGGACTTCCTGCTGATCGCCACGATCTACGACACCAACGACCGGGCCTCCAGTTCCGACATCTCGGACTATCTGGTGACCAACCTGCAGGAGAAGGTCGGGCGGATCCCGGGTGTAGGCGACATCAATGTCTTCGGCGCCCAGTACGCCATGCGCATCTGGTTGGACCCGTTCAAGCTGGCCTC
Source organism: Phenylobacterium sp. (assembly GCA_003136395.1). GTDB lineage: Bacteria > Pseudomonadota > Alphaproteobacteria > Caulobacterales > Caulobacteraceae > Phenylobacterium. Next base: position 6,928 of record PLEH01000139.1, read on the forward strand.
CGTCCACGTCGTCCCCGGCGACGTGATCAGCGCCATCCAGGCCCAGAACACGCAGGTCGCCGCCGGGCAGATCGGCGGTCTTCCCTCCGCCGACACCCAGATGCTGAACGCGACCGTCACGGCGCACTCGCGGCTGACGAGCCCCGATCAGTTCAAGAAGATCATCGTCAAGACGCAGACCGATGGATCCCACGTGCTGCTGCAGGACGTCGCCAGGATTGAACTGGGCAGTGAGAACTACGGCACGGTCAGCCGCCTGAACGGCCACCCGGCCGCCGGTATCGCCGTCAACCTGGCGCCCGGCGCGGACGCCCTGAAGACCGCCGACCTGGTGCGCGCGGCCATCGTCGAGCAGTCGAGCCGCTTCCCGCCGGGTTACAAGTATGTCTTCCCGAACGACTCCACCGCCTTCATCAAGCTCTCCATCCGCGAGGTGGTGCAGACCCTCGCCGAGGCCGTCCTGCTGGTGGTCCTGGTGATGTTCGTATTCCTGCAGAGCTGGCGCGCGACCCTGATCCCGGCCATCGCCGTGCCGGTGGTTCTGTTGGGCACCTTCGGGGTCCTGGCCGCCTTCCACTACAGCATCAACGTGCTGACCCTGTTCGCCTTCGTGCTGTCCATCGGCCTGTTGGTCGACGACGCCATCGTGGTGGTCGAGAACGTCGAACGGATCCTGCACGAGGAACCGGGGATCTCGCCGCGCGACGCGACCATCAAGTCGATGGGTCAGGTGCAGGGCGCTCTGATCGCGATCGCCCTGGTGCTTTCGGCGGTCTTCCTGCCCATGGCCTTCTTCGGCGGGTCGGTAGGGGTGATCTACCGCCAGTTCTCGATCACCATCGTGTCGTCGATGGTGCTGTCGATCATCGTCGCCCTTGTGCTATCGCCGGCGCTGGCCGCCACCGTGCTGAGACGTCCCGGCGAGGAGCACCACAGCGGCAATTTCCTCGATCGGGTGCTCACGAAGTTCGGCGGCCGTTTCAACGCCGCCTTCAACCACAACGCCCAGCGCTACCAGCGCGCCGTCCGCTGGGTGATCTCCAAGATGCGCCTGGCCATGGTCGTCTATGCGGTGCTGGTCGCGGCGTTGATCCTGGTGTTCCTGAAACTGCCCACCAGCTTCCTGCCGTCCGAGGATCAGGGCACCGCGCAGGTCCAGTACACCCTGCCGCCCGGCGCCACGATGCCGCGCACCCTGGCGGCGGTGAAGACCATCGAGAACTACCTCCTGCACGAGAAGAACGTCGCCGCCGCCTACCTGGTCGTTGGCCAGGGCCCCTCCGGCTCCGGCCAGAACGCGGGGCGCGGCTTCATCTCCTTCAAGCCGTGGTCCGAACGGCCCGGAAAGGAAAACGCCTCCCCGGCCATCACCCAGCGCGCCACCCGCACGCTGGGCGGAATGCTCCGCGACGCCCAGTTCTTCGCGCTCAACCCGGCGCCGGTGCGTGGGCTGGGCCAGTCGAGCGGCTTCACCATGGAACTGCTCAACTCCGGCGGTTTGAGCCGCCAGCAGTTCAAGGCCGAGATGAAGGATCTGCTCGCCGAGGCGAAGAACGACCCGATGCTGACCGGCGTGCGGCAGAATTCGCTCGATGACAATCCCACGCTCAATGTGAACATCGACGAGGAAAAGGTCGGCGCCCTGGGCATTCCCCAGGCCCAGGTCGACCAGACCCTGACCGCCGCCTGGGGCGGGACCTACGTCGGCGATTTCGTCGATCGCGGCCGGGTCAAGCGGGTCTTCGTCCAGGGCGACGCACCCTACCGCAGCCGTCCGGAAGACCTCGCGAACTGGTTCGTGCGCAGCGCCAGCGGCGAGATGGCGCCGTTCTCGGCCTTCGCCCAGACCAGCTGGTCGCAGGCGCCGGCGACGCTCGGCCGCTTCAACGGCATCTCCAACTACGAGATCCAGGGGGACGCCGTCGAGGGCAAGTCCACCGGCGACGCTATGGATCACATCGCCGCGCTGGCCGCCAGACAGCCCGGCGTCTCTGTGGCCTGGAGCGGCCTGTCCTATCAGGAGCGCCTCTCGGGCGGTCAGGCCCCGCTGCTCTATGCGATCTCGCTCATGGTGGTCTTCCTTTGCCTGGCCGCGCTCTACGAGAGCTGGTCGGTGCCGTTGTCGGTGATGCTGGTCATCCCGCTCGGCCTCCTGGGCGCAGCCCTGGCGGTGGCCGCGCGAGGCCTTTCCAACGACGTCTATTTTCAGGTGGGCCTGCTCACCACCATGGGGCTGTCGGCGAAGAACGCGATCCTGATCGTCGAGTTCGCGGAAGGGGCCGAGCGGCGGGGAATGAAGTCCTATGATGCGGCGATCGAAGGGGTGCGCCTGCGCTTCCGCCCGATCCTGATGACCAGCCTGTCCTTCATCTTTGGCGTCATGCCGCTGGCGATCTCCACCGGCGCCGGCGCGCAGAGCCGTATCGCCATCGGTACTGCGGTGATCGGCGGCATGCTGTCGGCCACCGCGCTGGCGCTCTTTTTCGTTCCCATGTTCTTCGTCCTGGTGCGGATGTTCTTCCGCAACCGCCACGCGCCTGCCGAGACCGCCGCCGCCCCACAGGAGACGCCGGCATGAGGAGGCTGATCGCCGTCCTGGCCAGCAGCGCCGCGCTCGCCGGCTGCACGCTGGAGCCGCACTATGCGCGCCCGATGCCGGCCGTGCCGCAGACCTGGCCGGTGGGCGGCGCCTATCCCGCCGCGAACGCCGCCGCCCTGCCCTCGGTCAGCTACCGCGACATCTTCAAGGACCCTCACCTCCAGGCGATCATCGAGCGGGCCATCGCCAACAACCGTGACCTGCAGATCGCGATGGCCAATGTCACCGTCGCGCGCTCGCAATACCGCGTGCAGCGCGCCGAGCTCCTGCCGAAGATCGACGCCACCGCCGCGGCCAACGAGACTCATGGCCGCGCCACGGTCGTCCAGCCGAACGGCGCGATCACCTCCCAGCGCCAAACCAGCCGCAGCTACGACGCCGACGTCGGCTTCTCGGCCTTCGAGCTCGACCTCTTCGGCCGCCTGCGCTCGCTGAGCCACGCCGCCCAGCAGCAGTACCTGGCCAGCGAGGCCGGCCTGCATGCCGCGCGCCTGACCCTGGTCGCGGAAACCGCCGACGCCTACCTGACACTCGCCACCGACCGCAGCCTGCTCACCGTCGCCCGCGAAACCGTCGCCAGCGCCCAGAAGAGCGTCGACCTGACTCGCGCGCGTCTCACCGGCGGCATCGCGCCGCGCACCGACCTTCGCCAGGCCGAGACCGTCCTCGACCAGGCCGACTCCGACGTCGCCAACCTGACCACTCTCGTGGCGCAGGACCGCAATGCGCTGGAGCTGCTGGTCGGCGCCCGGGTCGCCGACGCCGACCTGCCGGCCTCCATCGAGAGCGTCGACGGGCTGTTGGGCGAGGTGCCCGCGGGGCTCGATTCCGGCGTCCTGCTGCGCCGGCCAGACGTCGTCCAGGCGGAGTACCGCCTGCGCGCCGCTAACGCCCAGATCGGCGCCGCGCGGGCCAACTTCTTCCCGCGCATCAGCCTGACCGCCCTGGCCGGCGCCGCCAGCCCGGCGCTGGGGGCGCTGTTCAACGGCAAGACCTTCAACTGGACGGCCTCGGCCGGAGCGTCGCAGACGCTCTTCGCCGGCGGCGCCAACCTGGCCAACCTGTCCCTCGCCAAGGGCCAGCGCGAACTCAGCGTCGCCGAGTACCAGAAGGCGATCCAGACGGCCTTCAGCGAGGTCGCCGACGCGCTCGCCCGCCGCGGCACGATCAACGACCAGATGGCCGCCCAGGACGCCCTCGTAGCCGCCGCCCTCGACGAATACCAGCTGGAGGACGCCCGCTACCGCGAGGGCATCGACCCCTTCCTCCAGAGCCTGACGGCGCAACGCACCCTCTACGCCGCGCGCCGCACCCAAGCGTCCACCCGCCTGGTCCGCGCCGACAATCTGGTGACCCTCTACCGCACGCTCGGCGGCGATCAATTGATCGACGCCCGTTAGGCGCTGACCTTGGGGCACGCTTGTCGCCGTGGCCGGGCGGACTAAGGTGGCTGCAACCGTTCCAACCAGGGAGAAGCGACATGGCGGACTTCGGAGGCGACCTCGAGCTTGAGGACTTCCGCGCCGAGGCGCGCGCCTGGCTGGAGGCGAATTTCCCCAAATCCCTGGCCGGCAAGGGCGCCCAGGCCATGTCGGAGCGGCAGGGCCAGAGCGCCGACCTCGCGGGGTGGCGCAAGGCCATCGGCGAAAAGGGCTGGGCGACGCCGACCTGGCCCACCCCGTACGGCGGCGGAGGCCTGTCACCCGCCCAGGCCCGAGTGCTCGCCCAGGAGATGGCCAAGGTCCAGGCCTTCAACCCGCTGCTGTTCGGCATGGGCGTCACCATGATCGGCCCGACCATCCTCGACTACGGGACCGAGGCCCAGAAGGCCAAGCACATCCCGCCCATCGTGCGCGGCGAGGTGCAGTGGTGCGTCGGCTATTCCGAGCCCAACGCCGGCTCCGACCTCGCGTCCCTGCAGACCAAGGCGGTGGACGCCGGCGACCACTGGGTGATCAACGGCCAGAAGACGTGGACAAGCGGCGCGCAATACTCCGACTGGTGCGGCCTGCTGACCCGCACAGATCCGACCGCGAAGAAGCACGACGGCATCTCCTTCATGCTGGTGGACATGCGCCAGCCGGGGATCGAGACCCGCCCCATCGCGCTCATCGCCGGCGCCTCGCCCTTCTGCGAGACCTTCTTCACCGACGCGGTCGCGCCCAAGGACGCGCTCCTCGGACAGCTGAACGTGGGCTGGACGGTGGGCAAACGCCTGCTGCAGCACGAACGCGCCAGCCAGACCGGCGCGATCGGCGGCGGCCGCACGGCGCCGTTGAACCAGATCGCCAAGCGCTACGTCGCCGTCGACGCCGACGGCCGCATCGAGGACCAGGACCTGAGAACCCGCCTCGTCCGTCACGAGATGGACGCCAGGGTCCACGGCCTGACGCTCGCCCGGGTCATGGCCGAGTCCAAGGAAGCCAATGGCGCGACCAACGGCGCGTCGGTGCTGAAGAACTCCGCCACCCATGTGGCCCAGACCCGCGCCGAACTGACGCTGGAGATCATGGGCGCGCAAGGCCTCGGCTGGGAGGGCGAGGACTTCACCCGCGAGGAGATCGAGACCGTCCGCGGCTGGCTCTCCGGCAAGGCCATGTCGATCTACGGCGGCTCCTTCGAGATCCAGAACAACATCATCTCCAAGCGCATCCTGGGCCTGCCGGACAACACCCAGTCGACCTGAGACGGGCGGCGAACACCGGTCCCTGAGAATCTCCCGCGCGGCCTGTTTACCTAAGCGGCGCCCTGGGCCTATCGTCCGCCCTCGTTTCGGGGATGGGGCCTAATTTCATGCGCTTATGGACGTGGACGCTCGCGCTGGTCGCGGCTGCGGCGATGGCGGGATGCGCCACCACAACGGAGCCCGCCAAAGGCACGGCAAAGGGGGGCCCTGCGAAGACCGCCGACGCAACGCCGTCGGCCAAGGCCAAGCCCCTGCCGCCCGGCCTCGACCCCCTGGTCCACGCCGACGCCTTCCCCTCCACCTACAAGCCCATGCCCAGCCACCCGACGGCCATCGTCGGCGCCCACGTCTTCACCGGCACGGGCCAGCTGATCGACAGTGGCGTGGTCCTGGTGAAGGACGGCAAGGTCGAAGCCGTCGGCGCCGGCCTTGCGGTCCCTTCCGGCTACGAAAAGGTCGACGGCGCCGGCAAGTGGGTGACGCCCGGCCTGATCGACGCCCACTCGCACCTGGGCGTCTACGCTTCCCCCAGCGTCTGGGCCAATTCCGACGGCAATGAGCTGACCAATCCGGTCACCGCCGAGGTCTGGGCCGAGCACTCCGTCTGGCCGCAGGACCCTGGCTTCAACACCGCGCGCATCGGCGGGATCACCAGCCTCTTGATCCTGCCCGGCTCCGGCAACCTGATCGGCGGCCGCGGCGTCGTGCTGCGCAACATCCCGGCCCGCACCGTCCAGGACATGAAGTTCCCCGACGCGCCCTATGCGCTGAAGATGGCCTGCGGCGAGAACCCCAAGCGGGTCTATGGCTCAAAGAACCGCGCGCCCTCCACCCGCATGGGCAATGTGGCCGGCTACCGCGCCGCCTGGATCAACGCCGCCGACTACAAGCGCAAGTGGGACGACTACCGCGACAAGGTCGCCAGGAACGAGAAGGCCGATCCGCCGAAGCGCGACCTGGGCCTCGACACGCTGGCCGCCGTGCTACGCGGCGAGATCCAGGTGGAGAACCACTGCTACCGGGCCGACGAAATGGCCCAGATGATCGATATCTCCAAGGAGTTCGGCTACCACATCGCCGCCTTCCACCACGCGGTGGAGGCCTACAAGATCGCCGACCTGCTGGCCGCCAACGACATCTGCGTCGCCACCTGGGCCAACTGGTGGGGCGAGAAGCTGGAGATGCTGGACGGCATCGAGGCCAATGCGGCCATGGTCAACGCCGCCAAGGGCGGCTGCGCGATCATCAAGTCCGACGACCCCGACCTCATCCAGCGGCTGAACCAGGAGGCCGCCGAGGCGCTCGCCGCCGGCCGCGCCGCCGGCTACCAGATCACCGAGGCCGAGGCGATTCGGTGGATCACCGCCAATCCGGCCAAGGCGCTGGGCATCGCCAAGCAGGTGGGCAGCCTCGAGCCCGGCAAGCGGGCCGACATCGTCATCTGGGACCACGATCCCTTCTCGATCTACGCGCGGGCCGACCGGGTCTATCTGGACGGCGCCATCTCCTACGACCGCCACGATCCCCGCTATCAACCGCGGTCCGACTTCGAGCTCGGCCAGCCCGGCGAAGGAGCCCATTGATGCGCAAGATGCTTCTCGCGGCCTGGGCCGTCACGGCCCTCGCCGCCGCCACTGCTGTTCAGGCCGAGACCGTCGCCATAATCCACGCGCGCATCCTCACCGCCGCCGCCGCGGGCGAGATCCTCGACGGGACCGTGGTGATCAAGGACGGCAAGATCGCCTCGGTGGGCGCCTATACGGCCGTCCCCACCGGCGCCCGGGTGATCGACGCGGCGGGCGGCATCGTCGCCCCCGGCTTCTTCGCCACCAACTCGGCGCTGGGCTCGGTGGAGGTCAATTCCCTCGGCAGCGACCTCAGCGTCGACAACCCGGCGATCGGGGCCTCCTTCGACATCCAGTACACGCTCAATGCGGAATCGATCCTGCTGCCGGTCGCCCGACTGGGCGGCCTGACCAGCGCGGTGGTCATGCCCAAGCCCGGCCGTGGCCGCGGCGGCAATGACGACGACGAGACCGACGCCAGGAGCTACACGGCCGGCGGCGGCGACGGCAGCCGCTCTCACGCCCTCTTCGCCGGCCAGGCCGCGGTGATCCACCTCAGCAAGGGCGAGGACATCCTGACCCGCGCCAGGGTCGGCATGGTGGTCCCCTTTGGCCAGGCCGGAGCCGGCATCGCCGGCGGCGCGCGCGGGGCGGAAATCGTGGCGCTGAAGACCGCGCTCCAGGACGTGCGCGACTACATGAAGAACAGGGCCGCCTACGACCGGGCCGGCTACCGCGAGCTGCCGCTCTCCAAGGGCGACCTGGAGGCGCTGATCCCCGTCGTGCAAGGGCGCATGCCAATCATCGCAGACGTCCACCGCGCGTCGGACATCCGAGCCGTCCTGAAGCTCGCCAAGGACGAGGGCTTCAAGGTCATCCTCGACGGCGCCGAGGAGGGCTGGATGGTCGCCGGCGAGATCGCCAAGGCGGGCGTCCCCGTCCTGCTCAACCCGCTGAACGACCGGCCGGAAAGCTACGAGATGCTGGCGTCCACCATGGACAACGCCGCGCGCCTGCAGGCCGCCGGCGTCACCGTGGCCCTGGAAAGCGAGGGCGGCGACTACCGCGCGCGCGAAACCCGCTACGACGCGGGCAACGCCGTGGCCCACGGCATGCCCTATGCCGCGGCGCTGGCGGCCATCACCATCAACCCGGCCAGGATTTTCGGCGTCGGCGACCGCACCGGCTCGCTGGAGGCCAGCAAGGACGCCGACCTGGTGATCTGGACTGCCGATCCGTTCGAGCCGCTCAGCCAGCCCACCGCGGTCTTCATCCACGGCCAGCAACAGCCGATGACCTCGCGCCAGCTTGAGCTTCGCGACCGCTACAAGGATCTCAACCGCCCCCTGCCGCCCGGCTACAGCCACGGGAGCTAGCACCGAGCACGAATATGGTTCGCACCGCCCGCTTCGTCATCGCCGCCGTCGCCGCCTGTCTCGCCCTGCCCGCCTGGGCGCAGCCGCCGGACCGGCCGGCGGTCCGCGAAAAGGCCCCCTGGGGCGCGCTGACCGACAGCGTCGCGGCCGGCGAGATCGTGCTGCGCGACGTCTGCCTGACCGGCATCGCCGAGCGAAAGCCCATCGAGCAGCTGGCCCTCTACGAATGGTTGGTGAAGATGCCGCCACGCTCGGCCCACGCGGGCGAGGCCGACAAGGTCTGGCGGCTGGCCTCGATCAATCCGGTCTACGCCGTCGGCTGGGCTGACGGCTCGTGCTCGGCCTATGTGGACCGCGGACCTTCGGATCGGCTGCGGGCCATGGCCGAGCGGGTGATCCTGGCCCGACCTGAAGGCTTCGTACTGGCCTCGTCGGGCCTGGTGGACGCAGACCGGGTCGAACGCAGCGTCTACTGCGGCCGGGCCGGCCAGGATCGGATCGTGGCCACCATCACCACCCCCAACGGACGCGCCGGACAGGGCATGCGGGCGCTGTCCTCCACGGTCTATCGGGCCCGGCCCGAAAGCACGCTCTGCCCGCCATCGCCCACGCCCTGAGCCTCGGCGCGCGCCAGACGCGAAAAAGGCAGCCCTTTCGGACTGCCTTCGCCGTCTCCACCGTCTTCGCGTCGGCGAAGCCTAGGCTGACTTGCCCGTGAAGTCGGTCATGGTGCGCCGATAGAGACCGAGCACCACCCCGGTGACCACGGACCCGAATGCCGCGATGCCGATGCCGCCGAAGATGGTGGCGAGGTAGGTCCCGGCCTCCGGGATCGCCTCCAGGGACTTCGACCCGACCAACAGGACGATGGCGATCACCATGACGCGCATGTTGTATTCCGCCGAATTTCCCAGCCCGGCGATGGCGCCGAGAACCAGAAGAATAACCGCCACCTGCGGGACCGTCACGAATGCAGCCGCAATGGCCACGAGCACAGCCAGCGCCCTGGCGGCGCCATATAGCTTTACCATTTGATGTCCCCCTTGCTTGCGCCTTGTGGGCAAGACCACGGGATGCTTCGGCCATTTCAGAAAAGTGTCAAGTTTGTCAAAAATTCCCCCTTCCGCCCGCTGGGGATTATACCTGATCATTGTTCAGTTGGGTGGTTGCTGACCGTGGTGAGTCTGAATGCTTGGGAGGTGAGTCGAGGTCTGGAGCTCAGTCGCGCCCTGTCCCGCCGGACCCCCGACGCGAAAAAGGCCGTCCTTGCGGACGGCCTCTGCCGCTTCCTCTGATCCGCGCAGGACCGAAATCCTGGGAAGCGCCGCGGGGCCCCACGCCCTGACGATCGATTGATCGACCGCCGTTGGCTCAACGTTTGCGCTGGCTGCGGCCGATGGCAAGCGTCCGTGAGCGCGCACCTCGCAGATGGTCCGGCCCTGTTGTGGTGACGCCACGCCCCGAAATGGCCCCATTGGGACCCAGCGCCGGACACATCCGCACGCCAATTAAGCATTGTCGGTTGATCGGCATCCGGTCCGGATCCTGAACAGCCCCCCAGCCCCCCAGATTGGGCGCAGGTCAGCCGACGCCTCCCCCTCCCTCCTTATCCCTGTCCAGGGCCGCGCCTATCGCACCCGCGCCAAGTCCGGCTAAATGCCGGCCCCGCGACGCTGGACGAGGACACCGCGCATGAACCTGGGACTGGACGGCAAGGTCATCTTCATCGCCGGGGCCAGCCGCGGCATCGGGCTCGGCATCGTCGAGGCCTGCCTGGCCGAGGGCGCGAAGCTGGCCATTACCGCGCGCGGCGCAGACGCCCTTGACGCCGAACGCGCGCGCCTGGCCGCGACCTACGGCGAGGACCGTCTCCTCGCCATGGCCGGCGACATGCGCGACACCGCCGTGATCGAGGACGCCGTGGCCCGCACCGAGGCCGAGCTTGGGCCCATCTTCGGCGCCGTCGCCAACGTCGGCCTCTACCCCTGCCCGCCCGGCATCGAGGTGGACGACGAGACCTGGGACAAGGGCTTCGCCCAGAACCTGGACTCGGCCTGGCGCCTCTCCCGCGCGGTCCTGCGCCGCATGACCCCGCGCGGCGAGGGCTCCATGCTGTTGATCTCCTCGATCGCGGGCCTCGGCGCGCTCGGCACAGCCCTCACCTACGGCACGGCCAAGGCCGGGATGAACCACCTCGCCAAGGAGCTGGCGAAGATCAGCGGGCCCGCCAATGTGCGGGTGAACGTCATCGCGCCCGGCAACATCATCTTCCCCGGCGGGACCTGGGAGGCCAACGCCACCGGCCCGCGGGGCGAGGCCTGGATGCGCTGGCTCAAGCGCGAGGTCCCCATGAACCGCTTCGGCAAGCCCGAGGAGATCGGCGCGGTCGCCGCCTTCCTGATGAGCCCCATGGCCAGTTTCGTCACCGGCGCGGTCATTCCGGTGGATGGCGGCCAGACGCGGTAGCCGGTAGGGCCGCCCGTCCCCATATGCGGGCGGCGCCTGCCCCGGAGATCCCCATGACCCTCAGCACCTTCAATCTCGGCAGCCGCACCGTCGCGCGCATGGGCTATGGCGCCATGCAGCTCGCCGGCCCCGGCGTTTTCGGCCCGCCCAAGGACCCCGCCGCCGCGCTCGCCGTCCTGCGCGAAGCCGTCGCCCAGGGGGTCAACCACATCGACACCAGCGACTATTACGGACCGTACGTCACCAATCAGCTGATCCGCGAGGCGTTGCACCCCTACCCGGACGACCTGGTGATCGTCACCAAGGTTGGCGGAAAGCGCGGCGAGGACGCCTCCTGGCTTCCCGCTCAGACGCCCGCCGAGCTGATCTCCGCCGTCCACGACAATCTGCGGAACCTCGGGCTTGAGGCGCTCGACGTGGTCAATCTGCGCCTGATGGGCGGCCATGCCCCGACCGAGGGGACGATCGAGCCGCAATTCAGCGCCCTGGTCGCCCTCCAGAAGCAGGGGCTGATCCGCCACCTGGGCCTCAGCAACGCCACAGCCACCCAGGTCGAACAGGCGCTGGGCATCGCTCCCATCGTCTGCGTCCAGAACCTCTACAACCTCGCCCACCGCGCCGACGACGCCCTGGTCAAGCTGCTGGCCGCCAAGGCAATAGCCTACGTCCCCTTCTTCCCGCTGGGCGGCTTCTTCCCCCTGCAGGTCCAGGCCCTCTCCGATGTCGCCGCGCGTCTCGGCCACACGCCCCTTCAGGTGGCGCTGGCCTGGCTGCTCCACCGCGCGCCCAACATCCTCTTGATCCCTGGCACCGCCTCGCTTGGCCACCTGCGCGAGAACCTCGCCGCCGCCGACTTCACCCTGTCGGCCGACGCGCTCGCCGAACTCGACGCCATCGGGGCCAAGGCGCCGGCGCACTGAGCGCGGGGAGCAAGCGCCGCGCGCTCAGAACCGCCCGGATGCCAACCTGCCCCTCCCCTTGGCGACCGAGTCCGGCTAGACACCCGCCATGAGCGCCCAGCCTGCGAAGACCATGGCCGAAACGGCCGCCGAATACGGCCTGAGCGCCGCCGAATACGTGGTCATCGTCCAGCGCCTGAACCGCGAGCCCCGGCCGGTGGAGCTCGGCGTCTTCTCGGTGATGTGGTCCGAGCACTGCTCCTACAAGTCGAGCAAGATCCATCTCGGCAAGTTCCCGACCACCGGCCCCCGTGTGATCTGCGGTCCAGGGGAGAACGCCGGCGTTATCGACATCGGCGATGGGCATGCCTGCATCTTCAAGATGGAGAGCCACAACCACCCCTCCTACATCGAGCCCTATCAGGGCGCGGCCACGGGCGTNNGGCGGCATCATGCGCGACGTCTTCACCATGGGCGCGCGGCCCATTGCGCTCCTGAACGCCCTGCGCTTCGGCGATCCCAGCCATCCGAAGACCAAACGCCTGGTGGCCGGCGTGGTCAGCGGCATCGGCGGCTACGGCAACTGCGTGGGCGTGCCCACCGTGGCCGGCGAGACCAACTTCCACCACGGCTACGACGGCAACATCCTGGTCAACGCCATGTGCGTGGGTCTGGCCGACGCCGACAAGATCTTCTACTCCGCCGCCCCGGCCGCGGGCCTGCCGGTGGTCTATTTCGGCTCCAAGACCGGCCGCGACGGCATCCATGGCGCCACCATGGCCTCCCAGGAGTTCGACGACGCCTCCGACGAGAAGCGCCCCACCGTCCAGGTCGGCGACCCCTTCGCCGAGAAGCTCTTGATCGAGGCCACTCTGGAGCTGATGGCCTCCGGCGCGGTGGCCGCCATCCAGGACATGGGCGCGGCGGGCCTGACCTCCTCCTCGGTCGAGATGGCCGGCAAGGGCGGGGTCGGCGTCGAGCTCGACCTCGACAAGGTGCCCCAGCGCGAAGAGGGCATGAGCGCCTATGAGATGATGCTCTCCGAGAGCCAGGAGCGGATGCTGGCGATCCTCAAGCCCGGCCGCGAGGCCGACGGCGAGCGCATCTTCGCCAAGTGGGGCCTGGACGCGGCCACCATCGGCTGGACTACCGACACCGGCCATCTGGTCCTGAAGCACAGGGGCGAGACCGTCTGCGACGTGCCGCTGGCGCCGCTGTTCGACGACGCCCCGCTCTACGACCGGCCCTGGGTCGCGCCGGCCCTGCAGCCTCGCCTGGACCCTGCCGACGTGCCCGCCCCCACGGACTGGGAGGCCGCAATCCTGAAGCTGATGAGCGCGCCGGACATGGCCTCCAAGCGCTGGCTCTGGGAGCAGTACGATCGCCACGTCATGGCCGACACCCTGGAGGACAGCGCCACCGGCGCCGACGCCGGGATCGTCCGCGTCCACGGCAGCCACAAGGCGCTGGCCATGACCTCCGACGTCACGCCCCGCTACGTCCAGGCCGACCCCTACGAAGGCGGCAAGCAGGCGGTCGCGGAAGCCTGGCGCAATCTCACCGCCGTGGGCGCCGAGCCCATCGCCATCACCGACAACCTCAACTTCGGCAACCCCGAGAGGCCGGAGATCATGGGCCAGATCGTCCGCGCCATTGAAGGCATGGCCGAGGCCTGCCGGGCGCTCGACTTCCCCGTCGTCAGCGGCAATGTCAGCCTCTACAACGAGACCAACGGCTCAGCCATTCCGCCCACCCCCACGGTCGGCGCCGTCGGCCTGATCGCCGACTACGCCCAGCGCGCCGACTTTTCCTCCATGAAGTCCGGCGACGCCCTGATCCTGATCGGCGACACGGTCGGCGAGCTCGGCGCGTCCATGTACCTGCGAGAGTGCGTGGGCCGCGAGGACGGCGCCCCGCCGCCCGTCGATCTCGCCGTTGAACGCCGCAACGGAAACTTCGTGCGAAACCTTATCCAGTCCGGGCAAGTCTGCGTGGCTCATGATCTTTCTGATGGCGGCCTGATCGCCGCCCTGGCCGAGATGACGCTGGCCGCCAAGGTCGGCGCGCAGCTCCTGGTCAGTGAGGAACTGCCGGCCCACGCCTGGCTGTTCGGCGAGGACCAGGCCCGCTATCTGGTCACCACGCCGGCCGCCGACGCCGTCTTGGCCGCCGCCGAGGCCAGCGGCGTCCCGGCCCGGATCGTCGGCGAGGCCGGCGGCGATGTCCTGGCCCGGCCCGGTCTCTTCAGCCTTCCACTGGCCCGACTCCGCACCGCTCACGAGGGCTGGATGCCGGGCTTCATGGGCGACTGATGACCAGCCGCGCCGCCGACGCCGCGCTGATCGGCCAGCCGGGTTCGCGGGCCCTGATCCCGACCCCCGCCGCCGTCCTCGACCTCGACGCCTTCGACCGCAACGTCGCGAAGATGGCCGCCCGGGCCAAGGCCGCGGGTCTGGCGCTGCGGCCCCACGCCAAGTCGCACAAGTGCTCGGCGCTCGCCCACCGGCAGGTCGCGGCCGGCGCGGTCGGCATCTGCTGCGCCAAGCTCGCCGAGGCCGAGGCCATGGCGGCCGCCGGCATCGCAGCGATCCTGGTCACCTCCCCTATCGCCGGCGCCGCCCAGGCCGCGCGCGCCGCGGCGCTGGCCGAGCAGGTCGCCGACTTCCGCATCGTCATCGACCACCCCGACGGCGCCGCCGAATTGGGCCAGGCCGCCCAGGGTCCGATCCAGGTGCTCATCGACGTCGATCCCGGCATGGGCCGCACCGGCGTCCACGACGCCGCCCAGGCCGTCGAGGTCTTTCGCGCCATCGCCGCCCAGCCGAACCTCAAGCTCATCGGCGTCCAGTCCTACGGCGGCCACTGGCAGCACATGGAGGGGGCCAATGCGCGGGCCGCCGCCATCGCCGACGGGATGGCCTATCTCTCAGGCGTGATCACGGCGCTTCGCCAGTCAGGCGCGACCATCGACGTGGTCACAGGCGGCGGCACCGGCTCCTTCGCGGCCGACGCTGCACAAGGCGTGCTGACCGAGGTCCAGCCGGGCTCTTATCCCTTCATGGACCGCGAGTACCGCGACGCGCTCAAGGACGATCCGGACGGTGACTTCGAACTGGCGCTGACCATCGCGGCCACCGTCATCAGCGCCAACCATCCCAAGTGGGTCACCGTCGACGCCGGCCTCAAGGCCTTCGCCACCGACGGCCCCTTGCCCGTCGCCGTCTCGCCGAAGTTCGCGGGCAGCGACTACCACTTCTTCGGCGATGAACACGGCCGGCTGATGCGCCCCGACTACGCCGTCGCCCGCGGCGAACGGGTCGACTTCGCCCCGCCGCACGTGGACCCGACGCTGGACCGCTATGACGTGATCCATTTCGTCCGCGGCGATGTGCTGGTGGAGATCGCGCCCGTCGAGGCCCGCGGCGCGTCGCAGTAGGCCCGCTCAGTTCTCCGCGGCGTCCGCCGAGTTCGACGTCTCCCCGGCATGCCGGCGGCGCCGGCCGTCGGCGCGATAACCAGCCTCTTCAGCCTGGGCCTGCGGGGCCGCCGCGGTCCGCGCGAGCTCGAGGTGCAGATGCGCCCCCTGGGGCCCGTGCGCGCGTTCCGCCAGCACGCGGCTGAACGGGCCGCCGGCGCGCTTGAGCTTCGCCGCCGCGGTGGCCAGCGACATCCCGCTGACAACGGCGTCGTAGGCGCTGGGCGCGTCCGGGGCGCCAATGGAGTGGAAGGAGACATGCCCGGGTGCCACCGTGCCCGCGCCCTGGCGGCGGAGCGCATTCTCCTGCGCCTGGGTGCGATAGCCGCTGGTCTTGCGCCAGCGGCCCGGCCCGAAGGTCCGATCCATGGTCGCCTGGAAGTCTTCGCCGCTCGCCGCCGCGGCCCTGGCGACGGGCCTGGGATGGAAGGATTCGTATTCGCCGCCAGCGGACACCACCTGAATCTGCGCGGCCACGGGCCCGCCCGCGAGGCAAAGCGCCAGCGCCAGGCCGCCCGCGCTGATCGCGCGTTTCCGTCCTGCAAGTCCGTCGCGCACCAGCGACTCCACCAACATTCGGCGGTAAGCCCGCCCGTCCTATCCGGCCACCCTAGCCAATCAGGCTTTCCAGAGGGTTCACCGGCAGAGGCTGGCTCTCGCGGCCCGGAACCCCTAAGCCGTGGAGGCGACTGAGCGAGGCGGCATGACCGGCGAGAACGACACGGATTTCGTCTACGACGAGGCGACCGGCGAATGGATCAGCGAAGCTGATGCGGCCGCCAAGACCGCTGCGGAGGCCAAGATCGAGGTGCGCGATTCCGCGGGCGCCCTGCTCGCCGACGGCGACGCCGTCACCCTGATCAAGGACCTGAAGGTCAAGGGCGCCGGCCAGACGCTGAAGCGCGGCACGGTGATCCGCTCGATCCGCCTCACCGACGACGACCAGGAGATCGATTGCCGCTACGAGGGCATCAAGGGCCTCGTCCTGCGCGCCGAGTTCGTCAAGAAGCTCTAGCCCCCCGTTGACCCCTGCGCGGGATCGCGCACCATCGGACCCATGGCTCGCACCATCCTCGTCTGGGCGCTCGTCCTGGCCGCCGGCGCCTTCGCGCTGCAGTGGCTGGAGTACCAGTACGTGGCGCGGCGCGTCTCCTGGGAGGTCTATGTCGGCCTGATCGGCGCGGCCTTCGCCGCCGGCGGCGTCTGGGTGGGCTGGCGGCTGAGCCTCAGGTCCGCGCCGGGGCCCTTCGCCCGCAACGCCGCCGCCCAGGCGTCGCTGGGCCTCACCGGCCAGGAAATGAAGGTGCTGGAGCGGCTGGCCGCCGGTCAGTCCAACAAGGAAATCGCGCGCACGCTGGGCCTCTCGCCAAATACCGTGAAAACCCACTTGGCCAACCTCTTCGCCAAGCTCGAGGTCGCCCGCCGCACCCAGGCGGTCGGCAAGGCCCGCGACCTGCAGCTCATCCCATGAGCCAGCCCAACAGATACGGCCCCGCCCAAAGGGACCGGACGGTCGATTTCACCCGTTCGGGCGATACCGCCCGCGACGCCGCGCCGCCAGGCTCCCGGAGATCTTCAAGGGAGCGAACATCATGACCCGTATCATCCTGACCTATGGCCTGATCTCCGGCCTCGTCATCATCCTCTCCAGCCTGGCCGTCATCATCTCCCACGGCGACGGCAACATCTGGCTGGGCTACCTGATCATGCTGGTGGCGCTGTCCTCGATCCTGGTGGGGGTGAAACAGCACCGCGACCAGGCGCTGGGCGGCGTGATCAGGTTCTGGCCGGCATTCATGGTCGGCCTCGGCATCGCCGTCGTCGCCTCCCTGGTCTACGTGGTGGTCTGGGAGATCTACCTGGCCGCGACCCACTATACCTTCATGGACAAGTACGCCGCCGCCATGCTCGCCGCCAAGCGCGCCGCGGGCGTCACCGGCGCGGCCTACGCCAAGGCCGTGGCTGAGGCGGACGCCATGCGCCGAAACTACGCCAACCCGCTCTACCGCCTGCCGGAGACCTTCATCGAGATCTTCCCGGTCGGCCTCTTGATCGCCATCGTCAGCGCCGCCCTGCTGCGCAACCCGAAGATCCTGCCGGCCAGGTCCCGCCCGGCCGCGGCTTAAGGAGCGCCATGCCCACCCACCGCTTCTGGACCCGCTCCGCCCAGCCCCTGCCGCCCTGGCCGGAGCCGGACACCTTTGAGCTCAGGGAAGAACCCATCCCGGCGCCTGGCCCCGGCCAGGCGCTGACGCGCACCATCTACGTCTCCCTCGACCCCTACCAGTGGGGCTACAAGAGGCGCGGCGCCGAGCCTCCCGGCGCCCCCTGCCACGCCCGCACGGTCAGCCAGGTGGTCGAGAGCCACATCGAGGGCCTGGAGCCCGGCGACTTCGTCTTCAACACCAACGGCTGGGCGGAGATGGGCCTGATGGGCGAGGGCGTCGCCCGCCCCGGCTACATGATCCCGCGCAAGCTCGATCCGGCCCAGGGCCGGATCTCCCAGGCGGTGGGCGTGCTGGGCATGCTGGGCCTCACCGCCTACGCCGGCATGGTCTTGCAGTGCGATCCCAAGCCGGGCGAGACCGCGGTGGTCTCGGCGGCCTCCGGCGGCGTCGGCCAGATCGCGGGCCAGCTCGCACGGCTGAAGGGCGCACGTGTCGTCGGCATCGCCGGCAAGGCGGAGAAATGCCGCTTCGTCACCGAGGAGCTCGGCTTCGACGCCTGCGTCTCGCACCTGAGCCCGACCTTCGCCGCCGATCTCGCGGCCGCCTGCCCCAAGGGCGTCGACGTCTATTTCGAGAATGTCGGCGGCGCTGTGTTCAACGCCGTCCTGCCGCTGTTCAATCCGGCCGCCCGGATGACCATCTGCGGGCTCATCGCCTCCTACGGCGACGCCGAAGGCTCCGACGCCCGCGCGGCCCTGATGGCCCGCGGCAAGCCCGTCTTCGAGGCCCGCGGCGTCACCGTCCGCGACCTCTTCGTGGGCGACTACGTCAAGGACCACCACGCCGAGATGCTGGCCTTCGTCGCGCCCCATGTCGCCGCCGGCGACCTGAAGTATCGCGAGGACATCCGCGAGGGTCTGGAGACCATCCCCGCCGCCTTCGCCGAGATGCTGAAGGGCGGCAACTTCGGCAAGATGCTGGTGCGTGTCAGCCCGGACCCGACGCTCTGAACTTTCGCCCCTGGCGTCACAAGTGCGGCTCGGGCGGCTGAAGATGGGCAAGCGGACCCTCTTCAATGAAGAGCGATGGAAAAAGATCGGCCCGTTTCGGATTCTCCCGCTCGACCAAGGTCACCTTCCAGTCGCGCTTGTATTTCTTCAGGGATTTCTCGCGCTGTATCGCGGTGACGATGCTGTCGTGGAACTCGAACCAGACGAGGCGCTTCACGCCGTAGCGTTTGGTGAAACCTCCAAGGGTTCCATCGCGATGCTGGGCCACGCGGGGCTGCGGATCAATCTCTTGATCGTGCGGCGCGCGATCGTCATGCGTCCCACGGCCGTGGGCGGCGCCCCGTTCCGTGCTCTTTCCGTGTCTTCCGCGGTTCCTCTTCTCTTCCTACCCCATCCCCCGCTTCAAGAGCTCCAGCGCCGCCGCGGCGAAGGCGACCATGTTGGCCGCGCGGCCGCTCTCGCCGGTCTCCACCGTGATGGCCAGTTCGATGGGTCCGGAGATGGCGATGCAGCTGTGGCCGGCCGCGTCGCCGTAGCCGTTGCCGGTGGGGCCCGCAGCCCCGGTCTCCGAGACGCCCCAGTTGGCGCCGAACCGCTCGCGCGCCGTCCGCGCCAGCAGCATGGCGTAGGGCGGGCTCGCCGAGCGCATCCCGGCCACCGCCTCGCGCGGCAGGTCCATCAGCACCATGCGGGCCTTGCCGGTGTAGACCACCGCCCCGCCAAGGTAGTATTTCGACGCGCCCGGCACCCCCAGGAGCGCCGCCGAGATCAGGCCGCCCGACGAGCTCTCCGCCACCGCCACGGTCTGCCCGGCCGCCTTCAGCGTCTCGCCCACCTCCGCCGCCAGGGCCTCCAGCGCGTCCATGGGCGTCTCCTTTTTCTTGGCGAGGGGGCGCTTCGGCGCCCATGATGTCGCCAATTAGAACACGCGCGAATTCCGCAGGGAGATATTTCATGGACGCCCAATCGCAGTGGACCGGCCTCGACGCGACCCGCCTGGAGCGGATCGGCGAACACCTGGAGCGCAATTACATCGGCCCCGGCAAGATCGCGGGCTGCCAGGTCGGCGTCGCCCGCCACGGGCACCTGGCCTACTTCAAGTCCTTCGGCCAGATGGACCTGGCGCGCGGTAAGCCCACCGCCGACGACACCATCTACCGCATCTATTCCATGACCAAGCCGATCACCTCGGTGGCCTTCATGATGCTGGTCGAGGAAGGCCGCGTCGCGCTCGATGAGCCGGTTCATAAATACATCCCGGAATGGAAAAATCTCGGCGTATTTCAGGCCGGAACATTGCCGAAGTTTCTGACCAGGCCTCCGGCGCGGCCGATGCTGATCGTCGACCTTTTGCGTCATACCTCCGGGCTGACCTACGGCTTCCAGATGCGGTCCAATGTGGACGCCGCCTACCGCGAACTGAAAATCGGCGAGTTCGAAAAATATGGCACGCTGCAATCGATGATCGACGGTCTTGCCAAAATGCCGCTGGAATTTTCACCCGGCGAGGCCTGGAATTATTCCGTCTCCACCGACGTCATCGGCTACCTGATCGGCAAGATCAGCGGCATGCCGTTCGAGCAGTTCCTGAAACAACGTATCCTCGATCCGCTCGGCATGAACGACACCGACTTTTTTGTGCCGGCCGACAAGGCCCATCGCTTTGCGGCGTGCTACTCCGCCGACCCGCAAGGCGGCATGACGTTTCACGCCACGAACCGCAAGGGCGGCCTGACACTGCAGGACGATCCGATCACGAGCTCCTTCCTGACGCCGCCGTCGTTCATTTCCGGAGGCGGCGGTCTGTGTTCGACCACGGCCGATTATCTCACCTTCTGCCGAGCGCTGCTGCACGGCGGCGAGCTTGGCGGCGTCAGGCTGATCGGTCCGAAGACGCTGGCGTTGATGACCGCCAATCACCTGCCCGGCGGACGCGACCTGCCCGAGATGTCGCGGTCGCTGTTCAGTGAAGCGGCCTACAACGGCATCGGGTTCGGTCTCGGCTTCTCCGTCACCATGAACCCCGCACAGACGCTGATTCCCGGCAGCGCCGGCGAATATGCCTGGGGTGGGGCTGCGACGACATCGTTCTGGATCGATCCCGCTGAAGAACTGATCGCTATCTTCATGACCCAGGTATTGCCGTCGAGCGCCTATCCAGTACGGCGGGAACTGCGCACCATGGTCTACGCCGCCATCACCGACAGCAATCTCTAAAGCGTTTTCGAGCGAAGTGGACGCCGGTTCGCGTGAAGAAAAC
>PLEH01000196.1 GCA_003136395.1 Phenylobacterium sp.
CGAGACCCAGCAGACGCTGCTGCTGAACGGCCTGCGCACCCGGATTTCCGTCCAGGTGGACGGAGGCCTGCGCACCGGACGTGACGTGGCCATCGGGGCGCTCCTGGGCGCCGACGAGTTCGGCTTCGCCACCGCCCCCCTGATCGCGGCGGGCTGCATCATGATGCGCAAGTGCCACCTCAACACCTGTCCGGTGGGGGTGGCGACCCAGGACCCGGTGCTGCGCGCGCGCTTTACCGGCCAGCCCGAGCATGTGATCAACTTCTTCTTCTTCGTGGCCGAAGAGCTGCGCGAGATCATGGCCGAGATGGGCTTTGCGACGGTCAACGAGATGATCGGGCGCGTCGACCGCATCGATCTCAATCCCGCGCTTGAGCACTGGAAGGCGCAGGGCGTCGACCTTAGCCGCATCCTCTACGCGGCCCCCGCTGAGGGCGCGAAGGGCCTGTGGAACCAGGACCGTCAGGACCACGGTCTCGGTAAGGCGCTCGACAACACCCTGATCGTGGCGGCGAAGGACGCGCTGGAGAGCGGCAAGCCTGTGCGCGGGGAATACGCCGTGCGCAACGTCAACCGCACAGTGGGCGCCATGCTCTCCGGCGAGGTGGCGCGCCGCTACGGCCATGCGGGCCTGCCAGATGACACCATTTCGCTCACCTTCCGCGGCAACGCCGGCCAGAGCTTCGGCGCCTTCGCCGCGCGCGGGGTCTCGCTGGAGTTGTTCGGCGACGCCAACGACTACGTGGGCAAGGGCCTTTCCGGCGGCCGCGTGGTCGTGCGCCAGCCGGCCGGATCGCGCCGTGACCCGACCCGCAACATCATCGTCGGCAACACCGTCCTCTACGGCGCCATCGCCGGCGAGGCCTATTTCGAGGGCGTGGCGGGTGAACGCTTCGCGGTCAGGAACTCCGGCGCCGTGACGGTGGTGGAGGGCCTGGGCGACCACGGCTGCGAATACATGACCGGCGGCGTCGTGGTGGTGCTGGGCGACACCGGCCGCAACTTCGCCGCGGGCATGAGCGGCGGCGTGGCCTATGTCTACGATCCCTCCGGCCGGTTCGAAAAGCTCTGCAACAAGGCCATGGTGGCGCTGGAGCCCATTGCGCCCGCCGCGCCCGCGCCCGCCAAGGCCGCCGACGATCCGGCGCGCCCGAAGCAGCGGCCGGTCTCCGTCGAGAACAGCGGCATGGGCGACATGCTGCGCTTCGACGCCGAGCGCCTGCGCATCCTGATCGAGCGCCATCACCTGCACACCAAGAGCGCGCGGGCCGCCGAGATACTGGCCAACTGGGATCAGGCGCTGCCCTCGTTCGTGAAGGTCATGCCGACCGACTACCGCAACGCCCTCCTGGAGCTTGCCTCCGACCGCGAGACGGCTGCCGCCGTCGCCGCGGAATAGCCCCCTAAAGTTCCGGAGTTCCCCGATGGGCAAGCCCACCGGCTTCCTTGAGATCGAGCGTCATGAGCGCGCCTACGACAAGGTGAGTGCGCGCCTGAAGACCTGGAAGGAATTCGTCCAGCCCCTGCCGCTGCCGCAGGTGGCCGAGCAGGCGGCGCGCTGCATGGATTGCGGCATCCCGTTCTGTCACCAGGGCTGCCCGGTCAACAACCAGATCCCCGACTTCAACAACCTGGTCTACCGCGACCATTGGAAGGCGGCGCTGGAGAACCTCCAGTCGACCAACAACTTCCCGGAGTTCACCGGCCGTGTCTGCCCCGCGCCGTGCGAGGCCTCCTGCACGCTGAACATCGACGACAATCCGGTGACGATCAAAACCATCGAATGCCAGATCGTCGACCGCGGATGGGAGGAGGGCTGGATCACGCCCCAGATGTCGCCGCGCGGCACCGGCAAGCGGGTCGCCGTGGTGGGATCGGGCCCCGCGGGTCTCGCCTGCGCCCAGCAGCTGGCCCGCGCCGGCCATGCGCCCACCGTCTTCGAGAAGTCCGACAGGATCGGCGGCCTGCTCCGCTACGGCATCCCCGACTTCAAGATGGAAAAGCACCTCATCGACCGGCGCATCCGGCAGATGGAGGCCGAGGGGGTGATCTTCCGCGCCGGCTTCGAGGTGGGCGTTACCGTCTCGGTGCAGCGGCTGCTGGACGACTATGACGTGCTGGTGATGGCCGGTGGGGCCGAAGCCGGGCGCGACCTGGAGATCCCGGGCCGTGAGCTCGACGGCATCCACTACGCCATGGAGTTCCTCACCCAGCAGAACAAGCGCAACGCGGGCGATCCGGAGTCCGTCGCCGCGCCGCACGGCACGCTCTCCGCGGCCGGCAAGCACGTGATCGTCATCGGCGGCGGCGATACGGGGTCGGACTGCATCGGCACGTCCAACCGCCACGGCGCGGCCTCGGTCACTCAGCTTGAGATCATGCCGCAGCCGCCGGCGCACGAGAACAAGGCGCTCACCTGGCCCGATTGGCCGCTGAAGCTCCGCACCTCCTCCAGCCAGGAAGAGGGCTGCGAGCGCGACTTCGCTGTCGTGACGAAGCGAGCGCTGGGCCAGGACGGCAGGATCACCGAGCTGGAATGCGCCCGCGTCGAGTGGGTGGCCGGCGAGGGCGGGCGGATGCAGATGCGTGACGTCGAAGGTTCGACCTTCAGCCTGAAGGCCGATCTCGTGCTGCTCGCCATGGGCTTCACCGGCCCGCGCACGGCGGGACTCGTTGAAAGCGCAGACGTGGAGATGGATCAGCGCGGCAATGTGAAAGCCAACGTGAACGACTACCAGACCTCGGAGCGCAACATCTTCGCCTGCGGCGACATGCGCCGCGGCCAGTCCCTGGTGGTCTGGGCGATCCGCGAAGGCCGCCAGTGCGCGCGCGCCGTCGACGAAGCCCTGATGGGCGCCTCGAAGCTGCCTCGCTAGACTACCCCCCTTAGAGTCGGCGATGTCGGATGCGTCCGGACGGGTTCTGATCGGAGACGTCGATGGACGTGCGTTGCGTCGTGAATGCCCAGGATCAGCTTGGGGAAGGGCCCTGCTGGTCGCCGCTTGAGAGCCGGGTCTACTGGTTCGACATCAAGGGCAAGCGGCTCGCCTGGTACGAGCCCGGAACCGAGGACAGCGGCTCCTTCGCCCTTCCGATGCGCGCCAGCGCCGCGGCGCCGCGCAGTCAGGGCGGCCTGATCCTGGCGACGGAAAAGGGCCTCGCGGCCTGCGATCCGGTGGCCGGCACGGTCGAGATGCTGCGTCCGTTCGCCCTGCCTGACGGCTTCCGCACCAACGACGGCAAGATCGACCTCGATGGCAATTTCTGGTGGTCGATCATGGACGACAACCACGGCAAGCGGCCGGGCGCGGTCTTCCGCACCACGCCTGACCTGCACACGGAGCGGATGCTGGAGGGAATCCACATCCCCAACACCATCTCCATGAGCGCCGACAGGAAGACGCTCTACATGGCTGATAGCAGCCTGCAGACGATCTTCGCCCACCGGATCGACGACCTCACCAAGGTCAGCCGTTTCGCCCACACCGCCGGGCAGCCGGGAAGTCCCGACGGTTCGGCGGTCGATGCGCACGGCTACCTCTGGAACGCCCAATGGGGGGGATGGGAAGTCGTCCGCTACACGCCGGAAGGCCGCATCGACATGACCATCAAGATGCCCGTCCAGCAGCCCTCCAGCTGCGCCTTCGGCGGCGCGGACGTGACGACGCTCTATGTGACCAGCGCCTGGGACGACCTGACGCCGGAGAAGCGCGCCCAGCAGCCGATCGCCGGCGGGCTCTTCGCGATCGAAACCGGCGTGAAAGGGCTGGCGCTGCCGCTCTTTGAGGGGTGAGGTGCGGCATGGCCAAGCCACCCCTGCGCAGCACCAGCAACTTCGGCAAGCACGACCGCGACGGGTTCGTGCATCGCAGCTGGATCAAGGCCACCGGCCTGCCGGACCACGTCTTCGACGGCCGCCCGGTCATCGGCATCGCCAACACCTGGTCGGAGCTGGTCACCTGCCAGGTGGGCCTGCGCGACCTCGCCGACTTCGTGAAGCGCGGCGTCTGGGAGGCGGGCGGGGTCCCCATCGAATTCCCGGCCATGTCGCTGCCCGAGACCCAGATGCGGCCGACGGCCATGCTGTTCCGCAACCTGCTCGCCATGGAGGTCGAGGAGTCGATCCGCGCCAACCCCATCGACGGGGTGGTGCTGATGGGCGGCTGCGACAAGACCACGCCGGGTCTCTTGATGGGCGCGGCCAGCGTCGATATCCCGGCGATCTTCGTCTCATCCGGCTCGATGCTGAACGGCAAGTTCCAGGGCCGTGACATCGGCTCCGGCACCGACGTCTGGCGGTTCTCGGAGGCCGTGCGGGCCGGGGAGATGAGCCTGGACGACTTCATGAGCGCGGAAATCGGCATGAGCCGCTCGGCCGGGGTCTGCAACACCATGGGCACGGCCTCGACCATGGCCAGCCTGACCGAAGCGCTGGGCATCTCGCTCCCGAACAACGCCGCCCTGCCGGCCGTCGACAGCCGCCGCAAGGTGCTGGCCCACTTGAGCGGAAACCGCATCGTCCAGCTGGTGAAGGACGACATCAAGCCGTCCGACATCATGACGCGGGGGGCCTTCGAAAACGCCATCCTGATGCACGCCGCGCTCGGCGGTTCGACCAATGCGGTGGTCCACCTGCTGGCGCTGGCCGGACGGCTGGGCGTGCCCCTGACGCTGAGGGATTTCGACGAGATCGCCCGCGACGCGCCGCTGCTCGTCAATCTGATGCCGTCCGGCAAGCACCTGATGGAGGACTTCTGTTACGCCGGCGGCGTGCCGGCCGTGGCCCGTGAGCTGGGCCCGCTCTACCGCCGCGACGCGGTGACGGTGTCGGGCAAGACGCAGGGCCAGATCGCCGACGCCGCCAAGGTCTGGAACCGCGAGGTGATCGGGTCGCTGGAGGCGCCGGTCGGCCCCTCGTCCGGCGTCTGGGTGCTGAAGGGCAACCTCTGTCCGCAAGGGGCGATCCTGAAGCCCAGCGCCGCCACCCCGGGGCTGCTCACCCACACCGGCCGAGCTGTGGTCTTCGAGGACATCGAGGACTACCACGCCCGCATCGACGACCCGGACCTCGACGTCGACGCCAGTTCGATCCTGGTGCTGAAGGGGTGCGGGCCCAAGGGCTATCCGGGCATGCCCGAGGTCGGCAACATGGGCCTGCCGCCCAAGGTGCTGGCGACCGGCGTCACCGACATGGTCCGCATCTCCGACGCGCGGATGAGCGGCACGGCCTATGGCACGGTCATCCTGCACGTAGCCCCCGAGGCCGCGGCGGGCGGGCCGCTCGCCCTGGTGCGCAACGGCGACGAGATCGCCTTCGATGGCCCGAACCGCTCCCTCGAATTGCTGGTGGATGACGCCGAGCTGGCCCGCCGCCGCGCCGCCTGGGAGGCCGCGCGCAAGCCGTCCAAGTACAGGCGCGGTTGGTACAAGCTCTACATCGACACTGTCCTGCAGGCCGACGCCGGCGTGGACCTGGACTTCCTGGTCGGCAAGTCGTCGCCCGACGTCACCCGCGAATCCCATTGATGGGCGAGTTCGCCAGCTATCCCAGCCTGAAGGGCCGCACGGTATTCGTCACCGGCGGCGCTACCGGGATCGGCGCGGCGTTCGTGCAGGCTTTCAACAGCCAGGGCGGTAGAGTGGCCTTCGTCGATCTCAATGAGGCGGCGGGGCAGGGGCTCGCCGCCGAGCTCGGCGCGCCGGTCTGGTTCCGCCGCTGCGACGTCACCGACCCCCAGGCCCTGCAGGCGGCGATCCGGGACGCCGCCGAGGCGCTCGGGCCCATCACCGTCCTGATCAACAGCGTCGCCAACGACACTCGCCAGGTCGCCGCCGAGGTGACGCCCGAGGTCTGGCGCAAAACACTCGCGGTCAACCTCGACCCGGCCTTTATCGCCGCCACCGCGGTCTTCCCGATGATGAAGACGGCTGGCGGGGGGGCGATCGTCAACGTCAGCTCGATCAACGCGACGACGGGGCACGCGGATCTTGCCGCCTATTCGGCCGACAAGGGGGCGATCAATGCGCTCACCAAGAGCCTGGCCCACGCCTGGGGCGCAGACCGCATCCGGGTCAACGCGCTCTCGCCCGGCTGGGTGATCACGCCGCGCCAGACGGAGCTCTGGCTGACGCCGCAGGCCGAGGCGGAGTGGACGAGGCTGGCGGCGCTGAAGGACCGGATCATGCCGGACGACATCGCCCGCGCCGCCCTGTTCCTGGCCTCCGACGACAGCCGCATGATGACCGGCCAGAACCTGGTCGTGGACGCCGGGCGCACCTGACGCGGCGACAAACGGTCTACGCGCTCGCGCGGCGCGTGCAGGAGGTTGCAATCGCCTGCCCGATGCTCAAGGCTCTGATCGGGCGTTTGGGGGGACGAAATGAGCCAAACGGGGGTGGAGCGAGCCAGGGCGCTCGCGCAAAACATGCTGGAGATACTCACCTCTTACGAGGAGGAGTTGATGGCGCTAGAACGAGAGGCTCCCGCCATGGGCCAACTTCGGCGCGCGGTGGGAATCACCATCGCCGAGGCTTGCTATTTGATCACTGATCAGAGCAGTGCACAGGCGGAGTGGTCGCCGCCGACCGACGGCCGCGCCAGTCCTGCCGGTTAGTTCACGAAGAGGTTCCCCGAACACCATGGCCCGCAAAGCTGAGGCCCTAGCCGATCCCATCGACATCGCCGTAGGCGCGAGGATCCGGCTGTTGCGCAAGGTCCGGGGACTGTCGCAGCAGGCGCTGGCGGAGGCCGCCGGCGTCACCTTCCAGCAGATCCAGAAATATGAGCGCGGCGCGAACCGCGTCTCGGCCTCCATGCTCTCGCGCATCGCCACGACCTTGCAGGCGCCGGTCGCCGAGATGTTCGGAGAGGTCAATCCGGCCAGCGGGGCCATCGATGAAGTGGCCGGCTTGCTCGCCGAGCCGGGCGCCCTGGAGCTCCTGCGCGCCTACGCCCTGCTGCCGCGCGGCGTCTCCCGTGCGGCCCTGGTCGAGTTCGTCCGTAGCCTGAAGCCGGTTTAGGCGGGGCGCAGACGCGGTCGACGCCGCGATTTTCAGCTCCTGCCCAGTCAACTTCCTTCGAGAGATGTGTGGATCGCCTAGGCGCTGACCTCCAGCGCCGCGATCGCCCTGTCCTTGATGGCCTTGTAGTCGACCTTGCCGTTGGGGGCGCGGCCGATCGAGTCCACCAGCACCAGGTCGCGCGGCGCCTTGTAGCCGGCCAGGTGCGCATGCACGTGCTGGGACAGTTCCGCCAGCGTCGGCTGGGCCACGCCGTCGGTCTCGACGACCGCGCAGATCCGCTCGCCGAAGCGCGGATCCGGCAGGCCCACCACCACCGCGTCGCGCACCGCCGGGTGGGTCTTCAGCGCCTCCTCGACCTCTTCCGGGAAGACCTTCTCGCCGCCAGTGTTGATGCAGACCGATCCGCGGCCCAGCAGCTTCAGGCTTCCGTCGGCGTTCACCTCCGCCCAGTCGCCGGGCACGCTCCACAGCACGCCCTCGATGAGCTTGAAGGTCTTGTCGGTCTTCTCCTGGTCCTTGTAGTAGCCACGCGGCAGGAGGCCGCTGACCGCCACCAGGCCGCGCTCGCCCGATCCGGGCTGGACGCGGCGCCCATCCTCGGTGAACACCACGCAGTTCGGGCCGGCCACGAAGGCCGCCGTCTTCGCCTCCGCCCCGGGCGCCGAGGCCGAGACGCCCAGGCCCACGGCCTCGGACGAGCCGAAACTGTCGAAGATCATGGCGTTCTTCGCGTAGCTCAGCAGGCCATGCTTGTTCTCCTGGCTCCACATGGACCCGGACGAGCTCATGGCCTTCACCGTCGACAGGTCCCAGCGTACGGGGTTGGCCTCCAGCGCCTCCAGCATGGGGGTGGAGAACGCCAGGCCCACGATGACGATGTTGCTGACGCCCAGCCGATCGGTCTCGTCCCATAGCTCCATGGCGTTGAACCGGCGCGACGGCAGATAGGCCGCCGTGCCGCCCTGGTTGAACGAGATCAGGTTCGAGAACTGGCCGGTGCCGTGCATCAGGGGACAGGCAATCAGTGTGGTCGGGCGCAGATGCTCCGGCGACTGGATGCGGGCGATCAGATCGTCGATGTCGACGGCCGGCGGGATGCCCAGGAGCGCGTTGCCGCCGGCGCCGATCACATTGAAAAGGTCATCCTGGGCCCACATCACGCCCTTGGGCATGCCGGTGGTGCCGCCGGTGTAGAGCAGGAGCAGGTCGTCGCCAGACCGGCCCCAGGGGGCCTTCACCGGCCGCTGGGCGGACGTCTTGGCGACGATGGTGTCATAGTCGGCGGCCCAGGCGGGAACCGGATGGCCGGGCTCGGCCATGGCGATCCACGCCTTCACGCCCGACAGGCGCCCGCGGATGGTCTCCAACACCTCGGTGAACCCCGAATGGAACACCACCGCCTCGGCGTCGGCGTTGTCGAACAGGTAGAAGAGCTCTTCGGGCCCATAGCGGTAGTTGGTGTTCACGGGCGCAAAGCCGGCCTTGAAGGCGGCGTAGTAGCTCTCGATGTACTCGGGTCCGTTGTAGAGGAAGGCCGCGACCTTGGCTTGGCGCTCGAGGCCGGCGGCGATCATGTGAGCCGCCAGCGCGTCGGCCCGGGCGTCGAACTGGGCCCAGGTCAGCACGCGTTCGCCCTGGATGAAAGCCGGATGGTCCGGCTGGACCCCGGCGATCGCCTCCCACACATCCGCGAAGTTCCAAGAACTCACCGCGATCCTCCCAGATAGTCTTCTTGTTAGGGCGAATTTGGCGGGTCTGGCGGCGCGTAAGTCAACTGTTCGGTCAGATCGGAAGCGCGGTGGTGAACTTGATCTGCTCCATGGCGAAGGAGGAGGAGACGTCCTGCAGCGGCGCGGCGGCGATCAGGCGCTTGTAGAAAGCGTCGTAGGCGGCGATGTCCCTGACCACCACCTTCAGCAGATAGTCCGTTTCGCCGGACATCCGGTAGAACTCCACCACCTCCGGCAGGCCAGCGGCGCCCTTGGCGAAGGCGTTCAGCCAGTCCTCGTCGTGCCGGCTGGTGCGGATGGAGACGAAGACCACCAGGCCCAGGTCCAGCTGCTCGCGGTCGAGGATCGCCACCCGCCGCTCGATCACGCCCGCGTCGGTCAGCCGCTTCACCCGCTTCCAGCAGGGGGTCTGCGAGAGCCCGGCGCGCTCGGCCAGCTCGGCGATGGGCACCGTGGCGTCGGCCTGCAGTTCGCGCAGGATCCGCCGGTCGATGGGATCGAGAACGATAGCCATGCGAATCCCCTGAATTGGAGAACAGCATTCTACCGGCGGCCGATGGGCCACGCCATCGCCGCCGCGGGCGACGGCGCGTCCGTAACAGCCTAGCGCACCGGCGCTTGTGATATTGCGCCCATCATATAAATCGGAGCCGGCCATGCGCTACAGCGACACCCACAAGCAGGAAACCCGCAGGAAGGTGGTCCGCGCCGCCGCTGCGGCGGTCCGCGCCAAGGGGCCGGACGGCGTAGGCGTCGCCGAGATCATGGCCGAGGTCGGCCTGACCCATGGCGGCTTCTATGCGCACTTCCCCAACAAGCAGACCCTGGTGGCCGCCGCGGTCGAGGAAGCTTTCGGCCAGAGCCGCCGCCGTTTCGCGCGGATAACCGATGGAATGACCCCCGATGAGGCCCTGACCGCCTTCGTTGACGCCTATGTCTCCGCCGATCATCGCAACAATCCCCAGCGCGGCTGCCCGATTTCGACGCTCGCTGGCGACCTGCCGCGTCAGGGCCCCCTGGTGCGCGAGGCCTTCGATACCGGCGTCGCCAACCTGATCGCGTGGCTGGAGGCCTGGCTGCCCGACGCGGACCCCGCCGCGCGCCGGTCGCTCGCCAGTTCCCTATTGTCCGAGATGGCCGGCGCCGTGGCCCTGGCGCGCGCGGTCTCGGACGAAGCCCTGGCCGAACAACTGCTCGACTCCTCCCGCGCCCGTATCAAGGCGAGGGCGGGCCTGACTGAGGCCTCGGCCTAAGCGCTCGTTTCCGCCCGCGATTCGCTCCTGGAGAGGCGGATGCCGCCAAATTGCGCCCCGGCCTCTCGGCGAAGGTCGCTGTAGCGCTATCAAAGGGCGCCTAAATCGCCGATTTCCCTCCCGGAAGCCACTTCTTGCGTTTCTCTAGGTGACGCGGGACGCATTGCGCTCCTAACATGCCACCAAGCGACTCACTTCACGCACTTCCGACGTGTGGCCGTAGACGCCTAAAATCTAGCTGGGGGAGCCCAACAAATGGCCGAAGCCAAAAAGACCAATGCCCTGCAAAAGCCGCTCACGCCTTCGGCGGAACTGGCCGCTGTTGTCGGTCCGGGGATGCTGTCCCGCGGCGAAGTCGTCTCGAAGATCTGGGTCTATATCAAGAAGAACAATCTGCAGGATCCGAAGAACAAGCGCGACATCCTGGCCGACGCCAAGCTGAAGCCCGTGTTCGGCGGCAAGGACAAGGTCAGCATGTTCGAGATGAACAAGCATCTCGCCGGCCACCTGAAGTAGCCGATACCCGCGCGACGGCCATCTGCCTGTCGCGGCGCCTATCTGAACGAGGGAACCTCGCGAGCGAAAGCTTGACGAGGTTTCTTTGTCTTTGGACGCGGGACCTTTCCGGACCAGGGGTCCCGCCGCGTGGCCGCTTCAACATGCCGCGGCGATTTTCTGACGCGCTGTGGGGTCAAGCCTTAACCCTCACATGCCACCATTGCGAGTGTTGCACCGAGGGAGCACGCCGTGTCCGAGAGCGCCGTCGCCAGCAGCCGCTCCGCAGAGGCGGCGGGCGCGCGACCTGCTTCGCAGGCGACCCAGCTTGAAACCCAGGCCGTGGCGCAGATTTCGGGGGCGCTGAGGCTCGTTTCGGCCGATGCCGAGGCCGCGCTGGAACGCTTCAGCGACCCGCAGCTGATCGCCGCCGGACAGATTAACCTTATCTCGCTGGAAGCAGTGCAGCAGCGCTTCGCCGATCGCTGGCAGATGCGCAAGGACCAGGTGTTCGACTTCGCCGAGCGCGTGCTCGAGCGCGGCGTGGGCCCGGGAGGGTTCTACCAGCGGGTCTCGGACACGGACTTCTTCATCGTTCACCCCGAGCTCGGCCGCCTGGCTGGCCAGGCCGCCTGCCTGCGCTATCTGCGGGAGGTTCTGAACCATTTCCTCGGCGACGCCGGCATGGCCGCCGCCGGCGTGTTGCAGGTGAGCCAGATTTCCAAGGGACGTCTGGAAGCTCAGCCTGTCGATGCGGCCCGGGCTGACGAGGCCGAGGCCTCAGGCGTCTACGGTGACGACATCGAGGCGGTCCGGCTGCCGGCCTGGAAGGAGGGGGAGGCGGCCCCGGCGGCCAAGCTCAACCAGTGGACGCCGTTCGTGGCCAACGACGGCCGCCAGCTGCGCATCTCCGCGACCCTGGAGCCGGTCTACGAGCTGAAGGGTTTCACCCGCATCGGCTTCCGGATGATCCGCCGGGTCATCGTCGTCGGGACCGGCGAGGAATTGACCAATCAGCAGGCCGCGGGCCTTTCCGCGGGCGATCTGCTGAAAGCGGACCTGGCGACCATCACCCGCGGCATCGATCGCCTGAAGGCGGAGAGCGGCGGCGAAAAACAACTCAGCCTGATCGTCCCCATCTCCTTCTCAAGCCTGTCGAGCCAGCGCGGGCGCACGGAATTGACGGCGCCGCTGAAGGAGGCCGGCGGCCTCGTTAAGCTGGGCGTGATCTGCGAAATTCTCGACATCGAAGGCGTACCGGCCGGCGCCTTGCTGGCCGCGACCTCCCTGGTGCGGCCGTTCTCGCTCTTGGTCGTGGGCCGTCTGTCTGCGCCGAGCCCGACGTCGATCGCGCGGCTCGCCGGCGCGGGCCTGCAGGCGCTGTCGTTCGAATGCCCCAAGGCCCTAGGCGACGCCGAGTTCATGGGCTGGGCGCACGCTGTGATCACTCCAGCGCGCAAGGCCGCCCGATCGGTTCTGATCTATGGCGCAGGCTCGCCCCAACGCGCCGGCGCGCTCGCCTCCCTCGGCGCGAGCCACGTCAGTCTCACCCCAGCCTAGCGGCCCGATTCCGAGGTTTGAATCGCCGGCGACCAACCGTGGGCGAGCTTCAAATCCAGCCCCTTGAAATAACGCTGTATTTGCGAGCCTCCGTGCCGGATGCGACCATACCCGCATGACCGGATCCAAGGGCGCGCATGATCGAGATCACAACGCTGTCGGAGCTGACGATCGACGGCAAGCTCGCGCTGCACCGCGCCTCGTCGAGCAAGGAACTCTTCGACTACTCCACCGATGAGCTGAAGGCCTGGTTCCATGGCCAGCGGGCGCTCAGCGACGCCATCATGGTGGGCGCCAACACCGTGCGGGTCGACGATCCGTCCTTGACGGTGCGCTAGGTGGAGGGACCGAGCCCGCTCAGGGTCATTCCATCCTCCGACGGCCTGCTGCCGCCGATCCGCCGCCCCGCCTAGGCTGCGGCGATGGCCGCTGGCGCGGAGCTGAGATATTTCGCTGCCTTGCAAGCTCGGGCGCACGCAAACGAGACGGCTGTCCACAGCAGGCTAACCGCCAGCATGAAAAAGACGCCGATGTTCGGCGTGCCGGTGATCGCCCCATCGTAGATCGCCGCGCAAACAGCGAGGACCGCGGCAAAGATCGAAAGTCCAAGGAGCACGCGCGCCGCGACGATCCCTCGGGTTCGCAACAGCGCAAGCGCCGGCACGGCGAGAACTATCACGCTCAACACGGTGGCGACGCTGGCCTTGTTAAGGAGCGTAAGGGCATCCAAACCGGCGAACACGGTAAAGCCGCCGGCCGTGAGTCCAACGATCTTTTCGGCGTGCTCGGCGGACTGGATAGGTCCGCGCCAGTAATGACCCGGTTGGTCGCTCATCGTGCCCGCCGTGCCTCATTGCCCGTCCAGCCTAACACTGTGAATCGGAAAGCACGACGACCCGGCAAAGCGACGTTTCGCAGGGGCGGGGACAATCGACTTGATGTTGTGTCCCCATCCGTGTCCCCGGAGGGGATTTCGCTATTCTCGATTTCCGCTAAGTCTTTGAAAGAATGGTGGGTGCTGGGGGATTCGAACCCACGACCCGCTGATTAAGAGTCAGCTGCTCTACCAACTGAGCTAAGCACCCGCCGTCGCACCGGGGCGTTTTCTAAGGCAGTATCTGCCCCGGCGGCGAGGGCGCGGAAAATACGCGAAAACGCGGCCTTGGCAAGGCGTGGTCGGAAAGGGGGTCCAGTGGCGGGTCAGGAGCCAGCGGGTGCGGTGGATTTCGGCTACCTGGAAGGCTTCGCCGCGGGCGACCGGCAGGTGGTCGCCGACGTGCTGAAGCTGTTTCTGCAGCAGGCCGAAATCTGGGCCGGATCGCTCGACGCGGCCAACGCCGGCTGGCCGGATGTGGCGCACACCATCAAGGGCGCGGCGCGCGGCGTCGGCGCCCATGCGCTGGGCGACAGGTGCGCGCAGGCCGAGGCGGGCGGCGCGGATGGCCTGCCCGCCGTGCGTACGGCGCTGGCGGCGGCGGTGGCCGACATCCAGGCCTATCTCGGACGGACCTAGGCGTCTTGCCGCAATGCGTCCCACGCGTCGAACTCATGGGCGATGCAGCGCTCGATCAGGGTGCGCCAGACGGGCTCGGCGATCGCTTCGGACAGGCCGGCGTCGCGGGCGGCGGCCTTCACCTTGGCGACCACGTCCTCGATGCGGGCCGTGTCACGCACAGCGGTGCGGTCGGTCTTGATTCGCGCGGCGGCGTCCATGTAGCGCTGTCGCTCGGCCAGGACCGCGACCAGCAGGCGATCCAGCGCATCGACGCCTTCGCGGACCTCGCTCATCGTCGTGCAGTCGGCGGGCAGCGGCCGCGGGTCGGTGGAGAAATCCATGCGTACTGAACTCGTCTAGATGCCCGCGCCGTTATCGATGGCCAGCAGTGCGGCTTCGTGAGCCATGGCTTCAGCCTCGATCCAGTTCACGAAGGCCTTCACCTGCGGCAACCGGCCCTTGGCCTTGGGATGGACAAGGTAATAGGCGAAGTCGACGGCGGTGGCGATCTGCAGCGGGGCGACCAGCCGGCCGGCCTCCAGGTCGGCCTGGGCCAGCGTCCGTTTGGCAAGCGCAACGCCCCGGCCGTTCACGGCGGCCTCGATGACCAGGCTCGACTGGTTGAAGCGCGGTCCGCGCATACCGTCGATGTTCTTCAGACCCCGGGCGGCCAGCCACATGGACCAGTCGGGGCAGCTGTCGTCGAAGTCCGGCGAGCCGTCGTGCAGCAGGATGTGGTTGGCGAGGTCGGCGGGAGAATTGAGCGGCTGCGCGGCCAGGTGCTCGGGGCTGACCACCGGGATCACGGCCTCCGAGAACAGCCGCTTCACCTCCATGCCCGGATAACGGCCCGCGCCATAGCGGATGGCCACGTCCACTTCGCCCGCGGCCAGGTCGACCAGTTCGATGCCGGCCGAAAGCCAGACGTCGACCAGCGGGTGGGCCTTTTCGAAGGCGCCGAGCCTCGGCACCAACCACTTGGTGGCGAAGGAGGGCGGGGCGGTCAGCGTCAGGCGGCGGCCGTCCACGGCGGCGGTCAGCAGGGAGGCGGCCTCGGCCAGGCGGTCAAAGGCCTCACGCAGGGCCGGCAGGGCCGTCTGGGCGGCGTCGGTGAGCAAGAGGCCCTTGGGCGTCCGCTTGAAGAGCGGCGCGCCCACATAGTCCTCGAGGTTCTGGATCTGCTGGCTCACGGCGCCGGGGGTTACGGACAGTTCGTCCGCGGCGCGGCTGAAATTCAGGTGCCGCGCGGCGGCCTCGAAGGCGCGCAACGCGTTCAGCGGTGGAAGGCGGCGGCGTTGTTCCGTCGGTCGTTCCATAGAAATGCTGATAGCCCCGGCAGAAGTCCTTGGATTGCGAATTGGGGTTCTCAGGGCCCATTTGCAAGCCTCCAGCGGTGTCTTGGCCCTTTTCATCGTTGGAAATCGGCGGGGCGGGTGCGAGCCCGTCCCGCTCCGGTTCTTAAGTTCGGGACCATTAGAGAAGCTATCCATGACGCGGCGTGATGTGAGTTCGGTGTGAGTTCGGGACGCGCGAGCCGGCTGGTGGTGCTGGGCGGCGGGAAGACCTCCAGCACCGCGCCTGGCGTCGTCTGGCTGGTGGGCGCGGGCCCCGGCGACCCGGAGCTCCTGACGATCAAGGCCCTGAAGGTCCTGCAGACGGCGGACGTGATCGTCCACGACGGCCTGGTGACCGACGAGATTCTCGTCCTGGCGCCGGCCTCGTCCCGGCGGATCTCGGTGGCCAAGCGCAAGTCGCGCCACTCCTACAGCCAGGACGAGATCAACCGCATGCTGACAGCCTTCGCGCTGGAGGGCCTGACAGTGGTGCGGCTGAAGGGCGGCGACCCCTTCATCTTCGGACGCGGCGGCGAGGAGCTTCAGGCCTGCCGGGCGGCCGGCGTCGACTGCCAGATCATTCCCGGCGTCACCGCCGCCCTGGCCGCCAGCGCCAACGCCGGCGCGCCCTTGACCCATCGGGGTTCCGCGCAGGCCGTCACCTTCGTCACCGGCCACGCCTCGAACGGCGCGGAGCCGGACCTGGATTGGGAGAGCCTCGCCCGACCCAACCAGACCGTCGTGATCTACATGGGCTTGTCGCACGCCGCCCCGATCGCCGGGCGCCTGATGGCCGCCGGCCGGGCGGGGTTGACCCCGGCCTTGATTGTCGAGAACGCCAGCCGCCCTGACGAACGCCGCATCGTCACCACGCTGTCGGATCTCGCGGACGCCGCCTCAGGGCTCAGCGGCCCGGCCCTGCTGATCGTCGGCGAGGCCATGGCCCTGGCTGAGGCCGGCGGGGGCGAGCAGATAGAAAACCTGCTGCAGGAGGCGCGGGCATGAGGGCGCTCACCGCCAATCGCCTCACCGACGGCGAGGTCGTCTTCTGGCGCAAGGGTCAGTGGGTGGAGCAGTTCGGCGACGCCGACCTCTTCGCGCCTGACGATCCGGCCGGCGAAGCCGCCGAGGGCCACGCGAAGAACCAGCCCACGGTGGTGGTCGAGCCCTACCTTATCGATCTGATGGAATCCGCGGGCCTCTGGGCGCCGCAGAGCTACCGCGAACGCATCCGCGCGCTCGGCCCGTCGAACCTGCCGCACGGCAAGCAGACTGAAGGCGGGGCCACCATCGATGCCCTGCTGCACGCCCACGGCGCCGCCCGCTCCACGGGCCGCGTCGACCTGATCAAGCGCAAGTAGAGGGCGCGATGTACCGGTACGATTCCATCGACAAGGATTTCCTGGCCGACCGCACCGCGGAGTTCCGCGAGCAGGTGGCGCGAAGGCTTGCGGGCGAGCTTTCCGAGGATCAGTTTAAGCCGCTGCGTCTGCGCAACGGGCTCTATCTGCAGCTCCACGCCTACATGCTGCGGATCGCGGTGCCCTACGGCTCGCTGAATCCGACCCAGCTGCGCAAGCTCGCCTGGATCGGGCGCACCTACGACAAGGGCTACGGCCACTTCACCACCCGCACCAACCTGCAGTTCCACTGGATCAAGCTCAGCGACGCGCCGGACATCGTGGATCACCTGGCGAGCGTCGACATGCACGCCATCCAGACCTCCGGCAATTGCATCCGCAACGTCACCGCCGATCCCTATGCCGGCGCGACCTCCGAGGAGATCGACGACCCCCGCGTCTGGGCCGAGGCGATCCGCCAGTGGTCCACCGTTCATCCGGAATTCAACTGGCTGCCGCGGAAGTTCAAGATCGCGGTCACCGCGGCCGCCAAGGACCGCACGGCGGCCAAGACCCACGACATCGGCCTCAACCTGAAACGCTCCCGCGACGGCGCCCTGGGCTTTGAGGTGATGGTCGGCGGAGGCCTGGGGCGCATGCCCTACATCGGCCAGACGATCCGCCAGTTCCTGCCGGCCACGCGGCTGCTCTCCTACCTGGAGGCGATCCTGCGGGTCTACAATCGCCACGGCCGCCGAGACAACATCCACAAGGCCCGCATCAAGGTGCTGGTGGCCGCCCTTGGCCGCGAGGAGTTCGCCGCCCAGGTGGAGGCCGAGTGGGAGAAGAATGGCGCCGGCGCAGATCTGCCCGACACCGAACTCGCCCGTATCCGCGGCGCCTTCGTCCCCAAGAGCTTCGAGACCCTGCCTTCGGTGTCGGAGACCTTCGAGGCGGCTAGGCTCCGCACCCCGGCCTTCGCCCGCTTCGCGCGCAACAACCTGAAGCCGCACAAGGTCGCCGGCTACGCCATCGTCGAGATTTCGCTGAAGGCCATCGGCGCCACGCCGGGCGACGCCACTTCCGAGCAGATGGAGGTGGTGGCCGACCTCGCCGAACGCTTCGGCCAGAACGACATCCGGGTCACCCACGAGCAGAACCTGGTCCTGCCGCACGTGAGGCTGGACGATGTCCCGGCGGTCTGGGCGGCGCTGGCTGAGGCCGGCCTCGCCACGCCGAACATGAACCTGGTCTCCGACATCATCGCCTGTCCCGGCCTCGACTACTGCGCGCTCGCCAACGCCCGGGCCATTTCCGTCGCCCAGCACATCGCCGAGCGGTTCGCCGATCCCGACCGGGCGGAGCTCGTCGGCGAACTGAAGGTCAAGATCTCGGGCTGCATCAACGCCTGCGGCCACCACCACGTGGGCCACATCGGCATCCTGGGCGTCGATAAGAAGGGCGAGGAATTCTATCAGCTCACCCTCGGCGGCTCGGCCGCGGAAGACGCCGCCGTCGGCCAGGCGCTCGGGCCGGCTCTGCCCTACGACAAGGTGGCCGAGGCGGTGGACACCCTGGTCGAGACCTATCTGCGTGAACGCCAGTCCGGCGAGCGCTTCCTCGACACCTTCCGGCGCACCGGCGTCGCCCCCTTCAAG
Source organism: Phenylobacterium sp. (assembly GCA_003136395.1). Classification (GTDB taxonomy): domain Bacteria; phylum Pseudomonadota; class Alphaproteobacteria; order Caulobacterales; family Caulobacteraceae; genus Phenylobacterium. The sequence continues at coordinate 17,889 of PLEH01000196.1, forward strand.
GAGGCGGTCTATGCCGATGTTCATTAGGCTTGAGGCCGGCGTCTTCTCGCTGGCCGAGGACCCCTTCACCGCGGTCGGCGACGAGCAGTCCGTCCCGCCCGGCGACGTGATCATCTCGCTCACCCGTTTCCAGGCCGAGGGCGAGGCCCTGATGGGCGAGGGCCGCGCCGTGGGTGTGCGGCTGGAGAGCCACGAGGAGGTCGAGGCGCTCGCCTACGACCTGCCGCAACTGGCCGTGGTGGCGCTCGCCTTCCCGAAGTTCGGCGACGGCCGGGCCTACAGCTACGCGCGCCTGCTGCGCGAGCGGTTCGGATTCAGGGGCGAGGTGCGCGCCGTGGGCGACGTGCTTCGCGAGCAGGCGGGCTACATGGCCCGCTGCGGGTTCACCGCCTTCGAGCCGGCGGACGGCTCGACCCTGGAAGACTGGCGAAGGGCCAGCCAGCGCTTCCGCCACGCGTACCAACGCTCTTCCGACGCCCGCTCGCCGGCCTTCGTGGAGCGGGGAGAGTGAGCTTGGCCTACGATACGACGGACCGTTATCTGACGCTGGCCGCGCGCCTGGACGCCGAGCTGCGCCATGCCCATCCGCGCACCGTGCTGGAGGCCGCCGTCGAGACCTTCGGCGACAGGCTGGCGCTGGTCTCCTCCTTCGGGGCGGAATCGGCGGTGCTGCTGCACTTGGTCTCCAAGGTGAAGCCGGACATGCCGGTGCTGTTTCTCGACACCGGCATGCTGTTCGGCCAGACCCTTGACTACCGCCGCCAGCTCGCCGCGAAGCTCGCTCTGGCCGACGTGCGCGACCTGCGCCCGGCCTACCACGACCTGGCCACCGCCGACCCCGAGGCCAAGCTGTGGCAGACCGACACCGACGCCTGCTGCGAGATCCGCAAGGTGATCCCGCTGGACAAGGCGCTCGCCGGGTTCGAGGGCTGGATCACCGGCCGCAAGCGCTTCCACGGCGGCGCGCGCCTGTCGCTCCCGGTGGTCCAGCAGGCAGGGCGCCAGATCAAGTTCAATCCGCTGGCCAATTGGACCCACGAGGACCTCGACGCCTACATGGCCGACCACGAGCTGCCGGCCCATCCGCTGGTGGCCCAGGGCTTCCCGTCGATCGGCTGCTGGCCGTGCACCAGGCCCGTCGAGAACGGCCAGGATATTCGCGCCGGCCGCTGGGCGGATTCCGAAAAGACCGAGTGCGGCATCCACGTCGCCCGCGCCCCGGGCGCGGTGAGCAATGTCGGCGGCGACATTTGACGCCGAGCTAGAGAGCGTAGACACCCCGATGAATGACATCTCCCTCGCGCCCGCGCCTGCGCCCGTGAAAGCTGCCAATCCGACCAAGGCAGGGGGCGCCTTCTTCGTCGAGACCGTGACCTGGGTCCAGCACTGGACCGAGAGCCTGTTCTCGTTCCGCACGACCCGCGATCCCGCCCTGCGGTTCTCCAGCGGCCAGTTCGTCATGGTCGGGCTGGAGAAGGAAGACGGCAAGCCCCTGGTGCGCGCCTATTCCATCGCCTCGCCCTCGTGGCACGAGGAGCTGGAGTTCTATTCGATCAAGGTGCCCGACGGCCCGCTCACCTCGCGCCTGCAGCACCTGAAGGTGGGCGACCAGGTCCTGGTTGGCCGAAAGCCTACCGGCACTCTGGTGCTGGACGGCCTCAGGCCCGGCAAGCGGCTCTACATGCTGGGCACCGGCACCGGCCTCGCGCCCTGGCTGTCGCTGGCCCGCGACCCGGAGGTCTACGAGCGGTTCGACCAGGTGATCGTCACCCACACGGTGCGCAATGTCGCCGACCTCAACTACCGCGAGCTGTTCGAGGCCGAGCTGCCCAAGGACGAGATTCTGGGCGAGATCATCGGCGACAAGCTGCGCTACTACCCGACCGTGACGCGCGAGCCCTTCAAGACCCAGGGCCGGATCACCGACCTCATCGCCTCCGGCCAGCTGTTCCGCGACCTCGGCAATCCGCCGTTCGATAAGGCCGTGGACCGGGTGATGCTCTGCGGCGGCCCCTCGGTCCTGGCCGACCTGAAGCAGCAGCTCCTCGACCTCGGTTACGAGGAGGGCTCCATCGCCAGTCCGGGCGACTTCGTGCTGGAACGGGCCTTCGTCGAGACCTAACGCCGGCCGCCGGCATGCGGCGAGCCCTGGGTGATCAGCCGCGCGCTGCGCTGGTCGCGGGCGTGGATCCACAGCCAGTTGATGGCGACGCTGAGCCGGGTCCTGACGCCGATCAGGAAGTAGATGTGGGCGCCGCCCCATAGCCACCAGGCCAGGGCTCCGCGCAGTTTGATCCAGCCGAAGTCGATGACCGCGCGCCGCTTGCCGATCTGGGCGAGGCTTCCCTGATGCCGGTACCGGAACGGTGCGGGCGCAGCCGCGCCGCGCAGCCGCGCCCTGATGACGTCGGCCACATATCGCCCCTCCTGTTTGGCGGCGGGCGCGATGCCCGGCGCCGGCTTTCCATCGGAAGCCGCCACGGTGATCGTGTCTCCGATGGCGAACACCTCCGGACGGCCCGGAACCGTCAGGTCGGACAGGACTTCCAGGCGTCCGGCCCCGTCGGCCGTCGCGCCGAGCCATTCGGCGGCGGGCGAAGCCCGCACGCCGGCCGCCCACAGGATCGTCTTGGTCGCCAGCCGGCGGTCTCCGTAGGCCACGCCGTCGGCCGTGCAGTCCGAGACGGCCCGCCCCAGGTGGACCTCGACACCCAGCGCCTCAAGCGAGCGCTGGGCGTAGTCGGACAGGTCGTCAGGATAGCCCGCCAGAACCCGCGGGCCGGCTTCGATGAGCACGATCCGCGCCTCGCCGGTGTCGATGTTCCGGAAATCCGGGGGCAGGGTCTTGCGCGCCAGTTCGGCGATGGTTCCGGCCAGCTCGACGCCTGTGGGCCCGGCGCCGACGATGACGAAGGTCAAAAGTGCGGCGCGCCGCTGCGGATCGCTCTCGCGCTCGGCGCGTTCGAAGGCCACCAGAATGCGCCGCCGCAGCGTGGTGGCGTCTTCCAGCGTCTTCAGGCCCGGCGCGAACGGCTCCCATTCGTCATGGCCGAAATACGCGTGCCGCGCGCCGGTGGCTAGAATCAGCGTGTCATAGGGCAGCGCGTCGCCGTCATCGAGCAACACGCGCTTGC
>PLEH01000159.1 GCA_003136395.1 Phenylobacterium sp.
CTCCCCATGAAGGGGAGGGGAAGACCAGAGATCAAGCTCACCCCCGCCGAGATCGCCTTCGTCCGGAGCCTGGTGATCTATGAAGACCCCGACATCCTGGCGCTCAACAAGCCCGCGGGCCTGTCGAGCCAGGGCGGGCGAGGGCAGGTCCATACGCTGGACGAGCTGCTCTGGGCTTTCGCCAGGCCCGGCAAGGCCAGGCCCCGGCTGATCCACCGCCTGGACCGCGACACCTCCGGCGTGATCCTCACCGCCCGGACCAAGCCCGCGGCCGGCTTCCTCGGCAAGGCGATGATGGGCCGCAGGTTCGCCAAGACCTATCGCGCCATCGTCACGCCCGGCGCGCCGGAGCCCAGGACCGGGGTCATCGACGTCCCTCTGCGCCGCGACGAACAGGGCCGCGAGGCCTATATGCGGGTCTGTGCGCCCGACCACGCCGACGCCGAGACCGCGCGCAGCCGTTACAGGACCCTCTCCGAGGCCCCTGGAGCCGCGCTGCTGGAACTGGACCCGGAAACCGGGCGCATGCACCAGCTCCGCGTCCACCTGGCCCATATCGGCCGGCCGATCGCCGGCGACGCACGCTATGGTGGCGCCCTGGTGGTCGGCGGCCACGCCGTTCCGCGCCTGATGCTGCACGCCGCGGCGCTCACCTTCCCGCATCCGTCCGGCGGCGAGAAGCGCCTGGAGGCGCCCGTGCCGGCCGACATGGCGGGTCTGATCGCCGCGCTGCGTCTCGATGGCTAGCCCCCGGGTTCAGGCCGGGACCGGTCGAGGCGACCGTCGCCGAACGACTTCAAAATGGCCGATGACCGCCATGCTGGCGATGGCCGCGAAGAAACACCACACCGACGGGAAGGCCGTGAGATAGGCCACATAGGCGACCAGCGAGCCCACTGTGATGATCGCGCCGAAGATGACGACCGAGCGGTAGGACGACATGAACAGCGGCAGGGTGACCACCGCCAGGTAGCCGGCTCCGGCGAGCGTCATGTGGACCTGGCCGGCGCCATAGACGATGTGCATGTTCCCGACGGAGGCGACGGGCGCGCCGGTGAGGAGGCCCCAAAGCATATAGCCCGACACGGCCGCCCCGACGGCGATGAAGGGCGGTATCAGGCGCCGCCGCGAGGCGTCCGGTTCGAGACACCACATGGCCACCGGCGAAAAGATCGGCCAGAAGGCCTGGGCGATGATGAGATAGGCCAGGACCAGCGGGCCGGTGAGCGTCGCGTGCGGGGTCATGGGCATCCGGAGCCAGATGAAGCCCTCGACGCCCTGCTGGGCCGCGAAGAGGACCGGCGTGGCCGCGAGCGGCAGATCCCTGAGAGTCTTGCCGCGTGAGATCGCGATCAGACCGAGCGCGGCCGTCACCGCCGCCGCGGTGAAGCTTGCGGCAGGTGAAAAGCACATACTGTGGACGGGTTTCGCGGAGGGGGTGCAGCATGGTCACAAGTTGGCTTCCGCGTATCGGTTCATCGGCCTGGGACCAACCTGACGGCGACGGAACAGGGTCGCCAACGGGCCGTTGATCGGGGAAGCTCCTGCAACCCGAACGGTCTTCCACCGGACCCCGACCGATGAAACGCTTGACCCTTTCCGCCCTGGCCGCCCTGTCCCTCGCCGCCTGCGCGACCGAACCCACCCGCTTCCAGCCCGCCAGCGGGCCCCAGGCGGTGGGTTTTTCAGAAATGCGTATCGAGCCCGGCCGCTACCGGGTCTCCTTCCATGGCGGCCCCGGCGCCCCGCCCGGGCAGGTGCAGGACTACGCCCTGCTGCGCACGGCCGATCTGGCGCTAGCCGACGGCTACGACTGGTTCCGGATCACCGAGCGGAGCACCCGCCAGACCGGCTATTCCGGCTCCAGCCTCAGTCTCGGCGTCGGCGGCGTGAGCTTCGGCCGTCACAGCGCGGTGGCCAGCAGCTTCAGCACCGGCGTCCCCTTGAGCGGCGGGCCGTCGCTGACCACCACGCTCGAAGTGATGATGGGCAAGGGTCCCAAGCCCCCGGAGGGCGACGTCTACGACGCTCGCGGCGTGCGACAGGCTATCGGCCCGCGCGTCTAGTGTCCCGATTCCGAAGTTCGCAAGCGCTTGTGGCAGGCTCCGACGAACTTCGGAATCGATGAGGACACTAGCAAGTAGATGTTTCTAGTGTGCTTTTTTTGGACTTGAAGTTCGCAACAGAGCGCGACCCAGAATGATGCGAACTTCAAATCCATCACACTCGACGGCCTTTGCGGCGGCGGGCAGTCGTCGCATAAGGGGCCGATGCTGAATCTTCTCCTTGTCGCCGCGGGCGGCGCGTTCGGGGCGGTCTGCCGCTATCTCCTGGGCGTGCGGCTGTTCAAGGCGCTCGGGCCCGGCCTTCCCTACGGCACCTTCGCCGCGAACCTCATCGGCGGTCTGCTGATGGGCGTTCTCATCGGCGTGCTGGCGCTTCGTGGCGGCGCGGATCAGGAGAAGTGGCGGCTGCTGCTGGGCGTGGGTGTGCTGGGCGGCTTCACCACCTTCTCGGCCTTCTCGCTGGAAACCTATCTGATGATCGAGCGCCGGACCTACAGCCTGGCGGCGGCCTACAGCCTGGCGTCCGTCACCCTGTCGATCGGGGCCCTGTTCCTCGGCCTTTTCCTGATGCGCCGGCTGCTGGCGTGAAGGAGGTCCGCACCCTCTATGTGGACACCGGCGAGGACGGTGTGCGCCTGGACCGCTGGTTCAAGCGCCGCTGGCCGCACCTGAACCACATCCAGATCCAGAAACTCGCGCGCTCCGGCCAGATCCGCGTCGACGGCGGCCGCGCCAAGCCCGAGACGCGGTTGGCCGCCGGCGCCCAGATCCGCGTGCCGCCGCTACCTGACGCCCCGCCGCCGCGAGACAAGGACGGCCTCGACCCGCGTGAGATCGCCTTCGCCAAGTCGCTGGTGCTCTACGAGGACGACGACGTGCTGGTGCTGAACAAGCCCGCGGGCCTGGCCGTCCAGGGCGGCACCAAGACCTCCAAGCACATCGATCGGCTGCTCTCGGCCTGGGGCGAGGGGCTGGAGCGGCCCAGGCTCGTTCACCGGCTCGACCGTGACACCTCCGGCGTCCTGGTGCTGGGCAAGTCGCCAGGCGCCGCCGCCAAGCTCGCCGGCGCCTTCGCCAAGCGCCGCGCGCAGAAGACCTACTGGGCGCTGGTCGCCGGGTTCCCCAAGCCCGGGGAGGGACTGCTCGACCTGCCGCTGGCCAAGAAGGGCGTCGGCGACCGCGAGATGGTGCAGCCGGCCGATCCCGCCGATCCCAAGGCCGAGCCCGCCCAGACCGAGTTCGTGACCATCTCGCGGGCCGGCGACCGGGTCGCCTGGATGGCGCTGCGCCCCCACACCGGCCGCACGCACCAGCTTCGGGCCCACATGCTGGCCATGGGCCATCCGATCCTGGGCGATCCCAAGTACGGGACCGAGGCGTCCGGGGAACTCTCCGGACCCCTGAAGCTGCAACTGCACGCTCGCCGGCTGGTGATCGCTCACCCGGCGCGCGGCCAGATGATCCTCGAGGCGCCCATCAGCGCGGAGCTGCGCGCCGGCTTCCAGCGCTTCGGCTTCGACGAGCACGAGGCCGATCCCGACCCCTTCAAACCCGCCTCCAGGTCCGCCCCAGGCCGGAAGGCCCGCCGATGAGCGAAGCCGCCACGATCGCGCGAGCCGAGGCCCTGATGGCGCAGGGCGCGACCGCCCAGGCGCTCGCCTTGACCGAGGACCTGGTGGCGGCGCCCGCGCCCAGCCACCTGGCGCTCGCCGTCCACGCCGGCGCCCTGAAGCTGGTGGGTCGCCGCGAGGAGGCGCTCGTCTTCGACCTGCAGGCCATCGACCGCTTCGCCGAGAGCCCCATCGCCTGGCACAACTACGCCGCCACCCTGGACGATCTCGGCCGGGCGGCAGAGGCAGTGAAGGCCTGCGAACAGGCCTTCACGCGTGGCATGGATGCGCCGCAGACCTTCGCGGTCTACGCCCGCGCACTGAGGGCCACAGGCAATCATGAGCGGGCGGAGTACGCCTACAAGCAGAGCCTGCTGCGCGCGCCCGCGGTCACTGAAGTGGCTGCGGAATACGCCAACTACGTCTGGATGCTGCGCGGCGACGTCGCCGCGGCTGATGCGGTCCTGGATACCGCCTTCCACGCCGGCGCGCCGCCGACCCCGCTCTTGATGGCCAAGTCGACGCTTTACGACGCGGCCGGCGAGGTGGAACGGGCGGCCGGTCTCCTGGAGGCGGCGAGCCGAAAGATGCCGGGGGACCTGTTCATCCTGCTGTCGGCCACCGAGTTCGCCCTGCGCCTGGAGCGCCTGGATGAGGCTGAACGGTATGTCCGCCTTGCGGAGGCGGAGGATGGCGCCTCGCGCAGCGTCACCCAGTACTCCGCCATCGTCGATCTGGCCCGTAACCGTCCCGGCGAGGCTCTCGCCAAGCTGCGCGGCGCGCTGGCGACCTTTCCGGACGATCAGTCCCTGTGGGGTTGGGCCGCCACCGCGGCCCGGGCGTCGGGCGATCCGCTCTACGGCGAGCTCTGCGACTACGATTCCGTCGTCGGGGCCTACGACCTGGCGACGCCGGACGGCTGGCCGAGCCTGGACGCGTTCTTAAGTGATCTCAGTAAAGCCCTGAAAGACGTACATTCTTATCAACAGCACCCCACCAATCAGTCGCTGCGCCACGGCAGCCAGTCGATGCACCTGCTGACCGGTTCCAATGCGCCCGCGGTGCAGGCTTTCTTCCAGGCGATCGACGCGCCGATCCGCACGCACATGGCCAAGCTCGGCCAGGGCGCCGATCCGCTCCGCCGGCGCAACACCTTCGACTATCGCATCCAGGGCGCCTGGTCGGTGCGCCTCAGGCCAAACGGCTTCCACCGCGACCACTTCCATCCGGAGGGCTGGCTGTCGTCGGCCTTCTATGTGGAGACGCCCGACGCGGCTCTCGACAGCGCCGAGCGGCAGGGCTGGATCCGCTTCGGCCAGCCGCCTTTCATCACCGATCCGCCGCTGCCGCCCGCGCACTTCGTGCGGCCCAAGCCCGGCCGGCTGGTGCTGTTCCCGTCCTACATGTGGCACGGCACGGTTCCGTTCACGACGGACGAAACCCGGCTGACCGTCGCCTTCGACGCCGTGCCGAAATAGGGCGCTACACCAGCCCCGGCGCCGGCCTCACCGTGGCGCTGCTGGGGAAGATGGTGGTGTCGAGCGCGGCGCGATCGACGCCCATATGCTCGGCCAGGACGCCCTTGAAGAGGCCGCGCATGTCCAGCGTCGGCGTCACGTCGCGGTTCTCGAAGAGCGCCTGCTGTTTGAGGGTCGGCCAGTCGCCGACAATGCCGCCGGGCTTGAGCGCGCCGCCCAGCACCAGGGCGGTCGAGCCGGTGCCATGGTCCGTGCCGCCGGTGCCGTTGGCCCGCGCCGTGCGGCCGAACTCGGTGGCGACCACCACCACGGTATTCTTCCACTCCGGGCCGAGGCCGGTGTGCACCCCGTCCAGCACCGCGTCGAGATAGGCCAGCCGCTGGGTCAGCAAACCTGCCTGATTGGCGTGGCTGTCGAAGCCGTCGAGCGAGATGGCGGCCACGGTCGGGCCGCCGGGTTCGCGCATGAAGCCGGCCAGCGACTTGCCGAGCGTCGCCGCCGCTTCACGGCCCTGTTGCGCGCCCCCCCTCTGGGCGTCGGGGCCGCCGCCCTTTCCGGCCATCATGGCCGGCTGGCCGCTGTCGAGGCCCGCCGTGGCCTCCTTGGCCATGGTCTCGGTGGCGAGGCCCCGGGCAAGCGCCGGGCCCAGCAGCGGGTCGTTGCGGTAGAGGTCCTGCAGCAGGGTCGGCAGGCGAGCCTCGGCGTCCACCGAACGGCCGGGCGACCACGAGGCGGTGGGCGCCCTGCCGCGCAGGATCAGGGGCGCGGTCGGGCCGATGGAGAGCGCGTCGATCCGGCGGTGCGCCGACAGGGTCTCCACGGTGCGGTTCAGCCAGCCCGAGGTGGTCGAATAGACGCCGGGCGCGCCGGTCTCCAGGACGTCCTGGGCCTCGAAGTGCGAGCGGGCCCGATCGGGGGTGGCCACGGCCGGCACGATCCGCGCCTCGCCGGCCTTGGCCATGGCGTGGACCGCGGTCAGCTGCGGGTGCAGCGCGAAGGTCCCGTCGAGCGGCAGGGCGGTGTCGTTGAGCGCCAAGGCGCCGCGCAGGCCGCGGTACTCGCTGTCGCCGATCGGCGGCGCGACGGAGAGCCCGTCCATGCCGCCGCGGCAGATCACCACGATGATCTTCTTCTTGTTCAGCGCGCTGTCGGCGGCGGTGGCGGGCACGGCCAGGAGCTGCAGGGAAAGTCCGAAGCCGGCCGCGGTCGCGAGCAGGCCTCTGCGTGAGGGATTCATCACAGCGTTCATCGGCGTTGGAACTCCGGACTCATCAGGAGGAGGGCGAAGCCCTCGGCGCGCGATTCGGCGCGCGCGATGGCCATGGCGGTGTCGGGGGTGAGGCGCTCGCCCAGCGCGTCGGCGGCGAGAACCTTGGGATCGCGATCACGGACCGCTCCGGCGGAGAACGCCTGGGCGAACTGCATGCGTTTGACGATGGCGTCGGGCGCGGCCCAGGACTGCGCGTCCTCGGCCCAGCCCTTCGGCGAGGCGGCCGAAAACGGCTTCTGGCCGAGTGCAGTGAGGATCGGTCCGAACTGCTGGAAATTGCCGGGTTGGCCGCCGGCGGCGCGGAAGCTGGAGACGATGAACTCGTAGGGCGTCTTGAATTTCTCGGGCCTCGGGTTCCAGGCCTCGGGCGCGGCGATCAGCGTCTCGGCGACCTGGGAGAGGTCGCCCTTGGACGAGGTCCAGGCGGCCTCCAGGCGCGCCACCAGGGCCGGCGGCGGGTCATCGGCTACGAAATGCCGGGCGATCTTGCCGCAGATGAACCGCGCGGTCTGTGGCTTGGCGGCGAGATCGAGGAGGATGGCGTTGGTCTGCTCCTTGCCGCGCTGGTCGTAGCGCACGCCCATCACGGTCCGCTCGCCAGGCTCGTGCGCCTGGCCGCGGAAGATGGCGACGCCATAGGCCGCGTCGCGCTCGCCGCCGATGGAGAGGCCGGTCATAGCGCGGGCGAATTCGGTGACGTCGGCCTGGCTGTAGCCGCCGTTCACGCCGACGGTGTGCAGTTCCAGGATCTCGCGGGCGAGGTTCTCGTTCAGGCCCACGTTGCGCTGCACCGCCGGCTGCAGCCGCGCGCCCACGCCGCGCGGACCGCCTCCGCGGCTCATCTGAGCGAACTGGCTGTCCGGCCCGATCGACTGGATCTGGTCGAGATAGGTCAGCATGGCCGGGTGGCTCTCGGCCGCGCCCAGGAGGTCCTCGAACCGGCCGAAGACGTTGGGCCGGATGGCCTCCTCTTCGAAGGGCCCGACGATCGTGCCGGTGATCGCCTTGGTCGCCGAGACCGTGAAGTGGTTGGCCCAGAACAGCGCCCAGCGCTCGCGGAAGCCGGCGTCGGTGCTGGCGCCGAGCTGGGCGCGGGCGGTGAAATCGGAGCTGATGTCCTGGCGCAGCATATCGCCGACGACCTTCACCGGATCGCGGACGTCGGCCTTGGGCCGCGCCGCGTCGGCCATGGCGGGGCTGGCGCCGTCCAGGGCCCCGCCGGCGGCCGGCGGGCGGACATCGGAGGCCTTCTCGGCGCGGACCTCGCGGCGCTCGCGCTGATATTCGCGGAACTCCGCCATGCGTTGCGCGCTGGTCGACGACGGGCCGGCCGGCTGGTCGGCGCCGGAGCGGCGGATCTGGTTCCTGAGGAACCCCTGGGGATCGGGGCGGGCCAGGGCGATTTCGCCGGGCTTGGCCCCCAGGCCAAAACGGGTGACCGCGATCGCGGCCCTCATGTCCTGATCGGCAAGCGCCACGGCGTCGATCTCCTTGCGCTTGTCCCTCCAGGCCTGCATGTCACCGAAAAGCGGCGCAGACCGGGCCGGGACGTTACGGGAGCTACTCAAGCTTGGCGCGAGGATTTCACGAACCTGGTGACAAGCCAAAGCGGTTCTACGCCAGAGTTTCTGTCGCCCAGATGAACGGCGGCTTTACCGTGACGCTGGACGGTCGCGCCCTGCGCGGTCCCAAGGGCGGGAAGGTGATCTTGCCGACCCCGGCGCTGGCCGATCAGGTCGCCGAGGAATGGCGTGCGCAGGGGGACGCCCTGGATCTGGCGGGCATGCACGTCACGCGCCTGGTCAACACCGCCATCGAGTCCGTGCCGCAGGCGCGGGAGGCCACCGCTCAGGCCATCGCCGACTACGCGGCCTCCGACCTCCTCTGTTACTTCGCCACCGCCCCGGCGGGCCTCCTGGAGCGGCAGCAGCGGCTCTGGGGGCCGGTCCTCGATCGCGCCGAGACCGAGGCGGGCCTGAGGTTCGTCCGCGCCGCCGGCGTCGTCCACCAGGCCCAGCCCGCCGACACCCTGGCGAGGGTCAGGGCCATCGCCCTGGAGTTGGGCGACTTCGGCCTCACCGGCCTGACGTTCGGCGCGGCGCTATTCGGCTCGGCGGTGCTGGCGATCGCGCTGCAGCGCGGCTGGCTGGCCGGGGAGGCGGCCTTTGACCTGTCCCGCCTCGACGAGGCCTGGCAGGAGGAAAAGTGGGGCGTCGACGCGGAGGCCGCCGAACGCACGGCCCGCCTGCGCGGCGAGGCGGCGATGCTGGAGCGGTGGTTCGAGGGGCTTGGCGCGCGCGCCTAGTCGTTGGCGGTCGCGCGGAGCTCTTCGAACTGCGAGCCAATGATGGCGTAGCATTCGCAGGCCTGCCGCTGCAGGCCGGCGCGGTCCTGGATGGTGACGAGGCCGCGGGAATAGTCGATCACCCCGCGCTTCTTGAGCGCACTAGCCGCCAGGCTGACCGTCGAGCGCTGCACGCCGGTCATCACGGCCATGTAGTCCTGAGTGAGCGGGAAGGTCTTCGAGCCCACCCGGTCCTGGGTCATCAGGAGCCAGCGCGAGAGCCGGGCCGGCACGTCGTGGGCGGCGTTGCAGGCGACGCCCTGCTCGGCCTGAACGCCGTTTGCGCGCACGTGAAGCAGGATGAGCTGGGCAAGCGCGGGGCTTTGCAGCATCCGGGCGCGGAACAGGGCGGCCGGTATCCGCATGGCGCCGCCGCCGATCTGGGCGAAAGCCCGCGCCGTGGCGGGCCGGTCAGTGATCGCCTCGATCAGGCCCGCGGCGCTCTCGCGGCCCACGGTGGTGTTCTCGACGGTCCGGCCGTCCGCCAGGATGGTGACGATGGAAACGCAGGCGCCGCCGGGGAAGTAGATCGCGTCTGGCTGGTGGCCCGGCTCAAAGAGAACGTCGCTGACCCCAAGGACCACCTCGGTCATGCCGGGCGACAATGCCGCCAGATCGTCGGACGTGAGGGCCGATAGAAAGAAGTTCAGGAGTTTCACTCGGGCTCCGAGGCTGCCCAGGACAAATCCCCGAACATCCTCTTCTTGAAGGTATTGCCGAAGAATTGAAAGCCTAATCGTCGAATTCATGAATTTACGGTAGAGCTTCGGAACAATATTTTTGGGAACTCAGATTTTGCAACAATTATCAACATAGTGTGTTTGGCAATCGACATAGTCCCGCCGGCGGCACGCGGGACGCCGAATTCGCGGCTCCTGCGGCGTGCGGGATCATTTCATCAGCCCGGCTATTTCGGGTAGCGGACAGACGCGCGGGCGGAATGCGAGTCTCTTGCGACGCTGGTGTGCTGGATTTGAAGTTCGCTTCATTCAGGGCCACGCGCTGAGCGAACTTCAAATCCAAAGAAGCACACTAGAAACATAGGCTTGCCAGTGTCCTTATCGATCCCGAAGTTCGCCCGGCGCCGGCCGCAAGCGCTTGCGAACTTCGGAATCGGGGCACTGGGCGAGTGGCGCATGGTTCAGTTGACGCACGGGGCCTTTGGACGCCGCCGGACCTGTGCAGAGCGTGGTTGACCTCGCTCCGAAGATCCAACAACCGAACATCGGGCCCGCTTCACGCACCGTCGCCAGGGAAAATCCGGCCGTGGCCGCGCCGCTGCTGCGCAGGCTTGGCCGGTTCACTGCACTCGCGCTCGACGAGATCGATGCGGTGCGCGACCTGATCAGCCGGCGAAAGCGCTGGCGGCCAGGGACCACCCTGTTCGCGGAGGGCCGCTCCGCGGCGCCCCAGTTTCTGCTCTCAGGTTGGGCGTGCAGCCAGCGCGTGCTGCGCGACGGGCGCAGGCAGATCTTCGACTTCGTCCTGCCCGGCGAAGGCTTCGGCTCCGGCTCCGCCGTCGATGGCCAGGCCCGCCAGACCGTCGTCGCCCTGACCTCGGTGGAGACCGTCGACGCCGGCGCCTTCATCGATGCGGCGCGCGAGGCTTCGCCGCACGGTCTCTGGCGGGCGATCCGCGCCACGGAGAAGGAGGAAGACGCCCGGCGCCTGGAGCATATGGTCCGGCTGGGGCGGCTGATGGCGCATGAGAAGGTCGCGCACTTCATCCTGGAGATGCAGCGGCGCAGCGGCGCGGACAACGCGGCGAGCTTCGCCCTGCCGCTGACTCAGGAAACCATCAGCGACGCGCTCGGCGTCAGCGTCGTGCATCTGAACCGCGTCCTGCGGCAGCTTCGCAGCGAGAACCTGGTTCATTTGCGCGGCGGCGTGGCCTTCGTTGGCAATGCGAAAGGGCTCGCCGCGGCGACGGTCCTGCCCCCGCCGCCGTCGGGCTGAGCGCCGCGCGGCCGCGGCCGGTCCGAAATTTGCCCCGATAGGTCCGAATCCACGGCCCCTGTGCCGGAATGGAGCGGAGCCAAGCCAAGTGGTCGCGGCGGTCGCGTCTTTCGGCAGTCTCAATCTGGTACAGGCGCGCCCCGCCTCAGCCGGCGCGGTCATGCCTGTTCCGGCCGCCCCGATCTCCCGCGACCGCCCGCAACCCGCCCCGCGGCACACCGTCTCAGCGATGGCGCTCGCGCCGGCTGCCATGGCCGCGCTGATCGAGGCGCAGGAGCATGAAACCCAAGGCTCCGCGCCCCTGGCCTGCCTTCGCACGGTCCATGTGCTGGACCAGCTGATCGTCAGCCTTGACGCCGCCCAGACGGCGCCCGGATCGCCGGCCTCCGTCCAGCGGCTGCAGGTCGCTCGCCAGCGCCTGCTCGAGACCGCCGCCACCGCCTGAGCGGCGACCTTGCCACGCTGGCGGCCGCGCTCTACCCCTTCCCTCCATACGCCTAAGATTGGGCAGGGAAGGGCAGGCTGGCGTGAAGCAAATCCTCGAAGAGCTGGAAAAGCGCCGTGACGAGGCGCGCGTCGGCGGCGGCGAGCGGCGGATCGCCAGCCAGCACGCCAAGGGCAAGCTGACCGCGCGCGAGCGCGTCGACCTGCTGCTCGACGAGGGTTCCTTCGAGGAGTTCGACATGTTCGTCGAGCACCGCGCCACCGACTTCGGCATGGCCGACCAGAAGATCCCGGGCGACGGCGTGATCACCGGCTGGGGTCGCATCAACGGCCGGGTGGTCTTCGTCTTCTCCAAGGATTTCACGGTGTTCGGCGGGTCTCTTTCGGGCGCGCACGCCCAGAAGATCCTCAAGGTGCAGCGCCAGGCGCTGAAGATGGGCGCCCCGATCATCGGCCTCTTCGACGCGGGCGGCGCACGCATCCAGGAGGGTGTCGAGAGCCTGGCCGGCTACGCCGACATCTTCCTGGAAAACACCCTGGCTTCGGGCGTCATCCCGCAGATCAGCGTGATCATGGGCCCCTGCGCCGGCGGCGACGTCTATTCCCCGGCCATCACCGACTTCATCTTCATGGTGAAGGACACNNAGCTACATGTACGTGACCGGCCCCGACGTGGTCCGCACGGTCACCCACGAGGAGGTCAGCCACGAGGAGCTGGGCGGCTACCGCATCCATGCGCTGAAGTCCGGCGTCGCAGACGGCGCCTTCGAGAACGACCTGGAGGCGCTCACCCAGGTCCGCCGGCTGGTGGACTTCCTGCCGCTCTCCAACCGCGAAAAGCCGCCGGTGCGCGAGAGCTTCGACGAGCCCGAGCGCGAAGAACCCAGCCTCGACACCCTGATCCCGGCCAATCCCAACAAGCCCTACGACATGAAGGAGCTGATCCTGAAGGTCGTGGACGAGGCCGACTTCTTCGAGATCAGCCCGGACTACGCCAAGAACATCGTCTGCGGCTTCGCGCGCCTCGACGGCCAGCCGGTGGGCATCGTCGCCAACCAGCCGCAGGTGCTGGCGGGGGTGCTGGACATCGACGCCAGCCGCAAGGCCGCGCGCTTCGTGCGCTTCTGCGACGCCTTCGAATTCCCCCTGATCACCTTCGTCGACGTGCCGGGCTTCATGCCGGGCACCAAACAGGAGCAGGGCGGCCTGATCCGCCACGGCGCCAAGCTGCTCTTCGCTTTCGCCGAGGCCACGGTGCCGAAGATCACGCTGATCACCCGCAAGGCCTATGGCGGGGCCTATGACGTGATGAGCTCCAAGCACATCCGCGGCGACATCAACTACGCCTGGCCCACCGCCGAGATCGCGGTCATGGGCTCGAAGGGGGCGGTGGAGATCATCTTCCGCAACCAGACGCCCGAGCAGCTCGTCGAGCGCGAGGCCGAGTACAAGGCGAGGTTCGCCAACCCCTTCGTCGCCGCCTCCCGCGGCTACATCGACGACGTGATCATGCCCCACGGCACGCGGCGGCGGATCGTGCGGGCGCTGAAGAACCTCAAGGGCAAACAGCTCACCAACCCCTGGAAGAAGCACGACAACATTCCGCTCTAGGGGCTTTAGGCGGCGTCCTTGAACGAGATGAGAAGCTCTTCCTGGGTGCGCAGGGCGAAGTCGACCGCCTTTGCCGTGTCCTTGTGCGTGCGATTGAAGACGTCGCCGCTGACGAGGTCGATCATGCAGAATTTCCAGTCGGCGTAGTCGCCCTTCTTCAGGCCCTGCTCAAGGAGATAGATGCCCATTCCCGCCACTTTCGCATTGAGCCGGAAGTCCTTCAGCGGCCAGGGAACGAAGGCAGTTTTCTTTCCCTTGATGCAAAGGCCGAAGGCGGGCTCGAGCTTGATGATCAGTTCACCCTTCGGACCGGCGAACGCCCCGATGGGCGGATCAAGCGGCTCACCGGGGTTGGCCAGCTTCCAGGAGTAGAGAGCCTTGAGGGCCAACTGATTGTGGCTCCGCTGGTGCGGCACGGTCATGTTGCTCATGACGACGCTGACCGCTTGATCGTAGCTCAGGCCATCGAGGAAGACCTTGGCCGCACCTTTCTTCAGCGCCCAGTAGTAGTCGCTGCCGCTGGTGCTGGACGTGTATTTCGAGAGGCGGGTTGTCTTGAGAACCGAATCCGCGACATCGTTCGCCAAGAAGGTAACTAGGTCCATTCGCGTCATTTTCGGGTCCTTGTGGTCGGAAACCGATTGTGACAATGGGGTGATTCGCGATCCTTAACAGCCCGTTAAGGATGCGTCTGCCGTATTGCTGCGGCCTTTCAGTCCAGAGCATTGGCACGGATGGGGGACTTGACAACCTTCGCGCCGTGGCTCGACCGCTGGGGGCTCGCACCTGACGGTGAGCCGTTCCGGACGCACTACAACGGGAACTGGCTGATCCACGTGCGGCAGGCGGGCCAGCCCGCCATCCTGAAAGTCACCACCGCCGAGCATGAGATGGCCGGCGGCGCGGTCATGGCCTGGCTGGCGGGAGACGGCGCGGCCCGAGTGCT
Source organism: Phenylobacterium sp. (assembly GCA_003136395.1). GTDB lineage: Bacteria > Pseudomonadota > Alphaproteobacteria > Caulobacterales > Caulobacteraceae > Phenylobacterium. The sequence goes on from PLEH01000159.1 coordinate 13,726, forward strand.
GGCGCGGGAGGGCGGGGCGCTGCTGCTTGAGCGGCTGCCCGCGACGCGGTCCCTGGCCGAGATGGCGCGGGCCGGCGGCGACGACGAGGCCTCGCGGATCATCTGTGCGGTCGGCGACCGGCTGCACGCCCCGCGCGCCCAGCCGCCGCCCAGGACGCTGATCCCTCTGGCGCGGTGGTTCCGCGCGCTGGCCCCGGCCGCGGCGGCCCATGGCGGCATCTTCGACGTTTCGCTGGCGGCCGCGCAGGCGCTGTTTGCCGATCCCCGCGACGTGGTCGTCCTGCACGGCGACCTGCACCACGAGAACGTGCTCGACGGCGGCGATCGCGGCTGGCTGGTCATCGACCCCAAGGGCCTGCTCGGCGAGCGCACCTACGAATACGCCACGACGCTTTGCAATCCGGACCCGGCCCTGGCGTTGCAGCCCGGCCGGCTGGCGCGTCAGATCGAGGTCATCGCCGCCGTCGCCCGGCTGGAGCCCAGGCGGTTGCTGCACTGGACCCTGGCCCATGCCGGCATATCGGCGGCCTGGCGCCTGACCGACGGCTTCGACCCCGCGCCGGCACTGGCCCTGGCCGAGATCGCGAAAGCGCTGATCGACGCCTGAACGCGCCGCGCCACCACGCCAGACGCAAGGCTCCCTCCCAAATTCCGCTCATCCCCGCTTTCGCGGGGATGAGCGGGTTTTAATCAGTGCTCAGATAGAAACCGCCGCAACACATTCCTGGTAATCCGGGTCACGAAGGGATCGTCCGCGGCCAGGCCGTGCGCCCACTCGGTCGTGC